>NZ_SCOO01000007.1:0-263160 GCF_005502415.1 Pseudomonas sp. G(2018) | reverse complement strand
GGGTGGGGTCGGGGTGCAGAGGATATCGACCTTGCCCAGCTTCACCGCACTCGTCTCTTCGGCAACCGTGACGGGTTGGTAGCGCACCTGCAGGTTGGGCAGGTTGAGTTCGGTCTTGAGCTTGTCGGCGATCTTCAGGCACAAATCAATGGCATAACCGCTGGCTTTGTCGCCTTCCTGAACGCTGAAGGGCGACAGGTCTGGTACGTAACCCAAGGTAAAGGAATTGCTGGCGCGTACGCGCTCCAAGGTGTTGGCACTCGCCACTATCGGCAGCGCGGTGAACACCAAGGCAAGCAGCAGTCGAGTGGTTTTTGCAAATGGTACGTTCATGTCCGGTTTCCCCGAGTACAGATGTCTGTGCAGTCGTGATTGCCTAAACATTGCCGGTCCTGGCCTGGGTGGCGGGTGGCGTGTCGACGAAACGTTTGGCGAGGAAGCCATAGAGCAGGTAGCCGAAGGCGAGTACCAGGGTGCCGCCCAGTACCGCATCCTTGCCGCAGGCATACAGGGCGTACAACGAATAGGCTACTGCTATCAGCAAAACCACCACGTTGCGCGAATACACCGCGGGTCCTACCTGGGCTTTGTGCATGATCACCAGCAAGCCGGTCAGCGCTGTGATGTAAGGGATCAGGTTGGTCACTGCCGCCAGGCTCACCAGTTTGCTGAACTGCGCAGCGGCGTCGGGCGAGATGGTCGACACGGCCATGATCGTCTGCAGCACGCCGCAGACGATCATGCCGACGACGGGCGCATTGCTGGCGTTGACCTTGCTGAACAGCTTGAGGAACAGGTTCTGGTCGGCGGTCATCTTGGCGGTCTGGGCCAGGGTGAACTGCCAGCCCAACAGCGAGCCGACGCAAGCAATGACCGCCAGCGCCATCACGATGTTACCCACCATCGGGCTGAACATCTTGGCGTAGACCAACGCAAAAGGTGCCGAGGAGTTGGCCAGCTCGGCGTTAGGAATGATGCCCTGGATAACCGTGGTTGACAGCACATAGACCGCGGCTGCACCCAGGGTGCCGAACAGGCAGGCCAGCGGTACGTTGCGCTTGGGGTCTTCCACCGCATCGGTGGCCTGGGCCGCCGACTCCATGCCGAGGAAGGCCCACAGGGTTAGGGGAATCGCCTTGCCGATGGCCTCGGAGATCGCCAGTCCGTTCGGGTTCCAGGCGGCCTCCAACACCTCTGAGTCGAACCAGAACCAGCCGATGATGCTCAAGCCTGCCACTGGAATGATCACGCCCCACACGGTGAATGCGCCGATCTTGCCGGTGATGTTGGGGCCACCAAAGTTGGCAATGATGGTTATCCAGATCAGCGCGACCGTGCCGACGAATAGCGGAATGGCACCACTGCTCAGCCAAGGCACGAAGGCACTCAGGTAGCCCACCGCCGAGATCGCGACGGCGACGTTGGCGATCGCCAGGGACAGAAAGTACAGGTAGGAGCAGAGGAAGAACCCCGACTTGGCATGGGCTTCTTCGGTGTAGGCAGATAAGCCGCCGGAACGCGAGCAGAAGACGCCGCACTGAGCGAAGCAGTACGCGATGGCCATCGAGCCGATCGCCGTGAAAATCCACGACAACAGCGAGACAGCACCGAGTTGGGCCATATTGGTGGGCAGCATGATGATGCCTGACCCCATCATGTTGACCGTTACCAGCGTGGTGAGCCCGATCAGGCCCATTTTTTTGCTTGAATCAGCCATCGCACACTCCTTGCCCTGTTCGAAGTTTGACCCTGATCCGGTGACGAACTGCCAGCCACCGGGTAAGAGGGAAATCCTTACTGTTTGACCACATCGACTTTTTAGGTGGGGCGCCCTTGGCTATCGCGTTCGATCTCGACTCCATGGTTGTCGTGTTCGACGCCGGGGAATCGGCCATCGCCAGCAGGTAGTCAACAATGGCTTTTTTGTTAGGCATACCAAGCTTCGTCGCAGTGGATACGGTCGACGCTCTGGCTCAGCTTGCGGGTGGTGGTCTGCGCACGACCCACTGCAGTCTTCATGAAGGCAGTTCCGCCAGTGTGGCCCGGGGTGTGCCAGGAATACTCACGGGTGCCGGCGAAGTTTACCCGCGCATCGAAAAACGGCGGCAGGATGCTGTCGGTATGTTCCTGTGTGTTGGCCACAATCAGCACCGGGAAGCGCTGCGCCAAGTCAACTGGCAATCGAGTTTGCGAGTCACTCATGCATGTCTCCTTGAGCAATCATTTGGTCGCAGCATCAGGTCTTAAGCACGTATCCATATGCGCGGGTTCGACCACCTTCGTTTATTAGGTAGACACCCTGAAGTTCCGGGGTGAATCCGGGCAGGCGGTTGATACCTTCTTCCAGTGCTAGAAAGTACTTCAGCACCGCGCCACCCCAAATTTCTCCCGGCACCACGCAGAGTACGCCGGGTGGGTAGGGCAGCGCGCCTTCGGCAGCGATACGGCCATCGGCATCGGTCAACGCCACCAGCTCGACATTACCGCGGATGTATTCGATCTGCGCTTGCTGTGGATTCATGGCTTTTTTCGGAAAGTGCTCCTTGCGGAACATGTCCTTTTGAAGTTGCTGGACGTTATGGCTGCGGTAGAGGTCGTGCATTTCCTGGCAGAGCTGGCGGATCGTGTAGTTGCGGTAGCGATCTTCGTAGCGCGCGTAGATGGCCGGCAGCACCCGGCTCATTGGCGCGTCATCGCTAATGAACTGCTCGAAGCGCGCCAATTGTGCGGCCAGGTGGGCCATCTTCGCCCAGTCTTCCGCGGGCGTGAGCAGGAACAAAATCGAGTTGAGGTCACATTTCTCCGGGACAATGCCGTTCTGGCGCAGGAAGTTGGCCAGGATGCCGGCATGGATGCCGAAGTCGGTGTAACTGCCGTCCACCGGGTCGATGCCAGGAGTAGTAAACAGCAGCTTGCAGGGGTCGATGAAGTATTGTTTGTCGGCATAGCCGGGGAAGGCGTGCCAACGATCCTTGGGGTGAAACTCGAAAAAACGCAGGTCGCTGGCGATCGCGTCGGTCGGGTGGTCCTGCCATGGGCGCCCATTGATGGTTTCCGGCACGAATGGACGGATTAGGGTGCAGGCTTCCAGGATCAATTTGCGCGCGTTGATGCCGAACTTCACGCAGTCTTCCCACAGGCGCAAGCCGCTACGAGCGGCGTGGATGCGTGCATTCACATCCAGCGAGGCGAACAGCGGGTAGAACGGACTGGTGGAGGCCTGGGCCATGAAGGCGTTGTTCAACCGTGCGTGATTGCAGTAGCGGGACTGGCCCTTGATGTGGCGGTCCTTCTTGTGGATCTGTGAGGCTTGGGAGAAGCCAGCCTGTTGTTTGTGTACCGATTGGGTGACGAAAATACCGGGGTCGTCTTCGCCCAGGTCGAGCAGCATGGGCGAGCAATCCTTCATCATCGGAATGAACTGTTCGTAACCGACCCACGCCGAGTCGAACAGGATGTAGTCGCATAATTTGCCGATACGGTCGACCACCTGGCGAGCGTTGTAAATCGTGCCGTCATAGGTGCCCAACTGGATGATGGCCAGACGAAAAGGCCGCGGCAACTGAGCCTTGTCCGGGGCGACTTCCTTGATCAGCTCGCGCAAGTAATCTTCTTCAAAACAATGGGCATCAATGCCGCCAATAAAGCCGTAGGGGTTGCGCGCGGTTTCCAGATACACCGGAGTGGCTCCTGCCTGGAGCAAAGCCCCCTGGTGGTTGGATTTATGGTTGTTGCGGTCGAACAACACCAGGTCGCCCGGAGTGAGCAGAGCGTTGGTCACTACTTTGTTAGAAGCGGATGTGCCGTTGAGTACGAAGTAGGTCTTGTCCGCGTTGAACACTTTGGCCGCATGCTTTTGTGCCTGCAGGGCCGGGCCTTCATGGATCAGCAGGTCGCCGAGCTTGACGTCGGCGTTGCACATGTCTGCGCGGAACAGGGTTTCGCCAAAGAAATCGAAGAACTGGCGGCCAGCGGGGTGCTTGCGAAAGAATTGACCGCCCTGGTGACCGGGGCAGGCGAAGGTCGCATTGGCGGCCTCGGTGTAATGCTTGAGCGCGTCGAAGAAGGGCGGAAGCAGTCCCTCTTCATAGGCCTTGGCGGCCGTCTCCAATTGGTTGCCGTAGTACTCGGCGTTATTGCTGGACAAATCAAAGACACCATTGACCTGCAGAATGACGTCTTGTAGCTGCTTATAGACTTCCAAGGAGCGACTGCCGCGGCTCTGCGATGCAACCAGAAAAATCGGAATGTCGAATCCGGTTCGCCTGATGGAGTCCAATGCCCCCGCTGCCAAATCATCCACTGAAATCACCGCGACGGCGACATCGGTAAAGTCGGTCTGTGTGAGGGGAACGACTTCACGGGCAGTACGGAAACAATCTCGCGTCGCTTCGCTGGCCGCAATTTTCAAAGCGTTCATAACCAGACTCTCTCGATGCAATAATGTCGAAGGTCCTGGGCAAGTCTCTTCAGAGGCACTTCTGTCCGGGTTCAGGAGCGATAAACTCTTTGGGTATAGTTCAAATATTTTTGTTTGATACTTTTTTGGGTGTTTTTTTGTCGGGCCTACGAAATTTTTGGGCATGGCAAAAGCATTCGGGCCATGTTGGTTTTATAGCGCTTCGGTACTCAGCTACCGGCATGGATTCACACGCTACGCTACTGCCTAAGGCCTTTCTGGTATGCGGGCAGAAACGTAGCGAAAGGGGAATCAACCCATGCAGGTAATCTTCACGTTTCTCCATGCCAACCCCTACATGTTGCTGTTCCTGGTGGTCAGCCTGGCGGTGCTGATCGGCCGCTTCACCATCAAGGGATATGGGTTGGGTACAGTAGGCGGCGCCATAGTGGTGGGCTGTGGCGTTGCCATTGCCGCATCCTTCTATGGCATCACGCTCAAGCTCGACACCTTCACCATGAACCTCTTCTACTACTTGTTCATGTACGGGGTAGGGTTGCGGGTCGGTCCTTCCTTCCTCAATAGCCTGAAGGACGATGGGCTGAAGTTCACCCTCCTGGCGGTCATCTGCAGTTTGCTCAGCTTGGCCGTGGTGGTATTGGGGGCTCGTCTTTTGAACCTGCCGACAGGAGCGGCCGGCGGCATCCTCGCCGGAGCCACGACCATGTCTTCTGCCATTGGCTCGGCCGAACAGGCGGTTGCCTCAGGTGCCGTCAAACTCGCAGCGGGCGACACTGTCGAGGGGGTATCGGCGATGATTACCCTATCCTATGGCATTACCTACATATGGGGCACCATCGGCATCGTGCTGATCTGCAAATATATGCCGCGCTGGTGGGGGGGCGATGCCAAGGCGGCAGCCCACCGCTATGAAAAGCAGCATGGCATGCATGATGTCGAGGACGACGGCCTCACCGCAAACAAAGCCTTCGGATTGCGTGCTTATCGCCTGGAAAATCCTGCGACCATCAGCCTCAGCATCCGCGAATTCATCACTCGATTCCCGGAGTATCGTATCGTCGATGTCCATCGCAGTGATGAGTCGATAGGGGCAGATCCTGAAATCCGGCTGCAGGCGGGGGATGTGATTGCCCTTGGAAGTACGCGTACAGGTCTGACGTCCAACATCGGTCTGATCGGCCCGGAAGTCGATGACGCCAAGGCACTCGCCGTACCACTGGACCAGGCGGAAATCCTGGTGACCGAGAAAACCGTCATCGGCAAGAAACTCAAGGAGTTCCGCGGATTGGACCTGGCCGGGCAGCTTCAGCTGACGCGCATCCAGCGCGGCGGAGTACCGCTACCCGCGGGGCCGGAGACCCGGTTGCAACGTCGCGACGTGCTTTTCGTCACCGGCCTGTCCGGAGCCGTGCAACGTGCCGGCGAGCTGTTTGGCGTCATCGCCCGGCCAAGCAGCATGACCGATTTATTAACGCTGTTTGTCGGCATGACCCTGGGGCAACTGATCGGTCTGATCCAGTTTCACGCCTTTGGTGCCTCTGTCGGCCTGGGTAGCGCTGGCGGCCTGATGGTGTCGGGCATCATCGTCTCATCACTTTCCTCGCGTCTGCGCTTTTTCGGTAATACGCCGAATGCAGCACGTAACATCCTTGAGGACATGGGCCTGCTGGTATTCGTTGCGATTGTCGGGATCAATGCCGGTGCCACCCTTTTGGCCCAATTGACGGGTACGCTCGCCGTGCAGATATTCCTGGTGGGCTTCGTCGCCTGCATGCTGCCGCCTTTCGCTGTCTGGGTGGTTGGTTTTCACTTGATGAAGATCAATCCAGCGGTGTTGATGGGCGGCATGGCCGGCGCCCGCAGTCATTCCGGCCCGTGTCAGGAGGCCGCGACAGAGATCGGCAGCAACGTGCCGTGGGTCGGTTTTCCCGTAGCCTTTGCTGTCTCGGGAGTCCTGCTGACGGTCTTCGGTTACCTCGCCATGATCCTCGCAGATTGACGCTGACCGGCAAGCCAGGTTTTACGGATTCATAACGACCTTCCGCTTCTGGCCGATTACTGCCAATCAGGAAGGACCCTACTCGACCCAAAGCAGTGTCAGCTGCACTTCTCTCAAGCCGAGATCCCGCCATGCACCAATACACACTGCACTCCCTATTCAACGACGCGCCTCGCGAATACGTATTCGAACTCAAGCAGTCTCAGCTGCCCGTGCATGAGGCGGCAATGCATCTTTTACAGCTGCATTTTGGGGATGGGGAGAACAGCCTGCTCATGCCTTCAGCGGACGCAACGCCGCAAGAGATCCTGGCGCAGGCTGAACGGGAAGGGCTGACCCGGATCAGGGTTGTTTGAGTTTCTGAGGAGGCAGTGGGCGTTGTACTCCTTATTTTATTTGGGTTCCGGGCACGAATAATTTACCGGGATCGTCGACCTCCTTCAGGTCGACCAAGGCTCGGCAAACGCAATGTGAGAATTGTTTCTGCAACGTATCGGGGTCGTTCCACGCTATTTGCGATGCTTGCAAATGTTGCCCCTCGGGCGATTTGTAGCAAACACAATTGTCGAGTCGGGTGACACCGTCATTTGTACTCTGACAAGCGGTGGTCAACAAAGAGATCGCGATGAGCGTGACGATGCGTTTCATGGGCTCCCCTCCGAGACTGTTGTGAAGGGCGAACATAGCAAAATGCAATTTGCTCAATGAGCCCGACAATAGAAGGAAGCTTAGCTGTCATTTTCCATCGCTCAATAATCCGGCGATACTCGCTAAAGACCCAGCTTGCGTTTGAGTTCGGCCTCGCTCCAAAGGCCACTGAGCGGGCCGCCCGGAAGGCCTTCATGGGCTCGCGCCAACGGGAACAGCACCGGCACGAAACCGGCGTCGCGCACCAGGCGGGCGCCCAGTTCACGGGCCTGGGCGTCGTCGGCGAAAACCGGAATTGCCTTGTTTTGGCCGGACTGGTCTTTCATGGCGGCGTAGCCTACGGCGTTGAACGCCCGCGCCAGGTGCACCCCGGGCAGATACTGCTGGTCTGCCAGGGCGACGCCTGCCTCCAGCGCCTTGCGCCCGACGTCACCGTCGCGGCTGCTGAACGGGTTGCTGGTGCTGAACAGTACCTTGCCGTCGAGCTTGCCTTTGAGCTGTTCGGACAGCACCGGCATTGCGCCGTAGGGAACGCTCAACACGATCACATCGCCCCATGTAGCGGCATCGCTTACGGAGCCCGCCCGCGCGTTGGGACCGGCGGCGTTGACCAGGCCTGTCAGCGCCTCGGGGTGGCGTGAGGAAAACATCACCGCGTGCCCGGCTTTTGCCCATAGGGTGCCCAGCGTACCGCCGACCTTGCCGGCACCGATCACGCTTATCTTGAGGGTGTCCGCCATGGCCTGGCTGGTGCACAGCACCATGGCGGCAATGATCAAAAAGAGGATTCTGGACATGCGCAGCGCTCCTGTGTGGGAAAGCGGTCCCTTAACCACCGTAGTAGAGGCAGCGCATAAACGAAAGGTGCGTAGGCGGGCCCGTCATGTCAAACGCCCGGTGGATGCCGGGCGTTTGTTTTTTACAGGCTCATTTGAGCGTGTCAGTTGACGACGAAACCCGCCCCGACCGGATCATTGCGCTCGATCACCCAGCGCGAAGTGCCCAGGATGCTGGCCGTGCCCTTGACGGTCGGACGCACCGCGCGGGTGCCGTTGAGGTCGACTTCGCCCAGCAGGCAGCCTTCGAAGGTCCCGCTGCCCAACAGCCCTTCGGACAGAATGGGTTGGTTCAGGCTCAATTTTCCCCGGGCCTCGAACATGGCCATCATCGCGCTGGTGCCCGTGCCACCGGGGGAGCGGTCGAGCTGGCCGGCGCTGAAGACGTGGACGTTTTTGTAGAACGCGCCTTTGATGGTCGCCGGGTGCCAGAACGTGATGAAGTTGAGGTCGTTGATATGGGCCTCGGTGGGGTGCTGGATCTTCAGTTGTTTGTTGATCTGGTCGCGGGCCAGCAGGCCAAGGCGCGACAGTTCGCTGCCGTTGTCCGGGCTGATGCGCAAGTCGCAGTGGGTCAGGTCGACGATGCCGAAGTAGTTGCCGCCCCAGACCAGGTCCGCCTTGAGGTCGCCATAGCCCGGCAGATGGATCGGGATGTCCTGGGCGGCAACGTAGGCCGGTACGTTTTCGAAACGGGTCCAGAGCACGGTGTCACACATTTGAGGAAGGCTTCACCCCAATTACCGCCATACAACGCAACGGTCAGCTTTTGCTGTTCAGCCAGGGCGGCCTGTGAGGATATGCAGCCGGTAACTAAAAGAGCGACGGTGATTTTCTTACCTGTCTTCAGTTTCATCGTGTGTCCTCTGGGGCGTTGTTGGACTTTTTCCCCTTGTCTGCATCTTGCTCGTATCGTTGAGGCGAGCGCTTGCACTTCAGGGTCTTAAAGTTGAATAGTTAGGTCATGCCAAAAATGACTCAGATACATCGCGATTGCCATCTGCCTGACTCCCCCGGACTCGGGGCGGGAAACCGTCCGCAGCTGTCAGTGGGGCTGGTCCTGCTGGACCAATTCACGCTGGCGGCGTTTTCCGGATTTATCGATGTGTTGCGCTTGTCCGCCGACCTGGGGGGTGGCAGCCGGCAGATCCATACGGCGTGGCGTGTGATGAGCGTCGACGGCTTGCCGCGAACCTCCAGCGCCGGGATCGCCCTGGAGGTGTCCGGAGGCCTGGCGCAAGACCTGGACGCGTTCGATTACGTGGCCATCTGCGGTGGCAACGACTATCTCAACACCCACCTGCCGGCCCATTTTCGCGACTGGCTGCAGCGCGTAGCGAAGAGTCGCACGCGGTTGCTGGGCATCTGCACCGGCACGTTCGCCCTGGCGCAGGCGGGTGTGATCGGTAGTCGGTCGGTGTGCGTGCACTGGAATGTGCTGGATGCGTTTCGTGCACGTTTTCCCAAGACCCCGGCGGCGGTGGATCACTTGTTCATCGATGAGGGCGATCTGATCACTTGCGCCGGCTCGACGGCAGCCATCGACCTGGGTTTGTACCTGGTGGCCCGGCATTGCGGACGGGAAAAAGCCCAGCAGGCGGTGCGGCACATGATGCTGCAGGGTATTCGCCAGGGACGTCAGCCCCAGGCGCACTTCTATGCCAACCTGGCAGACATCAAGGATGAGCGCGTGCGGCAGGCCGCGCACTATATCGAGCAGCGCATGGACAGCCTGCCGACCCTGGATGCCATCGCGCGTTATGTCGGGCTCGGGCGGCGCCAGTTGACACGGGCATTCCAGCAGTCGCTGGGGCTTTCACCCATGGAGTTCCAGCGCTCGCTGCGGGTCGAGTACGGCGGCTGGCTGCTGGTGAACAGTCAGAGCAGCATCACCCAGATCGCCATGGACTGTGGCTTTTCCGACGGTGCTCATTTCTCCCGCGAGTTTCGCGCCCGGTTTGGCGTATGTCCGCGGGAGTACCAGCGCCTGGAGCGGGTAGAGTGATTGCGTGCCAATCACCCTTTATCCAGGAACGGCCATCTGACAACCCTGCATCACTGAACTACGCTGCGTTCTGAAACCCTGTCCCCAACCTGTGGCGTAAGGAACTGACACATGCGGAGCAGCAGGTTGCCTGCCTTGTTGATGGTCGTTTTCGGTGTGTTCTGGTCAATGCTGCTATGGGCCGGGGACGCCGTGGAGTCGGCGCAAGATGCCGTCGAATTGAAAGTGGCCAATCGCAGCATCATGGTGTTCCAAGCCACGGTGCTTGGCGAAACACCGGCTTCGCGGGTCAAGCGGGCCAAAGCAGTGATCGGTGAAGCCCTGGATGAGTCCGACGAGCCTGTCGTCACCCTTGACCCGATCCACGACAGTTATCTGGTGCTGTTGGGCACCCGGCGTGCCTTTATCGTGGCGCCCAAGGATGTCGACAGCCTTGCCTACGCCTCTGTCCTGCAGGCCGCAGAAGGCGCGGCACAGAAGCTGCGTCAGGTGGTGGCTGAAACCCGGGAAGCGCGCAACCTGCAATTGATTCTTCGCTCGCTCGGTACGGCGGCCATCGCCACGGTTGTGTATTTTGCGCTGCTCTGGGGGGTGGCGTATCTGCGCCGTCGAGTGCTCAAGCGGCTGCCCGAGTTGATGGATCGCCACACGCGGGCGTTGAAAGTGGGGCGGGTACAGGTCATTGAGGCCAATTATCTGTACCCCTTGGTCATCCGCCTGTTCTGGCTTTTGCGCTGGCTGGTCTTGCTGCTGCTCACCTATGAATGGCTGGGGTTCGTCCTGTCGCGGTTTCCCTACACCCGGCCATGGGGGGAAAGCCTCAACGATTACCTGTTCGAGGTGGCCAGCTACCTGCTTCAGGCCATCGTCGGCGCCATCCCCGGGCTGGGTGTGGCCGTGGCGATTTTCTTCATCGCCCGTGGTGCGACGGCGTTCAGTCGGCGTGTGCTCAGGCGCATGGCGACACCGGGCACCTTCAGCTGGCTGAACATTGAAACCCTGCAGCCTACCCAGCGCCTGACGTCGCTGGCGATCTGGCTGTTTGCGCTGGCCATGGCGTACCCGTATCTGCCCGGTGCGGGCACCGATGCCTTCAAAGGCTTGTCCGTGTTGATCGGCCTGATGATTTCGCTGGGGGCCACCAGCGTGGTAGGGCAGGCGGCCGCCGGGTTGATCCTGACGTACACCCGAACCTTGCGCCCCGGTGAGTTCGTGCGCATCGGCGAATACGAAGGCACGGTGACCGAACTGGGCATGTTCACCACCAGCATCCGTACCGGCCTGGGGGAAGTGCTGACCTTGCCCAATTCGATGATCACCGGCACGGTGACCAAAAACTATTCCCGCACGGTGCAAGGCCCGGGCTATGTGGTGGATACGGTGGTGACCATTGGCTACGACACACCATGGCGTCAGGTCGAGGCCATGTTGCTGGAAGCCGCCAGGCGCACACCCGGTGTGCTCGAAGATCCACCGGCGCAAGTGTTCCAGACCGCGCTGTCGGATTTTTATCCCGAGTATCGCCTGGTGGCGCAGGCCATCCCCAGCCAACCCCGACCCCGCGCCGTGCTGCTGAGCATGCTGCACGCCAATATTCAGGACGTCTTCAACGAATACGGCGTGCAGATCATGTCGCCGCACTACCTGGGCGATCCCGAAGAAGAAAAGCGCGTGCCCAGGGACCAATGGTTCACGGCACCGGCGCAAGCACCCGGGGAGGTGCGACAGCGTTGAAACGCGGAATTTTCTGGAAGGTCAGTGCAATGCGCCGGCTCTTCTATCCAGGACTCTGAAACTCAATTGCACCGCCGCACCCTGTTGTTCATGGTTTGTCAGGCTCGCTTCTCCGCCAAAGCTTTGCATGATCTGCTTCACCATGGTCAGCCCTATACCCAGCCTGCCTTGACGGGTGGTGTAGAAGGATTTGAATGCCATCATTTCCTGTTGCCTTGACGTTCCATTCCCGGTGTCTGCAATGGTGAGATGCAGCCATTGATGGGCTTGGTCCACGTTGGCCTGGAAGGTTAACCGGCCGCCTGCCGGCATCGCCTCTATGGCATTGGCCACGACACTCTTGAGAATCTGCGAAAGCAACAGCGGATTACTGATGATTCTTGGGGTCGGTTCATTGTTGAACTCGACCTGGATTCTTGATTGAGCCAGCTGCTGGCTGAAACCATTAAGTGTGGTTTGCACTATCGCCATCGGATCCACCAGTTCGACCTCCCCGCGGATCGGGCTCAAGCACAGCAGCAATTCATGCACCCACCGCGACATCCGATCCACCTGACTGACGATATCGTCGATGTTCTTCCTGGCGGGTTGGCCGTCCATGTCTCTGGCCAACTCTGCGCTTGAGCGAATGCAGGCCAGGGGGTTGCGAAGGCTGTGGGCGACCGCCGTGGACATTTCGACCAGGCCACCGTAGGTCTTGTTGGCAACAACCTGGTCCTCTTGCAAGGCCAGCACAATCGATGCGCGTCGGGCTATCCAATAAACCCCGAAATAAAACAGCAGGCCGCCCATCGTCGACAGCCAGATGATCCAGTGCCCGCGATTGAGGCTTGCAATCAGGTCAAGCGGCTCCCGGTAAATTTCAACCACCGCCTGGATGTTCCCACCGTCATCCAAAATGGGGATGTAGCTCTCGACGAAGAACATTTTGGGGGCGCGAAAAAATTTCTGCTCTTTGCGGTCTTTATCCACCTCTTTGTACTTGGTTGAAACCCGATCTTTGGCGTTGAATGCCTCTTCGAGCTCGTCATTCAAAATGTGCTTTCCAACCAGTTGCGGGTTGGTCGACCAGACCACCGTCCGAAGGGGAGAGTAGATAGAGATCAAGAGCAAATCCGGGAGGCGCGAAAGGTAATCCAGGAACTCGGATCTGACACGCTGTCCGTTTTTTGACAGCACCTCATCTTGTACGTGTTGCACAGGCTCTGCAATCTGCAGGCCGGCCAGCCCGTGATGGCGTATCTCGCCTTTGGCGATGGTCTGAATGAACTGCGCAGACATCAGGGCATCGCGTTCGAGACTTTCGGTGACCAGGAACCGTGTTGACACGGAGCCGAGCCCAAAAGCAATCACGCCAATGAGCAGGAAACTGACCACCGAAAACCAGCGCATAAGATTGAATTGGCGGGTGGGCGCAATCGAGTCAGCCGTTCTTCGGCGCAAGCGTCGGAACAATGCGGCAGTGGCGTGCATAGGGATTGCCCCAGGTGTGCTGCTGATCTTGTTGTCGCAGCTTCAACCGCTCAATGGTGCGTGGATGAACAAATAGCATTCTCTATGCCAAGGGTTTGACGACGATCCGGGTTGTGTCTGATAGACCGGGTGCTTGAGCGATGCAGGGCAATTTCATGGCCTATCCGCAAGCACAGCAGGCTGTTGCAGGAAGCGGGTAGCAAGGCCCATTTGTGGGGAATTCGGGTGTCGGCTGTTCATGACGGATCGTGATGGTCATGTTGATTTTTCTTGAGGGGGCGTGATTACCATGGTCGCCGTTTCGGCAGGAGGCATGCAATGGAGCTGAAGTTCAGTCACGTAGATGTACTGGTGAAAAATCTCGACGAAGCCTGTGCGTACTACGCGCAGATCCTGAAAGCCAGGATCTCCAAAACACTTGTGTGGGAGCGCGGTGGTCTGCACGTACGCTATGCGATCGCGCTGATCGGTCAAGAGCGTTTCATGTTGGTACAACCGTTGGCGGGGAACCTGAAGGAACTGATGGACAGCGCGGGCGAGGGCATGATTTACCGTCACTGCTACTCGACACCGGACATCGAGAAGGCCTATGACGAATTGATACTCGCCGGTGTTCAGCCGGAGGACGAAAACGGCAAGCCATTAGCCCGCGCGAACCTGCAATCCCCGTCCGGGGCACGTATCATTTGGTTGCCCAAGCGCTTCGGGCACTTTTCTATCGAGATCCTGGAAGACAAGGCGCTGGAGGCGTTTGTCGAAGCTGCGTTCTCCTTGTAGGAGCAAAGCTTGCTCGCGATGACGGCAGTCCCGTCAACACGGCATCGCGGACAAGCCCGCTTCCACAGGTACGTGTATTTCACAATGTTGTGTCGGTGATGCCTGCACAAAAAATGATTAGCCACACAGCTGCTCGATCGACAGCACCAGCGCAATGATGATCATGACGGCTCCCGAGAAACGGCTTACCTGTCGAGCGGCATCAGGGCGTGCCCGAAGAACGGCTTGCGAGCCGAATCCGACCAGCAGGTAGATCACGCCGCAGCTGAACGTGTGGACCAGGCCGAGCGCAATCATCTGCATCGGTACAGGCCAGGGTGCGGTAGCGTCGGCAAACTGAGGCAAGAGCGCAAGGAACAGCAGGAACACTTTGGGATTGAGCCCGCTTACGCAAAGCCCCCTGAACGCCCAGCGCTCCCATGAACCGGACACCTGGGCTTCATCCGCGCGAGGGGTGGAAGGGCGCGCAAGCATATTGGCGCCCAGCCAAAGCAGATAGCCCGCTCCGGCCACTGTAAGTACCGACATGGCCACGGGATGGCTGGCGATCAGTGTACCCACACCGCCGGCGACCACCATCGTGGCCAGCAAATGTCCGGATAACAATCCGCCCACGGCGGGCACCACGACTCGATGCTTCAGGCCCGCGGATATGGCGTACGCCCAATCGGCCCCGGGCGTGATGACAAACAGAATCGACACCCCCCAGAACGCAGCAAAAACACTGAGGGTCATGGCGCCACCCGCGTCAGTCGTTCACAAAACGCTTTATTCATCATCCGCCTCGAAAGCCAGGACCTTCGCCCTTTTGTTGAAGGACGTCCGGTCGTTAATGGTGAAGGGAAGAATAATGAAAAGAGGTTAGAATTTACTTTTAAAGGTAATCGTTGCCTGGTCAAAAATGGGGAGATATTTCTACTTGGATAGAACTGATCGAAAGATTCTTGCTGAACTGCAAAAGGATGGCCGTCTTTCGGTGACCGAGCTTGCCGAGCGCGTAGGCTTGAGCCTCTCGCCGTGCCATCGGCGCGTACGTGCACTGGAAGAAGCCGGTGTATTGCTGGGCTATCGTGCGCTACTCGATCCCGGTGCTTTGGGCCTGAACTTTTCCGCCATGGTATTTGCCACGCTTCGAGAGGGTGACCGGCAAGCTGTCGAGGCGTTCGAAACGGCGCTCATTGATATCCCGCAAGTGGTCGATGCCCAGCGGTTGTTCGGGGAGCCGGATTACCTGCTGCACGTTGTTGCCCAGGATTTGCCTGCGTTTCAACGACTTTATGATGAGCGTTTATCGACACTGCCTAACGTGCAGCGGCTGACCTCAACCCTTGTGATGAAACGGGTCATTCAGGACAGGCCGCTTCCTTTGTGACAGGTGTGGGTGGGAGCAGGCTCCCTCGCCACAGATGTTTGGTTTTTGGCCGATTTCCGCACTTCCCGAAAAACAAAGGCCTCGCACACCCATAAACGAAGGAGCTATTGAGCTTCGTTGTGGTCGATTCAAATAGCGAGGCAACAATAGTGCGCAACAGTGCCATCGCATCGAGATCCTTCAGACAGAGAGGTGAATACCTTGAACAACATTATCTACATCATTGGGTTGGTCGTGGTCATTGCAGTAGTCCTGTCGTTCCTCGGATTTGCATAGTCGCAGGCGGGCTGCCTTGGCTGGTTGCATTGATCTGACCGGCACCCTTGTCTATTCATTCCTAAAAAGGGGCGAGCGAGCTGCCCGCCCTTGGCCAAGTTGCTCGGCAAACTGGCGACCTCAGTGTTCGGCCTCTTTGAGATTTGCTATCTGAATGTCCGCATTCGGCAGGGGACTCAACCGGTCGATGCAACAGACTGGCTAAATTTTTCAGCGGGTGTTTCGTCGTTGAGTGTTTTCCGAGGGCGGCGATTTATGCCACGGATAACCCTTCGCGCTGAGTTGAAAGGCGTAATCGAATAAACGCTTCATGTACTCGCCATCGAATTTCCGACTGTGCGCACAGGAAAAGTCGGAGCCAATGTAAGCAAGACTGAAATCCGCTCCATCCTGCTGCGCCATACGGTAGATTCGCTCCAGGTCGCTGATTCCCTGTGTTTGAATCAAAGCACTGATGGCTCGACCGCCGATGCTCAATGTGCGGCGCTTGGTCCCGGACCACTGCGGCTCCAGTGTCCCATTACGAATGACATAGAAATGACGTTCGAATCGCAAAGGTGCGCCGGTGGCTTTGCTCAGTGACATCACGGTGCTGGACGGGTAAAGGAACACTTGAGTGATGACTCCGCCGTCCACGTGCATTTCCTGGAATTGTTTGCCGTCAACCTCCACATCGATCATGACGGGCGAGACTGCTCCGGGAATGCTCATGGACGCGAGCATGATGTTGCGAAAGAGGTCGAGCGCGCCCGGTGCTTTGCTGGCGGCAATGGCGCCCATGTTCCAGGTGACTGGCCGCCCTGAATCAAGGTCAGTGGTGCCGATCAGCAGAATTCGCCCTTTGGCGTATTCCGCCGCAATCGCCGCAAGAATCTGCGCAGTGACGTATTTTGCGATGAGTCTCGACAGCGGCTTGCTGTCCGCTATACCGTCGCTGGCAAGACGGGTCAGCACGCTTCGCGAATGGAAAATGTCTTTCGGTCCGATTGCGTTGGAGACATACCGAATCACGCCGTCGTACTCCGACCCCAGGTACGCGAATGGGGCGACCAGGGCGCCCGCGCTGATGCCCGTGACGACCTTGAACAGAGGGCGAGTTCCATGGGTGGTCCATCCGGCTATGAGTCCCGCTGCAAATGCGCCGGCATCGCCGCCGCCCGAGATTGCCAGCATGCTTGCCAGTGGCAGGACATCGTTCGGCTTCCCGGCCCTGGCAAGCACTTCGCTCTCACGTTTGTTGGACTGAACCGCATCCTGAATGAACGGAGTCAGGTCGTGATCCAACCTGTAGCGAGCATCGGGAATGCCTGGGATGACGGCTTTTTCCGTCAAGGTTGGCGGAACAGCGTCACGGCGCGGCAGCCACGCTTGAAGCAACATGTCCAGAGTTGAGGCGCCAGGTCTGAGCGGGAATGATTTCAAAACGCCTCCTCCGGCCTCTGCAGTCGACAGTAGGCGCGCTCATCGTCCGCGAGAAAGCCTTACCCATGGTGCCCAGGATTGCTCACGCCAGCCGAATGAAACGCGTCAATTCGAACGCCAGGCAGCTCATTTTGCGCTCCTTTGCAGGATAAAAAAACGTATTGGTCGCGCGTTCCAGGTTCTAGACGAAAGCCTGCTCGTATTCGCTCCGATCAAGCTTTCTGGCGTATCCCGGCGACACTCAAAAGGACCAGTTAGATTCGTGGGCAGAGCGCACGCTCAATGAAAAGAGGAAAAGTAATCGTGCTGACTGCGCCGCTTTGCGCGCGGTCCCAGTAACTGATCAATTATCGCGATCACACTTGACCTCTTTTTTATATTCATCTCGTTTGGCTTCGATTTTGACCTTGCACCCACGCTCCCAAAACTCGTCTTTCCACTCGCCACGACGCCAGGTGGCGCCGTGACCATTCGGGCATTTGATCTCTTCCTTGTATTCGTCGTCCTTGGACTCGATCTTTACGTTACATGGCCCGTCCCGGTACTCGTCCTTCCACTCGCCACCCTCGTGTTCGCCTCGCCGGTAATCCGCTGAGGCTGGCATCAACATGACTGAGCCGATCGCAGCCATCACCCACCTGGCCAGCATGAGTCTCACATTCATCTCGGTACCTTTGACTAACATCGTGACGCCTCACTAGCGACGATAGTAGCGATGATCGTGCTCGTAGCGGTGGCGCATGGCTCGATCATGGTGGCGCTCCCAATCACGACGGCGTTCAGCTTCCCGGCGGGCTTGCTCTCTACGCCACTGGTCTCGACGCCAGTCGTCTCGGCGCCAATTGTCCCGACGATCGTGCCAACGGCCGTCATGCCAGTATCGGTCGTCATGGGCAAGCAACGGCCCCGACTGTTTGTCGGCCATGCTGCTCAGGGTCGGCCAAGGGTTGCCGGCGGCCTGGACAGGTGCCTGAACGGCTGTGACTTCAGTTGTGAAAGCAGGAGTTGAGGTCTTCATCTGTGTTGCTGATGCCGAGCCCAATGCCGCGAACGCGAACAGGCCGAAGAGCACCATCCGTGGGTCATGGAATTTCATGAGCGAAGACAACCTCTGATTGACAATGGACGTGTGGCCATCTGGCTGCGGGAAGCCTGTGAGGTCGCGCTTACCGGGCGGATGCGCCTATCCACATAGACCGATAAATAGAGAAAAGTTCTAGGGAGCCGCTGCTTAAATAACTGACGAACTCAGTGTTGCGCTTCTTTGAGGTTGGTTAACTGGATGTCCGGCTTTGGCTTCACAGTACAGTCCAGTCCGCTTTGGTGACCTCTGGATAGTCAGGGAATCGATCGGCATATTCTCAGGGGCCGAGTGCGATGCAAGATGATTGACCATGGCTTGAAATGCCCGTATAGCTCGTGTCAGGCCACAGAGGTTTGTCCTATGATCACGATTGGCTTCGTTTTGCCGCACGGCTTCCAAATCATGGGATTGGCGGCAGTTTCCGCGTTCGAACTCGCGAACGGCGCGGCGGATGAGCCGTTGTATGGCATCCGACTCCTCTCGCAGAGCGGTGGCGGTGTTCCCAACTCGTTTGGTGCCCCTGTTGAAACGAGTCCGCTGTCGAGCAGCAAGGTTGATACGCTGATCGTCACTGGCTGGATGGATCCGACCCCGTCTCCGGCTGACTTGATTATCCAACTGCGTAAGGCATCCGAGTCCACACGGCGCATCGCATCGGTCTGCACCGGGGCCTTTATACTGGGTGAAGCCGGATTGCTTGATGGTCGACGAGTCACCACGCACTGGTTTCATGCGCGCGATCTTCAGAAACAGTTTCCGAAAGCACACGTAGAGG
Source organism: Pseudomonas sp. G(2018) (assembly GCF_005502415.1). Classification (NCBI taxonomy): domain Bacteria; kingdom Pseudomonadati; phylum Pseudomonadota; class Gammaproteobacteria; order Pseudomonadales; family Pseudomonadaceae; genus Pseudomonas; species Pseudomonas sp. G(2018). The sequence goes on along the minus strand of NZ_SCOO01000007.1, from coordinate 244,339 downwards.
ACGATCGAATTTTCATTATCGACGGACCTATCTGGACCTCTGCCGGGATGAGCGCCAGCATAGACTTGGCGCTTGGCATGATTGAGAAGGATTTCGGCCCGGAACTGTCCCGCAAGGTTGCCCAAGACCTGGTCGTCTATCATCGACGTGGCGGCGGACAGTCTCAGCACTCGGCGCTGTTGGAGTTAGACGCCAAATCCGATCGCATCCAACGTGCATTGACACACGCCCGCCAGAACCTGCGCGCCCCACTGACAGTAGAAGAATTGGCAACGGCAGCCCATCTGAGTCCAAGGCAGTTCAGCCGAGCGTTTCGAGCCGAAACCGGACAATCGCCCGCCAAAGCCGTCGAACACCTTCGTCTAGAAGCAGCGAGGGTGATGGTCGAGCAAAGCCGTCATTCAATGGACGAAGTCGCCTGCGAAACCGGTTTTATCGATACAGAGCGAATGCGCCGCGCATTCCTGCGGGCATTCGGGCAGCCCCCGCAGGTTCTGCGACGCAATGCGCGTTTGGCGGAAGCTTAGGAAGGACATAAAAAAACGCCCCCGCGCAAAGCGGGGGCGCATGGCTCACTCCTTGGTAGAGAACAGGCCATTGGGCAGTTCCTTGCCGTTCTCGTTATAGGCCGCCTTGACACTCAGGTACGACTCCATTTCATCAATGTAGCCGTCCGTGTTGGTGTCCTTCTTCGCGAACACGGCTTGCCCCTTCGGCTCAACCACGAGGAACTCGGCGCGCGAGATTCGCGCATCATCATCAGTATCGATCGAGTTGAAAATCGCATCACCGCATTGGCCTTCACCGCACTTTCCCTCGGAAGTCTTGGCCTGTGTCTTGGACTCCGTGCCACCGCACTTACCTTCACCACACTTGCCTTCAGCTGCAGTGTGTGCCGCGGCAAGCGTGTAGCCTTGCGGCAATTGTTGTACGGCAAACGCCGATCCACTCAGAACGATCCCGGCCAGCGCGACGCTCATCAGACCAATACGCTTGTTACGGATGGTTTTATCAGACATTACATTTTCTCCAGGTGGGGTGCGGCGAAGCCGCTGGGTAGCACTGCCAAATGCAGTAGCAAATCAAGATTTGGAAAGCGGCATGTGAACGGAGCCAGGACTGCGGGGAAAAACCAGCAGGATCATTGCGATGCCCGCCAACGTTCCTCCCACCCATGGCAGCAGTATCGAAACCGTCATCCCCAGCGTCAGGAGTACAAGCCCCCACGCGCTCGGACCGGCAGAACTCCTGCTTGCTGAGTCTCGGAGGACGTCGATGAGATGATCGAGGCTCAGGCGACCGGATCCATTGAGGATGAGCGGCAAAAGCATCACCAGGTAGATCAACGGCAGCTTGTAGTTGCCGTAGCCGTCGTTGCTGATTGCGTAGCCTTGCCATAGCCCGCTCAAGCTCGACCAATCCGACGGCCAGTGAATGGTGTAGGTGGCAACTATTGTCAGCACCCACAGCGACAGTGCGATAAAGCGGGTGCCCAAACCGAGCAGCAAAGCGAGGCTGCCGATCAGTTCGAACCAGGTTGCCAGGGTCCAATTCATATTCGAGCTCAGCAACGAGAACGGCATCGGGAACTTGTCGCCAAGGTCGGCGAACCAGTTCGCCCCTTGCAGCTTCTCAAGTCCGGCTTCGAAGAATTCCCATGCGAGCAAAATGCGCAGCCCAAAGGGCGCCAGCCAAAGCCCGACAACATCAATACGGGATGTCAGCGACTGCTCGACTTGTTGGTTTCGGTTCGACATCTGGTTTTCCTCGGGCAATGCGCGCCCTATTACGAAGGGCCATGCCAACGACGAAACGCATCGCTGGAATGTCATTCGCGCCTCTGTTTGTAGGGTTTCGTAGAGGGAGAAGCCCTCGATCAGGCTTCGAGATATCGCAGTGCCGGGACAGAGCGGGACAGCTGCGGGGAAAGCGCCTTGCGCGCGTTTTCGAACGTGGTCCGGTGATCGAACTCAGCCGGCGCCGGGAGGGTGACAATCTCCCCCAGCGCGAAACCGGCCAGCGCGGTACCTTGGTGGATGCGGGTGTTCATGGCAGTTTCCTTTAACCGGCGAGGGTACCGGGTTCAGGAATAAATCTACGCAAAAAGGCTTTCGACCTAAATGACGTATATACCTCCTTTTGCGCCGTCAAGTTGGCAAACTTCAGGTCTTTGAGTCTGCCCGTTTTCTGCCGGCTCGCACCGGCAGCTTTGGGCCGATTTCTACTTGTCGAGACAAAACCCTCGCCAGTGTCGTGAGATCAATCGCAAGGACGCGCTATTTGATCTGCACAATGACCGGACCTTCCGTCACGATCGGCGGGTTCGCTCGGATGTTTGCTGCATTTTTCTGAATCCACTCACGTGCGACTTTCAAGCTCGCATCGCTGCCGGCCTTGTCGGTGCAAACAGTTATCGACGTACCACCATCACCCGTATTGAGGAGTGTGTAGCTGACCAGACCCGGCACTGTCCGCAGGGCAGCTTCGACGTCGGTCCTGCGCTCTTCCAACAGCTCGAAAAGCTGCTTTGCTCCAGTACCCAGGTAAGTTCTTATTACTGCGTACATAGTCGTCTCCTTGGGGAACACCGCCTTGATGCCGGTCCAGGTCCACTGATGGCCGGTATCACTCAGGTTTCAGTTCGTCCCGATTTATTAAGCTTAGCCACAGGCGGGCGACCAGCGAAATGCAACGACCATCGGCTGCGTTTGCCCGATGGCTACCGGGATTCATCCTATTTGCGCTAGTACCGGGCGCGCGCCAGACTGCGTGCTGATCGTTGTCCTCGCGACCGCAACACTTCGTTTTCTTTTATCCGCTTGAATGATCAGATGAGGATTCCAATGTCATCGTTTGTCCGTGCCGAATCGCTTTGGATCGATACGCCCCATGGGCGACTGTTTACTCGACGCTGGTTCCCGGCGGGCGTGGAACACAGCCAGGCAGAACCGCCGATCATTCTTTTTCATGATTCCCTTGGATGCGTCCAATTGTGGCGAGACTTTCCTGAGCGACTTTGTCAGACCACAGGGAGGGAGGTGATTGCCTATGACCGGCTCGGCTTCGGGCAGTCGGACCCGTACCCGGAGAATTTGCCCATGGATTTCATCCGCGACGAAGCCGAGCGTTTCTTCGCGCTGGTCAGGGCCCAATTGCAACTCGATCGGTTTGTCGCCATGGGCCATAGTGTGGGCGGCGCGATGGCTACGTGCTGCGCCGCCCTGTACCCGCAGCGCTGCGTTGCATTGATCACCGTCTCGGCACAAGCGTTCGTTGAAGAGCAGACGCTGCGCGGTATTCAAGACGCCAAGGCGCAGTTCGAGGCGCCGGGGCAAAGGGAGCGTCTTGAAAAATATCATGGTGATAAAGCGCCTTGGGTGCTGTCAGCCTGGACGGATACCTGGTTGTCGCAGGCTTTTAGCGGCTGGACGATTGAAGACACCGTTGACTCGATTCACTGCCCACTGCTGGCGATTCATGGTGAGCAAGACGAGTACGGGTCCGTGCTGCATCCCATGCGCATCGCCAGGCTTGCGAAGGTGCCCGGGGAATATCTGATACTGGAAAATTGTCATCATGTCCCCCATCGAGAGGCCCCCGAAGTGGTTCTGGATGCGGTCGGCCGCCTGCTTCAAATCAGCCACTGATGAATAACTGCACCTGGCCATTTATTCGACCCGACGCGCTGCGCTATCGGTCCAGCAACGGCGCTAGCAGGGCACACATGCCGCGCCAGTGCGAACCCTCCCAGTAAATCCGTTGGCAGCCGTCGCAGCGCAGGAAGTGCGAATAGAGGGCGCCAACCCGTGGCGGCACCAGCGGCCGGGCCAGTTCCGGGCTGATTTCGTGCAGCGGCAGGTTGCAATGAAGGCACAGGCTGAAGGGCCGCGCGCTGCGCGCCAGGTCGAGGCGCTCGTACAATTCGCGCAGTTGCAGCGACGGTTTGAGGGCATGCACGTAACAGCCGTGGCTGATGATGCGTCGCTTGAGCAGTTCGCGGTCGCGGGTCAACACGATGCGTCCTTGCTGCGCCGCGATCTCGGCGATCTCGCCATCCTCGAAGCCATTGTCGTAGAGGGTGTCGAAGCCGCTCATTCGCAGCAGGCTGGCCAGCCCGCCAAGGTGTGCATCAGCGACGAAGCGCAGCACCCGTAGCGGCTGCGCACGAACCTTGAGCTGCGGGCTGATGTCCAGCGTTTCGAACTTGGGATACACCGCCAGCCGGTCATCGTCGAAGATCACCCGCCCGAAGCCCACCGACTCGCCGTTGAGCAGCACCAGCTCGACCTCCGTGTGCGGTACCCCGAGCGCCTCGATCATGTGCTTGACCGTCGCCCCTTGCGCGCACTCGCAGGTGAAGGACTGCCGCCGCCGTTCGGGCGGCAGGAAATCGTTGAGTTCCTCGTAGAAGCGGAAAGTTGCACTTGTCATGCTTCAGGCTATCCCAACTGATCGACTTGCCCCTTTATTGCCAGGACATTGCAGGGCACCTTGTACAGCACGTGTTCTGTCGTACTGCCAAGCAGCTTGTGCAGTCCTTTTCGATGGGTATCTCCCATGATGAACACATCGGCCCGGCTGTGGGCTGCGAAGTCGGACATCACTTTGGCTGGCGACCCTTCAATGAAGTGTTGTCGTTCAGAGGGTACGTGGCAGCTGTCGGCCAGGGTATTGAAGGACTTGTGCAGTGCCCGACGCACGTCGGCGCTGAAGCCGGGCATCGTTACCGCACCGGCGCCGGCGTCGGAGATATGTGTTTGCGATGGATCGAAGGCGTGCAGCAGGTGCAGCTCTGCGTTGCACTGCGATGCCATCCTCTTCGCCGCCAGGATGATGCGATCGTTGAGGTCAGTGATCTGATGCTCTGGGTGGGACAGATCCACTGCCGCCACGACCACCCGTGGCAGTGGACACCTGACTTCGCTGACCAGATGAACAGCAACCGGGCAATCGCGTACCAGATGCCAATCCAGAGGGGTGACGAATACGCGTTTGAGTGTTGATTCGTGGTGTACGTCCTTGATCACCAGGTCCGGTTGCAAGTCCTTCACATGCTGAAGGATTTCCTTCAGTACGTCCCGAGCCAATACCACTTCGGTGGTCACCGTAACGCCATTGCCGCGTATCAGCTGGGCTTCATCCTGCAGCCACTTCTGGTTCTCTTGCTGACAGATTTCGCGAAATTTCTTGTTTCCGCTCATCAATCCCAAGATGTCGACGTCTTCGATGAATACCGCGATATGCAGCACTGCGCCAGTGGCTTTGGCCAGTGCGACGGCCCGCTCCAGCGCCGGCGTGTGGCGCATGGCAGGACCGGCAATCAGAAAGAGGCGTTGATATTGGCTCATGTCGCACCTCCAGCATTGTGGGTTATCTGTTGGTTCTCTTGTTCGCCACGCCATTGGCGAGCGCCTGGCGCCTCAATTTCCCGGATCGCCACCACCAATATACGCCTGCATTCAGTGAACGCGCGCGGGACGTCGTCCTGATAGCCGCTCTCACTGTTCGAGACGCTCTGTACCGCTGATAGCTGCCTGTCGTCCGCGCTCGAGGTCGACGCCGGCCAGGATCAGCAGGCCGATCACGAAATAGCTGCCGGTAATCAGCATGGCCAGGCGGTGATCGCCGCCGGACAGCCAACTGGTAAGGCCGTACGTCATGGGACCGAGGATGGCCGACAGTTTGACCGCCAGCCCCCAGAGGCCGAAAAACTCCGCCAGCCGCGTCGGTGGCGCGAGCAGACCGACGATCGCCCGTCCAGCCGATTGACTGGCGCCCATGCACAGACCGGCGAGGTTCGCCGCCAGCCAGAATAGTCCGGGACCGTGCGCCACCCAGACCAGACCGACCATGCCGAGCCAGCCTAGCAGGGTCAGCGCCAGCGTGGCGCGATGGCCGAGACGATCCTGCAGCCAACCGAACAGTACGGCACCGATGGAGGCCGTGATATTCACCACGAAGATCAACAGCAACGTGTCCTGGGTACTGAAGCCCATGACCTGATTGGCATAGATGGCCGCCAGGGTGATCACTGCCGAGATGCCGGCCTGGTAGCAGACGGTGCAGGCAAGAAAGCGCAGCAAGTCTCGATAGTGCTCGGCTTCACGCAGCGTCTGCGCGAAGCGCGCCAGCGCCGCTTGTGCGATAGGCCTGTCGCTGCTGCCTGGCTGCGGCTGGCTGCGTTCGCGCAAGAACAGGAAGGTCGGTACGCTGGCCAAGGCGAACAAGACCGCCGTGATCAGCATGCACACCGGCACGAATTGCGCCGCCGTCTGGCCCTGCGCCTGGGCCCAGCTGACAAAGGCCAGGCAGGCGCCCAGGCTGACCAGGCCGCCGATATAGCCCAACCCCCAGCCCCAGCCGGACACCTTGCCCAAGGCATCCGCACGGGCGAGTTGGGGCAGGAAGGCGGCAATCAGGTTCTCGCCGCTGCCGAAGCAGAAGTTCGATAGCACGATGAACAGGATCGCCACACCGAGTTCTCCCGGTCCGGCCAGCGCCAGTCCAGCGGTAAAGGCGACGCAACCGATCGTGCTGAACAGCAGCAGGCGTTTCTTGCAGGCGAAGGCGTCGGCGTAGGCACCGATCAGCGGCGCGGTCAGGATGATCAGGACATAGGAGAGGGCGGTGGCGCTGGTCCAGGCCAGCGTACCCCAGGCTTCGCCCTTGGCGACCACCGCGACAAAGTAGGCATTGAACACGGCGGTGATCACGACAGTCGTGTAGCCGGAGTTGGCGAAATCGAACATCGCCCAGGCCCAGATTTCTCGGCGTGTCACTCCGGGGGCAAGGCTGGCTGACATGGCGGTCTCTCTGCAGGCGCTGGGTCCTTAAAGCCTAGCTGCAATGTAGGCGCGCGGCAGTCCATGACGGCATTCCCAGTCGCCGCCATAGGCGCATAATGGTCGTGGGTAAGGATTTATACACCGAGTGTCCTGTCATGAGGGGCCGTCGATGTCTCGTCCGCTTCCAGAAACCCGCACCGTTCCCCGTTTCGATGGGGACGCGCAAAAGTTGCTCGAAATTGTCCGGCGCACCGTGGTCGAGTTGCGCCCGCAAGCGGCGCAAGGTTTACAGGTCACCTTGCACAGCGTGCTGGATCGGGATCTGGGCCTGGACAGCCTGGCTCGGGTCGAACTCTGGTCACGCATCGAGCACGCGTTCGATGTGCGCCTGCCAGAAAACCTGTTCGCCTCGGCGGACACCCCCCAAGACATACTGCGCGTGCTGCACAGCAGACAGGGCGCCGAGGTCGTCAGTCCATTGCCCTCCAGCGACTCCAGCGAAACCCTGGCTGCCACAGGGCAGACGCCGGACGCCGCGCGGACCCTGATCGAGGTACTGGAGTGGCATGTACGCCATCAACCGCAGCATCTGCACGTACGCCTGCTGGGTGAAGGGGACCAACAGGAAGAAATCAGCTATGGCGCCTTGCACCAGGGCGCCCTGGCCGTTGCCGCAGGGCTGCAACGCAGTGGCTTGCACACCGGTCAGACCGTAGCCCTGATGCTGCCCACCAGCCGCGACTTTCTCCATGGTTTTTTCGGCATCCTGTTGGCCGGTGGGGTGCCGGTGCCCATCTACCCACCGCTGCGCCTGTCGCAGATAGAGGATCACTTGCGTCGCCAGGTCGGCATCCTGTGTAACGCTGAGGCCAAAGTGCTGATCACCGTGACGCAAGCGAAGTTGCTCGCCCGGCTGCTCCTGCCGCGGGTCCCGAGCCTGAGCCGCATCGCCAGCGTGGCCGATCTGACGGAGGAGGGGGGCGAGTGCATCACACCGCCGCGGCAAGCGGATGACATCGCTTTCCTGCAGTACACCTCGGGCAGCACCGGCCAACCCAAGGGGGTGATGGTCAGCCACGCCAATCTGCTGGCCAATCTGCGCGCCATGGGCAGGACGCTGAAGGTGGGACCGCAGGACGTGTTCGTCAGCTGGCTGCCCATGTACCACGACATGGGATTGATCGGTGCCTGGCTGGGCAGCCTGTATTACGGCTACAACCTGGTGCTGATGTCGCCACTGGCTTTCCTGGCACGGCCGGCACGTTGGCTATGGGCCATGGACCGTTACCGCGGCACGATGTCGGCAGCGCCCAACTTTGCCTACGAACTGTGCCTGAACAAACTGGCTGACGACGACCTCGAGGGCCTGGACCTGAGCAGTTGGCGCCTGGCCTTCAACGGTGCCGAACCGGTCAGCCCGCAGACCTTGCAGCGCTTCGCCGAACGTTTCGCTCGCTATGGCCTGGCGTCCACTGCGCTGAAGCCTGTCTATGGATTGGCCGAGGCCACCTTGGGTGTGTCCTTTCCTCCACTCGACCGGGGGCCGCTGATCGATCGGGTGCAGCGAGAGGCGTTCCAGGCAAGAGGCAATGCATTGCCCGCCGAAGCGGACACCGATGCGACGCTGTGTTTTGTCTCCAGCGGCCGGCCATTGCCGGGGCATCAGATTCGCATCGTCGATGGTCGCGGGGGCGAACTCCCCGAGCGCAGCGAGGGTCACCTGCAATTCAGTGGACCGTCCACCACCCGTGGCTACTACCGTAATCCTGAAGAAACCCGCCGGGTGCTGCGCGATGGCTGGATGGACTCGCTCGATTTTGCCTACATGGCCGGCGGTGAGGTCTACCTGACCGGCCGCGCCAAGGACCTGATCATTCGTGCCGGACGCAACATCTACCCCTACGATGTCGAAGCGGCGGTCGGCAATTTGCCCGGTCTGCGCAAAGGCTGCATCGCGGTGTTCGGCAGTCCTGACCCGGCCACCGGTACCGAGCGCCTGGTGGTGTTGGCCGAAAGCCTCGAAAAGGAAGCGGCTGCCCGGCAACAGTTGCAGCAGGAGGTCAACCGCATCGTGGTCGACCTCACCGGTGTGTCGCCCGACGATGTCGTTCTGGCGCCACCGCATAGCGTACTCAAAACCTCCAGCGGGAAGATTCGCCGTGCGGCCAGTCGCGAACTGTATGAGCGCGGCGAAGTGGGGCGGCCGCACCTGGCCGTGTGGCGCCAGCTGCTGCGCCTGGTGGTGCAGGCCGTCCGCGCCCATTTCGGCCGCAGCTGGCGAACCTGCCGCGCGGCGCTGTATGCCGCTTATATCTGGCTGCTGTTCTGGCTGGTTACACCATTGACCTGGCTGGGCGTCGCGATCCTGCCGCGCCAGCGTTGGTGCCGCAGCTTCACTCGAGCGGCCGCCCGGCTGTTCCTGCGCTTGGCGGGTATACCGTTCAGTGTCACGGGGCTGGAATGCCTGCCTGCGGCGGGGGTGTGCGTGCTGGCCGCCAACCATGCCAGCTACCTCGACGGCGTCATTCTCAGCGCGGCCCTGCCGCCGCAGTTCAGCTTCGTGGCCAAGCGCGAGTTGGCTGACCAGTGGATCGCCGGCCGGTTCCTGCGCAAGCTCGGTGCCTGCTTCGTCGAACGTTTCGATCTGCAGCGTAGCGCCGCAGACACCGAGTCCCTGGCAGAGGTACTGCAAGCCGGCCAGCCGCTGGTGTTCTTCCCCGAGGGAACCTTCACCCGCGAGCCAGGCTTGCGCACATTCCACATGGGCGCTTTCGTGCTTGCCGCCCGTGCCGGCGTGCCGCTGGTGCCGGTCGCCATTGGCGGCACGCGCAAAGTGCTGCGCGACGGTCAGTGGTTCCCACGCCACGGTGCAATCCACGTCAACATCGGCCCCCCGCTGTTGGCGCAAGGGCCGGACTGGATGGAGGCCATCAAGTTGCGGGATGCGACGATAGCGGTGCTGCTGGAACACCTGGATGAGTCGGAACGGGCCCAGCGCGCAGGTTAGGCGACTACTGTGTTGCGATATCAACCCACACCGGGCCGTCGGGAAACGGGTAACGCTCCAGGGTTTCAGCGCTCATTTCGATGCTGTAGCCCGGACGTTGCGGTGGCATGTAGCGGCCGCGACGGATCACCACCGGGTCGAGGAAATGCTCGTGCAGGTGGTCGACGTATTCGAGTACCCGGTTTTGCAGCGAAGCCGAGACGGCGATGTAGTCGAACAGGGCGATATGCTGCACGTATTCGCACAAGCCGACGCCACCGCCATGGGGGCAGACCGGCACGTCGAATTTAGCCGCCATCAGCAGCACGATCAGCACCTCATTGAGGCCGCCCAGGCGTGCCGCGTCCAACTGGCAGAAGTCCAGCGCGCCGGCCTGGAACATCTGCTTGAACATCACCCGGTTGTGGCAATGCTCGCCGGTGGCGACGCCGATCGGGGCGATGCGCCGGCGGATGCTGGCATGGCCGAGGATGTCGTCGGGGCTGGTCGGCTCTTCGATCCACAGGGGGGCGAACGCTGCCAGGCGGCGCATGTTGGCGACGGCTTCTTCGACGTCCCAGACCTGGTTGGCGTCCATCATCAGGGTGCGTTCCCAGCCGATTTCTTCGCGCAGGATCGTGGCGCGGCGAATGTCGTCTTCCAGGTTGGCGCCGATTTTCTGCTTGATGTGGGTCCAGCCATCCGCGACCGCTTCGCGGGCCAGCTGACGCATTTTTTCTTCGCTGTAGCCGAGCCAGCCCGGCGCGGTGGTGTAGCCGGGGTAGCCTTCGCGCAGCATGTGCGCCTCGCGTTGGGCCTTGCCCGGCATCTGGCGGCGCAGCAGGGCGATGGCTTCCTCGGGTGTGAGGACGTCGGTGACGTAGCTGAAGTCCAGGCAGCGCACCAATTGTTCCGGTGTCATGCCGGCCAACAGCTTCCACACCGGTTTGCCTTCGTGCTTGGCCCACAGGTCCCAGACGGCGTTGACGATGGCCGCGGTGGCCAGGTGGATCACGCCTTTTTCCGGACCCAGCCAGCGCAGTTGGCTGTCGCCCACGGTGATGTTGTGCCAGAAGGCGCCCATGTCGGCGACGATCTCTTCCAGGGTCAGGCCGACCACCATCGGTGCCAGCGATTGCACGGCGGCCACGCAGATTTCGTTGCCACGGCCGATGGTGAAGGTCAGGCCATGGCCTTCCAGGGCCGGGGTGTCGGTGTGCAGCACGACATAGGACGCGGAGTAATCCGGCGCGCTGTTCATCGCATCAGAGCCGTCCAAAGACAGGGACGTGGGGAAGCGAATGTCGCGCACGCTCAGGTGAGTGATTCGAATGCTCATGGACTCTTGTTCTCGGTAAACCGTTGGAGACTCGACTGTAGGTCGCCGAGCGATACAGGCATAATCGCGATTCCCTAAGCAGGTATATCGGATTTGATATGTTGCAGCCCCGCAACCTTGGCACTCTGAAAATCTCCAGCCGGCAGATCACCTTGCTCAATGCCCTGGGTGAGTTCGGCAACCTGCGGCGGGCAGCCACGGCGATGCACACCACGCAACCGGCCGCCAGCCTGCTGTTGCAGCAACTGGAAGAGCGTCTTGGCGTGCGCCTGTTCGAGCGCTTGCCACGGGGCATGCAGCCGACGCTGTATGGCGAGGTGATGATTCGTTACGCCCAGGGCGCGTTGCATGAGTTCGAGCATGCCCAGGCGCAGATCGCCGAACTGGCGCGCGGGGCCATGGGCCTGGTGCGGGTCGGCAGCGTGATGGGGCCGGTGCCCCGGCTGCTGACCACGGCGGTGCTGGCGTACAAGCGTGATCACCCCAAGGTGCGGATTTCCATTGAAGTCGGTACCAGCGATACCTTGCTGCCGGCCTTGCTGCGCGGCGATCTCGATGTGGTGCTGGGGCGTCTGCCGGATCAGAGCGACAGTCAGGACCTGGACATCGAGCTGTTCGACAACGGCGAGCAGATGCGCGTGATCGGCCGGGCCGGTCATCCGTTGGCGGGTGCCTCGCCATTGCAGTTGGCCGACCTGGTCAGCTTGACCTGGATCCTGCACCCCATCGGCAGCCCCATGCGCCGCCGCGTGGAGAGTGCCTTGCAAGCCGGCGGCATGGTGCAGGCGCTGGACATCGTCGAAACCGCTTCGATCCTGGCGACCACAGCGATGCTCGAAGCGTCGGACATGATCGCGGTGGTGCCTAATGACGTGGCCGAGCATTATGCGGGCTACGGCATGGTCGCGATCCTGCCGGTCGAACTGCCGATCTCCATGGTCAACATTGGCCTGCTGACCTTGCGTTCCCGGCCGAGGTCGGTGGCTTTGAATACGCTGCTGCAGTATTTGCGGGGGCAGCAATAAATGCCTGACCCAAAAAGGAAACCCCGGACAGACCTGATCTACCCGGGGTTTCCTGCGTCAACCAGCCCAAGGCCGTTGATCAGTAGCGCTGATATTTCGAACCAAACTCAGGGCGGTTTTCCGCGACGTAGAGTTTTTCTTTCTGGCTGTCCTGACGGTCGATGCCAACCGTGTTCACATTCAGTGTTGCCGGCTGGCTGACAGTGGCTGCTGCAACGACTGCCTCCGTGGCATGCGGGGCGGCGATGGCGGAAGTGGCGCCAAGAACCGAAAGGGCGAAACCAAGACCGATGATGCTTTTCATGATATTGCTCCAGAGCGTGGGAAGAAGATGTGGCCACTGTAGTGCTGGAGCGTTGCGATGAGAAAACACCCTTACGCATAGTTGTTATCGAGAACGGTGATCCTTGCTCAGCGGGGCGTGCTGTCGCTGAGCCAGCGCTGTTTGATCTGTTCCAGGCGGCCATCGCGGTTCATCTCATCCAGCGCCTGTTGCCAGCGCTCGACCTGATGCACATCGGTCTGCAGGGAAAACGCGATGTAGCTGCCTTGCTGCATCAGCGGCATCTGATAGTGCAACTGGTTGGGTGCCAACCCTTCTTCACGGGCCATGGTGGCGATGGACAGGGTATCGGCCACCACGAAGTCGGTCCGGCCCATGCGCGCCAGGCGCATCATTTGTTCGGGCGAGGCGACGCCATACAAGTTGGTCAGGCCCTGCTTCTGCAAGTAGCTGTACACCAGCCATTTACGCGGCACGACAATCCGCCCCAGGTTGCCGGCTTCCAGCAAACTGTGCACCGGTGGCCGGGCGCTGTCGGCGGAGTACAGCGCGGTTTCCACTTCCAGCAACGGACCGACCCACTGATACCGATCATCGCGCTCGGCGGTGCGAAGTACGGTAAAAACCCCGGTGGCCGGTTCAGTGCTGGCCACGTGCAGGGCACGCAGCAACGGCAGTTGCTGCAGGTTCACGTGATCGCCGGTGCGTTCGGCCAGGGCCTGTACCACATCCACACCGAATCCCACCAATTGGCCGCCTTGCTGGAAGTGCAGGGGTGGATGGTTGTCGGTGAGCAGGGTCAGATCGGCCGCGAGTGCATTGAGCGTCAGGAAACCCAGCAGGCAACCGGCAAAGCGCTTCATGAATCGTCCTTGATGTAATGAAGCGCAAATCTTAGTACGGGCACAGTGCCACTGTCCCGGACTATCTCCGGGGCTTTTGTGTCAGAGATGAGGATTTATGGGGATGGCTGCCGAGGTTTGTGGCAAAAAAACTGTGGGAGCGAGCCTGCTCGCAAAGAGGGTGTGTCAGTCGACGACATTGTCGACTGGTCGACCGCTTTCGCGAGCGGGCTCGCTCCCACAGTTGATCTTTAGTGTGTTGAAGATCGCGATCAATAGCGCTGATATTTCGAACCGAATTCGGCACGGTTTTCAGCAACGATCACACCGCCGCGCACGGCGTTGCCGGGGATCGAGGCAACGCGTTCACGCAGTTCCTGCAAGCGATCGGAACCACCTTCGGCAACACGATTCTGGATCAGGCGATCGGAACCACCTTCAGCGACCCGTTCACGCAACTCTTGCAACCGATCGGCACCGCCTTCAGCCACGCGATTTTGTTGCAAGCGGTCCGAGCCGCCTTCGGCCACCACGACCTTGATGGTGCTTTGGGAGGCGACACTCGGGGTGTTGGCCGATGCCAGGTTCGACAGGCCAAGACCGCCCACCAGTGCCAGGCCGAGTGCCAGGGACGAAACTTTCGAGAAGTTGAACATGTTTGATACTCCGTGCGCTTAGTAAGTGAGTGGTCAGTAGCTCGTGCTAGCTAGTGGTCACAGTTAAACGCCGGGGTGTATCGCTGATGTGTGCTTGAACAGCGCGAAATCGGTTTTTGCGTATCCGGGCGGGGTTCATATACAGATGGATACAAACCCCTGGAAAAATGTTGCCTGTGTTTCGAGCATATCTACGCTTCGAGCATTTCCACCGGGTAGGAGAAAACATAGCCTTCACTGCGCACGGTCTTGATATAGGTCGCCTCCCGTGAGTCATCCTTCAACCGTTGACGCAGGCGACTCACCAACAAGTCGATGGAGCGGTCGAACAGATCGGCGTCGCGGCCCTGGGTCAGGTTGAGCAACTGGTCGCGGCTCAATACCCGTTGCGGGTGATCGAGAAACACCCGCAGCAGTCGGTATTCCGCGCCACTGAGGGCAACCAGCGTGCCGTCTTCATCGAGCAGGTGGCGAGCGGTGGTGTCCAGGCGCCAGCGGCCGAAGGCCAGCATGCGGCCGCTTTCGGTGACCAACAGGTTGGGTGGCAGCATGCGGGTGCGGCGCAGTACGGCGTTGATCCGCGCCAGCAGTTCACGGGCGGCAAAGGGTTTGGTCAGGTAGTCGTCGGCGCCCATTTCCAGGCCGAGAATGCGGTCGGTTTCGTCGTTGCGCGCGGTGAGCATGAGGATCGGCGTGGCTTTGTGTTTGCCTGAACGCAACTCGCGGCACAGCACCAGACCGTCGTCGCCGGGCAACATGATGTCGAGTACGATCAGGTCTACCTGGTTGGCTTCCAGAAAGCTGCGCATTTGCCGGCCGTCGGCAACCATCGTGGTGCGCAGGCCGTTTTTCTTCAGGTAGTTGCCGACCAGTTCGCGAATTTCGCGATCGTCGTCGACGATCAGAATGTGGTTGACGTGGTCCATCGGTCGATCCCTTGTGTTCGTTGTTGTGCACCCCCGTGGGAGCGAGCCTGCTCGCGAAAAACGTCAGGACTACGCGTTCATTCAGGCAGCACGCGTTATCGTTCACGTCCATCGCGAGCAGTCGAGCGTCGACCGGCTGCTCCCACAGAAAAACAACCCGTCAGCGCTCGGTTATGCAACCACTTGATAACAGGGTACATACGCCGCGCCACCGGGCAGTTTCATCCGGTGCTGGGCGACGAAGGCCTTGAGCAGTTGGTCCAGCGGCTGCATGACCGCCGCATCGCCACGGATCTGGTAAGGCCCGTGTTTTTCGATCAGGCGGATGCCCTTGTCCTTGACGTTGCCGGCAACGATGCCGGAGAACGCGCGGCGCAGGTTGGCGGCCAGTTCGTGGGCCGGCAGGTCGCGGCTCAGTTTCAGGTTGGCCATGTTTTCGTGGGTCGGGTCGAATGGGCGCTGGAAGCCTTCGTCGATTTTCAGCAGCCAGTTGAAATGGAACGCATCGTTGCGCTCGCGGCGGAACTGTTTGACCGCCTTGAGGCCCAGGGTCATCTGCCGGGCGACTTCCGCCGGATCGTCGATGATGATCTGGTAATGCTTCTTGGCCCCTTCGCCCAGGGTGGCGCCGACGAAGGCGTCGAGTTGTTCCAGATACGGTGCGGCGTGTTTCGGGCCGGTGAGGATGACCGGGAAGGGCAGGCCTTCGTTGCCCGGGTGCATCAGGATGCCCAGCAGGTACAGGAACTCTTCGGCCGTCCCGGCGCCGCCCGGGAAGATGATGATGCCGTGGCCGACGCGCACGAAGGCTTCCAGGCGTTTTTCGATGTCCGGCAGGATCACCAGTTCGTTGACGATCGGGTTCGGCGCCTCGGCAGCGATGATTCCGGGTTCGGTCAGGCCCAGGTAACGGCCGCCGTGGATGCGCTGTTTGGCGTGGGCGATGGTGGCGCCTTTCATCGGGCCTTTCATCACACCGGGGCCGCAACCGGTGCAGACGTCGAGGCTGCGCAGGCCCAGTTCATGGCCGACTTTCTTGGTGTATTTGTATTCTTCGGTATTGATCGAGTGACCGCCCCAGCACACCACGATCTTCGGCTCGACGCCGGGACGCAGGGTGCGGGCATTGCGCAGCAGGTGGAACACGTAGTCGCTGATGCCCTGGGAGGTACTCAGGTCGATGCGTTGGCTGTCGAGTTCGTTTTCGGTATAGACGATGTCGCGCAGGGCGCTGAACAGCATTTCACGGGTGCTGGCGATCATTTCGCCGTCGACGAAAGCATCGGCCGGGGCGTTCAGCAGTTCCAGGCGTACGCCGCGGTCTTGTTGGTGGATGCGGATTTCGAAGTCCTTGTAGGCTTCGAGGATGGTCTTGGCGTTATCGACGTGGGCGCCGGTATTGAGGATGGCCAGGGCGCATTGGCGGAAGATGTCGTAGGTGCTGCCGGATCCGGCTTCGCTCAGTTGCTGGACTTCCCGTTGGGAGAGTGTTTCCAAGCTGCCTTTCGGGCTGACCGAAGCGTTGATTACTTGTCGTTGGGTCATTCAATGATCCTTAAAACGATGTCATTCCCACAGAAATAACGAATGGCATCCGAATAGTGTGTATCCATGAAAGAAGATGGCACGAACTGCGCGGTCTCGCCACGTCCCCCGTTTGACGATGAAAAGATGAAAAGGAGCCCCAGCATAGCTAAATCCCTCGCAGAGGCGATAATGCCTGCACTCTTTTTGTCCGTGATTGAAGGAAAACCGACGTAATGTTCGAAATCCAGCCGATGAACGCCGAAACCTATCGGCAACAGACGCGACGCAGCACGCTGATCATCGCGCTGATTTTCCTGGCACTGGCGATGGTGCTGTCCACCACGGCGGTGGCGTTGTTCGGTATGCCTGGCGGGGACAATCTGCGCTTCAACATCGGCGGCGTGTTTGCCGCCGTACTGGTAATGGCAGCGCTGATGCGCAAGGTATTCTGGACTCAGGCATGGATGGCGCCGGCGGTCTACAGCTGGCAGCTCAAGCGCAGTCTGATGAGCGTCACCAACGTCATGCATCACGTCACGGCGGCGGTTGATGCAGGTGATCCGAGCGCAATGAAGCTGCTACGGTTCTATCATCTGGGTTTGAACCAAATGCACCAGCTGGACGGTAACTCCAGCGATCATGGGCAGTTGATCCGGGAAATGGATCAGCACAAGGCGCGGATGCAAGCGCTGGGTATCGACACTGAACAGACGCGGCTGGACCCGGTCTGGATCGAGGCTGTGAAGCAGGCATCGCGGTAAACCGCCGGCGTCTGTCAACACGATTCAAGGAGCGAATGTCATGGGGCACCCATCAATCTACGACCGCATCGAAAAAAACCGGCCCGGCGTCGCCAGGCTCAAGGTTCGCGCGGCGGTGACGCTATTGGTTGCGGTGTGCCTGTCGATGGCGCTGATCGTCAGCTGGGAAGTCTGGAGCGCGCGGCAGTATCATCTGCAGGACAAGGAAGTGGCGATGTCCAACCTTGCGCAGACTCTGGCCTCGCAGGCTCAGGCGTCGATCAAGCAGGCCGATACCTTGTTGTTCAGCCTGGTCGATCGCCTGGAAAACGACGGCATTGAAGAAGGCCGGCTCAATCGCCTGCAACGCTTGCTCAGTGCCCAGCGCAGTGAGTTGAGCCAGCTCCATGGCCTGTTCGTGTATGACGAAACCGGGAAGTGGATCGCCAATTCCAATGGTGCCGAGGTCGGCGTCGCCAATAACTCCGACCGCGAGTACTTCATCTACCATCGCGATCATCCGGACCGCGGTCCGCACATCGGTCCGTCAATCAAGAGCCGTTCCAGCGGCGAATGGATCATGACGGTGTCGCGACGGGTCAATCACCCCGACGGCAGTTTCGCCGGCGTTGCGCTGGCGACGATCTACCTCACGCACTTCCTGCAGCTCTACGACAGTATCGACATGGGCCGTAACGGCGTGATCAACCTGATTGCCGACAATGCCTCGATCGTCGTGCGTCGGCCGTTCAACGAGGCGGACATCGGTACCAGCCTGGCCAAAAGCCCGCTGTTCACCCAGTTGCTGCCACACGCCAGTTCCGGCACGGCGACGATCAAATCGATCATCGATGGCGTCGAGCGAGTGGTGGGCTATCGCCGGGTCGAGGGGTATCCGCTGATTATCTTTGCAGCGCTGAACAAGGACGAAGTGCTGGCCGGCTGGCGCAAGGAGTCAATGCTCAGTGCGGTGATCGTGTCATTGTTGCTCGGGTTTCTCGGTGTACTCGGTTATCGCCTGATGAAGTTGATGAAGCAGCAGAACCGTATCCAGGTCGAGTTGCTCGGATCCCAGGACAAGCTCCTCGAACTCAATCGCAACCTGGAATTGCTGGCCCTGGAAGATGCGCTCACCGGGTTGGCCAACCGGCGCCAGTTCGATCTGTTCATACAGGCGGAAACGGGGCGTGCCCGGCGCAACCTGACCGGTCTGGCGCTGCTGATGATCGATGTCGATCATTTCAAGGCGTTCAACGATCACTACGGCCATTTGGCCGGTGATCAGTGTTTGCGCAATATCGCGGCCATCATCATCGAACACATCAAGCGCCCCGGAGATCTGGCCGCGCGCTTTGGTGGCGAAGAGTTTGCCGTGGTGCTGCCCGGCACCGATTACGTGGGAGCGTTTCTGGTAGCGGAGAAAATCCGCCGCGCGGTGCAGACGGCAGGCCTCGCGCACAGTGAAAGCCCGGAAGCCGTGATCACGGTGAGCATCGGTATGTGCGGCTACGATCCGGCATCACAAACCAGCACCGAGGAGTTGATCGGTGCCGCCGACAAGGCGCTATACGTGGCCAAGGCCAGCGGTCGCAACATGAGCGTCATTGCCAACTGACGGCGCCTTGCCGAACCGGGGCGCGACAGGCTGCGATCTTTTAAAGCGTCCTGAGCACTCGAAGATAGACCACTACGTTGATCACCAGCACCACACCGGCCAGCCAAAGCTGAATAGCCGGAGTCAGGCCGGCCGGATAAATCACTGGCCACACATAGTGTTCGATGAAACCGGCGCCGTAGCCGCTCTGCCCGGCGGCGTGTCGCATCAGGTTTTCCCAGCGAGTCAACGGGCAGGGCAGGTGGAACAGTTCCACGGCCACACCCCAGGCGGCAGCGGGCAGGTGCCACCCCATCAAGCGGCGCCATTTGAGTACCAGCAGCCCGCCGAACACGACAAACAGGATGAACGAAAGGTGAAACAGCACCAGTCCATCGGCGGCGATTCGGTAGAGCATGTCGACTCCCGCAGGCGTCAGGTGAATGGCTCCATGGTACTCGAAGCAAGCGGGCAGCCGATGAGTGGCAAGATGCGCAAGATTGTTCAAGCCATTGGCCGCGACTGCTGGCACAGTCTGGGGTCTTTCCCCTGGTTGTAGAGCGTTATGTCCAATTCACACTTGCCGCGCGCGGCGTTCCTGCGCGGCGCTGCGGCGATCATGCCGCTGTCCCTGGCGACAGCGCCCTGGGGCTTGCTGGCCGGTTCCATGGCGATCGAAGCCAATCTGACGCCCCTGCAGGGCCAGGGCCTGTCGAGCATCGTGTTTGCCGGTGCCGCGCAACTGGTGGCCATCGGCATGCTCAAGGGCGGGGCCGGGATCTTTTCGATCCTGCTGACCACCTTGTTGCTGACCTCCCAGCATTTGCTCTACGGAATGAGCATGCGTTCGGTGATCTCGCCATTGCCGGGACGCTGGCGGGTGGGCCTGGGTTTTCTGCTCACCGATGAGTTATTCGCCCTGACCAGCCAGCACGACAAACAACAGTTCGACCGCTGGTATGCCCTGGGCGTGGGCCTGACGTTCTACATCGCGTGGAACCTCTTCACCCTGGCCGGGATCGTACTCGGCAGCAGCATTCCGGGGCTTGAGCACCTGGGGCTGGACTTCTCCATCGCCGCCACCTTCATCGCCTTGATCACCCCGGTGGTACGCAACGTGCCAACCGTGGTCTGCGTCGTGGTGTCGCTGTTCTGCTCGGTGCTGTTCAGCTACTGGCAATGGGGCTCGGCGCTGGTGCTGTCGGGGTTGGCGGGCATGACCGCCGGGTTTATCTGCAACAAATTCTGGGGAGCGCGCACATGATGGTCTGGGCGGTGATTATCGGCATGGGTGCGTTGGTGTTTCTCAACCGCTATGTCTTTCTGGAGCCGCGGCTGCCGGTGCGCCTGAGCAGCAATGCCCGGCAGTTTCTCGGTTTCGCCGTGCCGGGGATGTTGACGGCGATCTGCGGGCCGATTGTGTTCATGCCCGAGAAACAGTTGAATCTGCAGTGGGATAACCCGTACCTGATCAGCTCGCTGGTGGCCGTCGGCCTGGTGCTGTACACCCGCAACACGTTGCTCAGCATGTTGTTGAGCATGGGGTTTTTCTTTTTGCTGCGTTGGTGGCTGTAAGTCAGGGCGTGAGAAATTGTTCTACGCTTAAGGTTGATGAACGATCCCTTCAGGAAGAGAGGTGAACATGGCCAATGAACCCAAGCGTCCGGATCCCGAAGAAGTAGAGGATGAACCCTCGGAAGAAGAGATTGAGCAGCAGGAGCATGAAGAAAAGACGTGGAAGCATGACCGCAGCAGAGAGCTGTCGGAGCGTGATATCGAAATCCCGTTGAAACCCTGAGGGTCGCTTTTCTTTTGTGGGAGCGAGCCTGCTCGCTCCCACAAGTACTCAAAAGGGGTTCAAACGTCTTCCAGCGACAGAAAATCGGGATGAGTGGCCCGATAGCCCAGCGTCCTGTCGATCCAGGCATTCAACTCGTTGACCATCACCGGCGGCCTGCCTGGATAGCATTCAAGTGTCGAACTCAGAAGGTTGTCGATATTGGGGACTGATCCTAGATTTCGGGTTTGTATGTATTGCCCGATAAAACAGTCGAGTTGGTAGTGTTCAGTCTTTGTGAGATAGACACACGCCAGACTCACGACTTGATTATTTGTAAAATCGTCGCGCAATTTGGTTCTCTGCAAGGCTTGTTATTTTTGGGAGTGTCCTTAGCTGCTGACTCTTTGGTCAACTGGCTGTGGCACTGGAAATGCGGCGCGGATGCTAGCCGTACTTATTGTAAATGTATGTATGGCCAAAGGATTGTCGGACAAGCGGTTCATTCACAAAACGTATGTGCTTTCATAAGTGTTAATTCGTTGAAGCAATCGTTGAAACAGTGACTTACATCACCTTGTTACTTATGCCCGCGGTTCTGTCGATACTGACAGTTCAAGTGATCTTTGCAATTAATTCGGCCCCTTGGTTTCTGGCATTGTTAAGCGCTTTATCGACCCTGTACCACTCGAATACATCACTGTCTTCCCCCTGCAAAAGTACCATTTGCTCGGCCCGCTCCTTGGGCGTGGCCGGGTCCAGCCATTCCAGCGCCAGCTCGGGTGACAACACCACCGGTCGGCGGTCGTGAATATCCACCATCCCACCCGCGCTGTCGGCAGTGATGATGACGAAACCGTCATCGTCCCGAGGCACTGCCGTGCCTATGGGGAACTGTCCGATCGCCGCACATAAAACCGGCCTCCGGTCGCGACGGCGGATCAGCCAGGGTTGTCGTGTGCCGTCTCCGGCATCGGTCCATTCAAACCAGTTGTCGATCGGGCAGATCGCGCGGTGTGGCCAGATCGCCCGGAAGAACGGACCGTGCGCGACTTTCTCGACCCGCGCATTGATCGGTGCCGCGCGATCGGTCGCCCAGTGCGGTCGCCAGCTCCAGCGCTGCAAATCGGCATGCAAGCCGTCGTCCTCCAGGTGCAGCAGTGCCAGTTGCGTGGTGGGCGGGGCGTTGTAATGGGCCAATGGCTGGTCGCCGACGTGATTGATCAACGCGTCGGGGATGCTCAGCACCGCCACGAAATCGTGGATGCCCCGGTATTGCGACAGGCGTCCGCACATGGCCGAATCCTCCTGTTGGTGTTTTCAGCATAGTCGTTTCAACACCGGGACCGACTCAGATCACTTGCGCCCGCTGCAACTCGGTCAACGACGCGAGGTTTCGCGACCGTCACTGAGCAGATCGCCCAGGCCTTTGGTCGCCGCGATCAGTTCGGCGGCCACCAGAAACATCCAGGCCAGGCTCATGCCGTTGCGCAACCCGGTGAACAGGCCGTCAAGGGGCTACAGAGCACCGCGGACTTCCTGTTCAAGGTCAAGGCGCTGCCGACTGCACTGGCGACCGCACCGATCATCGACAGCTCGTTCCAGCAGGCACTGGCGAAGTAAGCGCGGGACGTTCGCAAGCGCTGGAACCAAACACTGTGTACCCTTATCCAACCTCAGCCCGCAGCGACCTGCGGGCCGAGGAAGGATGAACGGGCGAAGGAATTTTGCCGTTTGACGTGTTGACCGTAACGGTCTGGCCCAAGGCAAAACATGAAACAGTTGCTCAAGGTTCTCTCGGCGTGTGCCATGGCAGTCAGTCTGCTGGGCTGTATTGCCGCTCCCATCGAAATGACGCCGCAGACCGAACAACGTCTGCAAACCCAACCGCCGATCCGCTTCCTGCTGACCTACGATGACGGCCCCAGCGCATCGAGTTTCTGGAACCCTACGGAAACCGTGCTCGACAGTCTGGCGCGCAATCCCCTGCAAGCGGACATCAAGGCCGTGTTCTTCGTGCAGACCCGTGCCTCGCGGGCCGGCGGCAGCGAGATCGGGCGCGCAATCATGCACCGCGAGCGCGATGCCGGGCACATTCTCGGCTTCCACACCGCGACGCCTTCGCACACCAATCATCGTTCCCTCGACCCACAGGAACTCGAACAGGCACTCACCGACGGCAGCGCCGACATTACCGCGATCACCGGTGCGCCACCGACCCTGCTGCGCCCGCCATTCTGGAACTACGACAAACGCACCTTCGCCGCGTATCAGCAACATGGCCTGCATGTGCTGCTGACGGACCTGAGCGCCAACGACGGCAAGATCTGGGGCTTCAACGCCAGCCCCCGGCGGCGGGCTCACTTCTTGCGCTCGATGTCTGAAGTGCGCGAGCGCATTGCCCTGGGTGAACTGCCGGTGGTCGATGGGGTGATTCCGGTGGTGGTGACCTTCCACGACCTCAACCGCTACACCGCCCGGCATACCCGCGAGTACCTGCAGATCCTGCTCGACAGTGCCCGGGCGACGGGAGTGAACGTTGCAGAACAGCCGTTTTACGACGACACCGCCGCGCTGCAACGGGCGGCGATGGCGCGCACCGTGCGCGATGGTTCGCAACCGGTGCAACTACCGGGATTCTGGAACTGGATCTGGAAGAAAAATTCCGAGTGAAAAAGTGTTTGAAATGAGAACCGGATAACGCTTTTTCCTGGCGCAGAAATGGCAAAGCGCGGCTATTCTCATTGGGTTCCAATCCGTCCGAGGGATCGGCCATGTTTCCCGTCTCAGTCTTGTGCAACATTGTGGAGTCCGGATTTACCCCTCTGTCCTGCGAATGCACGGAAAGCGCAGGCTTGCTGCGCATCGAGGTTTACGACCACTGTCAGTGGCCGGGTTGAACTGCTGATCAACGGCGTATCGACCGAGCAGTTGACCAGCGTGCGGGCTATCACCGACCTGATCGGCGAGTTGCGCACCGAGATGAGTGCGGGGCGCAGGGCGTTTGCCCGGTAAATCTCCAATCGGCTAAATGAATGTCTGGTGCTGGAAGGGAATTCTTGTGGGAGCGAACATCGGCACTACCCCATTTATTCTCGCTACAGAAGATTCAATCCCTAGGCTGCAACTCTTCAATCATTCGCAAACAATGGTTCAATCCTGGTGAAACATCGCCCACCCGTCGGCTGAGAATGATCGGCGAGGTCGCGTTGTCTTCCAGCAGCGGCGTGAAGCCGATGTCGTCGCGGTGCAGCAATTGCACCGAAGCCGGCACCAGCGTGACCCCGATCCCGGCCCCCACCAGGCCGATCGCCGTTTGCAGCTCATTGGTCCATTGCGCCACGTGGATGCTCACGCCATAGGATTCGAACAGGGCGATCACATGGTCTGCATAGCTGGGGCGTGGATTGCCGGGGTAGAGTACGAAGGGTTCTCTGGCCAGGTCGCGCAGGCTGATGGGGCCGGCCAGCAACGGGTGGCCGGCGGGCAGGGCGGCGACCAGGCGATCTTCGGTCAGTACCGTCTGGACAATCGCAGGGTCGTCGATGCGTATCCGGCCGAAGCCGATATCGATGCGTCCGGCCTTGAGCGCCTGCACTTGTTGCAAGGTGGTCATTTCCGACAGCCCCAGCTCCAGCTCCAACGGCTCGCCGCTGCGCAAGCGGCGGATCAGTTCCGGTAGCACGCCGTACAGCGTCGACGGTGCAAAACCGATGCCCAGCCAGGTCTTTTCCCCCAGGCCTATGCGCCGCGTGTTGTCGCAAACCTTGTTCAGTTGTTCGAGCAGGGCCGTGGAGTGTTCATGGAAAAACCGCCCGGCATCCGTCAGCTTCAGCGGCCGACCGCGCTCGAGCAACATCACCCCCAGCTCGTCCTCCAGTTGCTGGATCTGCCGGCTCAGGGGCGGCTGGGCGATGTGCAGCAACTCGGCGGCGCGGGTGAAGTTGAGGGTTTGAGCCAATACCTGGAAGTAACGCAGGTGACGCAGTTCCATGGAGCCTCCAGTCGCAGATTGGTTGCATACCTTAAAGGTATCAAGTCAGACCAATTCTATATTGGCGTCGGGAAAAAAGCCGTACGAGAATCGATTCCAGAACTCCAAGAACCTGATGGGTATCGAAATGCTTGCAACTGCCATTGAATCGATCGAGACGATCATCGTCGATCTGCCGACCATCCGCCCGCACAAGCTGGCGATGCACACCATGCAGAACCAGACCCTGGTGATCATTCGCGTGCGGTGCGCCGATGGCATCGAAGGTATCGGCGAATCCACCACCATCGGTGGCCTGGCTTACGGCAATGAAAGCCCTGACAGCATCAAGACCAACATCGATACGCACTTCGCGCCCCTGTTGATCGGCCAGGACAGCGGCAACGTCAACGCGGCGATGTTGCGCCTGGAACGCAGCATCCGTGGCAACACCTTCGCCAAATCCGGTATCGAAACCGCGCTGCTCGACGCCCAGGGCAAGCGCCTTGGTGTGCCGGTCAGCGAGTTGCTCGGCGGCCGCGTGCGTGATGCGCTGCCGGTGGCCTGGACCCTGGCCAGTGGCGATACCCAGAAGGACATCGCCGAAGCGGAAAAAATGCTCGACCTGCGTCGCCACCGCATCTTCAAACTGAAAATCGGTGCCGGCGAGGTCAACCGCGACCTGGCCCACGTCATTGCCATCAAGAAGGCTCTGGGCGATCGCGCCAGCGTGCGGGTCGATGTCAATCAGGCCTGGGACGAAGCGGTGGCGCTGCGGGCCTGTCGGATCCTCGGCACCAATGGCATCGACCTGATCGAACAGCCGATTTCGCGTAATAACCGCGCCGGCATGGCGCGCCTGAATGCCATGAGCCCGGCGCCGATCATGGCCGACGAGTCCATCGAGTGCGTGGAAGATGCGTTCAACCTGGCCCGCGAAGGCGCGGCATCGGTGTTCGCCCTGAAAATCGCCAAGAACGGTGGTCCGCGCGCTGTGCTGCGTACTGCCGCTATCGCCGAAGCGGCCGGCATCGGCCTGTACGGCGGGACCATGCTCGAAGGCGGCATCGGCACCATGGCCTCGGCTCATGCCTTTGTGACCCTGAACAAACTGGCGTGGGACACCGAACTGTTCGGCCCGCTGCTGCTGACCGAAGACATTCTCGGCGAACCGCTGGTGTATCGCGATTTCGAGCTGCATGTGCCGAAAGCCCCGGGTCTGGGCCTGAGCCTGGATGAAGAACGCCTGGCGTTTTTCCGCCGCGACAAGACATCCACTGCCATTCATCAAGCCTGAGGAGAGCATTATGCTGTTCCACGTAAAGATGACCGTGAATTTGCCGGTCGACATGAACCCCGAGCGCGCCGCGCAGCTCAAGGCCGACGAAAAAGCCCTGGCCCAGCGCCTGCAGGACCAAGGCAAGTGGCGTCACCTGTGGCGTATCGCCGGCCTGTACGCCAATTACAGCGTGTTTGATGTCGACAGCGTCCAGGAACTGCACGATTTGCTCATGCAATTGCCGTTGTATCCGTACATGGCGATCGAAGTCACCGCGATGTGCCGGCATCCTTCGTCCATTCGCGAGGATGACCGCTGAACCCAGCCTGTTCAGTTCGCTTTGCCAATAATTACAAGATGAGGAACCGATAAAATGAACGTCAAGATTTCCCATACTGCCGAAGTCCAGAAATTTCTCGAAGAAGCCAGCGGCCTGCACAATGACGCCGGCGATCCACGGACCAAAGCGCTGGTCTACCGCATCCTGCGTGATTCGGTGAACATCATCGAAGACCTCGCCGTGACCCCGGAAGAGTTCTGGAAAGCGGTCAACTACCTCAACGTGCTGGGTGCACGCCAGGAGGCCGGGCTGGTAGTGGCCGGGCTGGGCCTGGAACATTATCTCGACCTGTTGATGGACGCCGAAGACGAACAGGCCGGCAAATCCGGCGGTACCCCGCGCACCATCGAAGGCCCGCTGTACGTGGCCGGTGCGCCGCTGTCCCAAGGTGAAGCGCGTCTGGACGATGGCGTCGATCCGGGTGTGACCCTGTTCATGCAAGGCCGCGTGTTCAACACGGCTGGCGAACCCTTGGCCGGCGCCGTGGTGGATGTCTGGCACGCCAACACCGGCGGCACCTACTCGTACTTCGATACCACGCAATCGGAATTCAACCTGCGCCGCCGTATCGTCACCGATGCCGAAGGCCGCTACCGTTTCCGCAGCATCGTGCCGTCGGGCTACGGCTGCCCGCCGGACGGTCCGACCCAACAACTGCTCGATCAACTGGGCCGTCACGGCCAGCGCCCGGCGCACATCCACTTCTTCATTTCCGCGCCGGACCATCGTCACCTGACCACCCAGATCAACCTGGATGGTGATCAGTACCTGCATGACGATTTCGCCTACGCCACCCGCGATGAACTGATTGCGAAAATCACCTTCAGCGAAGACCAGGCGCGTGCAGCGGCGCACGGTGTCAGCGGTCGCTTTGCCGAAATCGACTTCGACTTCACCCTGCAGTCGTCGGCCCAGCCTGAAGAGCAGCAGCGCCACGAGCGGGTTCGTGCACTGGAGGACTGAACACATCCGCCCCTGTAGGAGCGAGCTTGCTCGCGATGGTCGCTAATGATGACGCTGGGTGCCTGAATCCCCGCGGCGTCCTCAAGTCCATCGCGAGCATGCTCGCTCACAGGTTTCACCGGCCACAGGTCGGTCCACTGATACACCGCTGCAAGTACTGCCTTAGAATGACCCGACGCACCCCATAAGAACAACGAGAGTGACCTGATGATGCAAGTGCAACTGTTGAGTCAGCGCAGCACTGTATTTGACCATGCCGACCCATACGCGGTGTCGGGCTACGTCAATCAGCATGTCGGCAACCATTGCATCCTCATGCCCCGCGCCGGGCGGCCACTGGCCAGTCTCAACCACCGCAAATTTGCCAGCCTCGACCTGTGCCGCATCAGTTACGGCGGCAGCGTTCGTGTCACGTCGGGCGCGCTGGAAAGCATCTATCACTTGCAAGTGTTGCTGCAGGGCAATTGCCTGTGGCGCGGACACGGGCAGGAGCACTACTTCGCCCCCGGTGAATTACTGCTGATCAACCCCGACGATCCGGTCGACCTGACGTACTCCGACGATTGCGAAAAATTCATCCTCAAGGTCCCCACGACGCTGCTTGAGTCCGTCTGCGATGAGCAGCGTTGGCGCTATCCGGGGCAGGGCGTACGGTTTCTGGAGAACCGTTATCAGCTCAATGAACTGGAAGGTTTCGTCGGCCTGCTGGCGATGATCTGCCAGGAAGCCGAAGCCACCGAGCAGATCCCCAAGGTGCAGGAGCACTACGCGCAGATCATCGTCAGCAAGATGCTCAGCCTGATGAAAACCAACGTCAGCCGCCTCGAACTCGGCTCGCAGACCGCCACCTTCGAAGCGATTGCCGACTACATCGCCCGTAATCTCAAGCAGAACATCGACAGCGAAGAACTGGCGCGCCAGGCGCACATGAGTTTGCGCTCGTTGTACGGCCTGTTCGAACGCAACGCCGACACCACCCCGAAAAACTACATCCGCCAAAAACGCCTGGAACGCATCAACGCCTGTCTGAGCGACCCGACCTGCAATGTGCGCAATGTCACAGAGGTGGCCATGGATTATGGTTTCCTGCATCTGGGACGGTTCTCCGACAGCTATCGCAAGCAGTTCGGCGAATTGCCGTCCGACACCCTCAAGCGTCGGCATTGATTTGTTGTAAGCGCAAGTCTGAATACACCACAGGTTTCAAGTCTTGGCAGACATCTATCTCGGTAGCTTCGCTCCGATAAAAAACCATCCTGCACAAATCGGATAAAGGTCTGCACCCCGCGGATAGTCCACCCCCATTGCCCCGTCCTAGCATGAGCCTTGCCTGAACAATAACAATGGAGGCGGCGGCCATGACCCTGCGACCCGAATACCTTGAGTCCCTGCTTGAAGACGATCCAGAGCAGGGCATCTATCGCTGCAAACGCGAGATGTTCACCGACCCGCGCCTGTTCGATCTCGAGATGCAGCACATCTTCGAAGGCAACTGGTTGTATCTGGCCCACGAGAGCCAGATCCCCAACATCAACGATTTCTACACCACCACCATGGGGCGCCAGTCGATCTTTATCGCGCGCAACAAGGACGGTGTGCTCAACGCCTTCATCAACGCCTGCAGTCATCGCGGCGCGACCCTGTGCCGGCACAAGTCCGGCAACAAGAGTTCCTACACCTGCCCGTTCCACGGCTGGACCTTCAACAATTCCGGCAAGCTGCTCAAAGTCAAAGACCCGGCCAACGCCGGCTACCCATCGAGCTTCAACTGCGAAGGCTCCCACGACCTGACCAAAGTGGCGCGTTTCGAGTCTTATCGCGGCTTCCTGTTCGGCAGCCTGAACGCTGATGTGCTGCCTTTGGTCGAACACCTGGGCGAGTCGGCGAAGATCATCGACATGATCGTCGATCAGTCCGCCGATGGCCTGGAAGTGCTGCGCGGTTCGTCCAGCTACATCTACGAAGGCAACTGGAAACTCACTGCGGAAAACGGCGCCGATGGCTACCACGTCAGCTCGGTGCACTGGAACTACGCGGCCACCCAGAACCAGCGCAAGCAACGCGAGGCCGGTGACGAAAATCCGACCATGAGCGCCGGTAGCTGGGCCAAGCAGGGCGGCGGTTTCTATTCCTTCGACAAGGGCCACATGCTGCTCTGGACCCGTTGGGCCAACCCGGAAGACCGTCCGCTGTATGAACGTCGCGATGAGCTGGCCCAGGATTTCGGCAAGGCCCGCGCCGACTGGATGATCGAGAACTCGCGCAACCTGTGCCTGTACCCGAACGTGTACCTGATGGACCAGTTCAGCTCGCAAATCCGCATCGCCCGGCCGATCTCGGTCGACCGCACGGAAATCACCATTTACTGCATCGCCCCCAAAGGCGAAAGCGACCACGCGCGTTCCAGCCGCATTCGCCAGTACGAGGATTTCTTCAATGTCAGCGGCATGGCCACGCCTGACGATCTGGAAGAGTTCCGCTCCTGCCAGACCAGCTACCAGGGCAGCGTGACGACCTGGAACGACATGTCCCGTGGCGCCGAGCACTGGATCGAAGGTGCCGATGACGCGGCCAAGGAAATCGACCTGCATCCGCTGCTCAGTGGCGTGCGCACCGAAGACGAAGGCCTGTTCGTGCTGCAACATAAATACTGGCAGCAGACCATGCTCAAGGCCCTGGCCGCCGAGCAGTCGAAGTTGATCGCCGTGGAGGACGTGCAATGACCATTTCCTTTGATACCGTGCGCGACTTTCTCTACCGCGAAGCGCGTTACCTCGATGACCGGCAGTGGGATGAGTGGCTGGAGCTGTACGCCCCGGACGCCACTTTCTGGATGCCGTCGTGGGATGACAATGACGAGTTGACCGAAGACCCGCAGCGGGAAATCTCGCTGATCTGGTACGGCAACCGCACCGGCCTGGAAGACCGCATCTTCCGCATCAAGACCGAGCGCTCCAGCGCAAGCGTTCCGGACACCCGCACGTCCCACAACATCTGCAACATCGAGCTGCTGGAACAGGCCGACGGCTTGTGCAAGGTGCGCTTCAACTGGCACACCCTGAGCTTTCGCTACAAGACCGTCGACAGCTACTTCGGCAGCAGTTTCTACACCCTTGATGTGCGCGGTGAAAACCCGCTGATCAAAGCCAAGAAAGTGATCCTGAAGAACGATTACGTTCGCCAGGTCATCGATGTTTACCACTTGTGAGGCGGCCGTCATGACCCATTCCATTGCGTTCAATTTCGAAGACGGCGTCACCCGGTTCATCGACGCCAATGCCGGTGAGACCGTGGCCGATGCCGCGTACCGCCAGGGCATCAATATCCCGCTGGACTGCCGTGACGGCGCCTGCGGCACCTGCAAGTGTTTTGCCGAGGCCGGCACCTATGATCTGGGCGCGGAGTACATCGAAGATGCCCTCAGCCCGGAAGAGGTCGAGCAGGGTTTCGTCCTGACCTGCCAGATGCGTGCCCAGAGCGATTGCGTGGTACGCGTGCCGACCTCGTCGGAAGTCTGCCGTACCCGTCAGGCCAGCTACGAGGCGACCATCAGTGCGGTGCGCCAGTTGTCCGACAGCACCATCGCGCTGTCGATCAAGGGCGAGGCGTTGAGCAAACTGGCGTTCCTGCCGGGGCAGTACGTGAACCTGGGCATTCCCGGCAGCGAGCAGACCCGCGCGTATTCCTTCAGCTCGTTGCAACGAGACGGTGAAGTCAGCTTCCTGATTCGCAACGTGCCTGGCGGCTTGATGAGCAGTTTCCTCACCGGCATGGCCAAGGCTGGCGACAGCATGAGTCTGGCGGGGCCCTTGGGCAGTTTCTACCTGCGCGACATCCGCCGGCCGTTGTTGTTGCTGGCCGGTGGCACCGGGCTGGCGCCGTTTACCGCGATGCTGGAGAAAATCGCCGAGCAGGGCAGTGATCATCCGCTGCATCTGATCTACGGCGTGACCCATGATTTCGACCTGGTGGAGCTCGACCGCCTCGAAGCCTTCGCCGCGCGCATCCCCAACTTCAGCTACAGCGCCTGCGTGGCCAGCCCCGATAGCCAACATCCACTCAAGGGCTACGTGACCCAGCACATCGAGCCAAAGCACTTGAACGATGGCGACGTTGACGTCTACCTGTGCGGCCCACCGCCGATGGTCGAGGCGGTCAGCCAGTTCATTCGCGAACAAGGCATCGAGCCTGCGAACTTCTACTACGAAAAATTTGCCGCCAGCGCGGCGTAAGTCGCGCGCAGTCCCTTGTGGGAGCGGGCAAGTCGAATCGTCGCACCGCCGCTCCCACAGGGATTGTGTGTATTTGAAGGTTTGTGGAGAGCACATGAACAGATTTCACGAAAAAGTCGCGCTGATCACCGGGGCTGCCCAGGGCATCGGTCGGCGCGTTGCAGAACGTATGGCGGCGGAAGGGGCGAAGCTGATCCTGGTCGATCGCTCCGAGCTGGTGTTCGAGGTTCAGCAGCAATTGGCGAAAGACAGCCAGGTGCTGGCCCTGACCGCCGATCTTGAGCAGTACGAGGAATGCAGCCGGGTGATGCAAACCGCCGTCGAGCGCTTTGATCGCCTCGATGTGTTGATCAATAACGTCGGCGGGACGATCTGGGCCAAGCCGTTCGAGCATTACGAGGCGTCGCAGATCGAGGCTGAGGTCCGCCGTTCGTTGTTCCCGACCTTATGGTGCTGTCACGCCGCGTTGCCCTTCATGCTGGAGCAGGGCAATGGAGCGATCGTCAACGTGTCGTCCATCGCCACCCGCAGTGTCAATCGTGTGCCCTATGGCGCGGCGAAGGGTGGGGTTAACGCGCTGACCGCTTGCCTGGCGTTTGAAACCGCCGGGCGCGGGGTTCGGGTCAACGCCACGGCACCCGGTGGCACCGAAGCGCCGCCGCGGGTGATTCCACGCAACAGCGCCGAGCAAAGCGCGCAAGAGAAAGTCTGGTATCAGCAGATCGTTGACCAGACCCTCGACAGCAGCCTGATGAAGCGCTACGGCACGCTGGATGAGCAAGCCGGGGCTATTCTGTTTCTGGCCAGCGACGAAGCGTCCTATATCACCGGTATGGTCATGCCCGTGGGTGGCGGCGATCAGGGCTGACACGACGCGCCAACAACCTTATCGGTCAATGGAGTCAAGGTCATGAGCGAAAAACCCACGATTGTGCTGGTCCATGGTTTCTGGGGCGGTGCCGCCCATTGGAACAAAGTCATCGTCAAACTGCTGGGCAAGGGCTACACCCGCATCCAGGCAGTGGAAATGCCCCTGACTTCATTGGCCGATGACGCTGAACGCACCCGTAAAATGGTCGCGCGAGTGGCCGGACCTGTGCTGTTGGTGGGTCATTCCTATGGCGGTGCGGTGATAACAGAGGCGGGCGATCAACCGAATGTCGTGGGCCTGGTTTATATCGCTGCGTTCGCGCCGGACACCGGTGAAAGCCCCGGCGGCATTACGCAACGGCATCTCCCGGCGGCAGCAGCCAACCTGGCTCCCGACAGCGACGGATATCTGTGGGTCAAGCCTGAGCTTTACCATGAGAGTTTCTGCCAGGACTTGCCGGCGACCGAAGGACTGGTCATGGGCATCACCCAGAAAGCCCCCTTGGCCAGCACCTTTGGCGACACGATCAGCACCGTGGCGTGGAAGAACAAACCGTCGTGGTATCAGGTGTCGGCCGATGACCGGATGATCGCGCCGCAGAACCAGCAGTGGATGGCAGGGCGACTGAATGCCCGGGAGATTCTGACCTTGAACGCCAGTCATGCGTCCCTGGCTTCGATGCCGGCGGAGATTGCCGCGTTTATTGACAAGGCCGCGACGGCATTGGCCACGGCGTAGAGAAACCTACAGGCGACGCTGAAACGCTCTGACGATCCTGAGCGTAGCGTCGCTGGTACTCAGGTTCTGTACCGCATCCAGCGGAAACCAGATGCAGTCGAAGATTTCATTTCGTGGCCGCGCCTGATCCAGATTGATCACGGAGGCCTCGAAGATGTGGTGCCGGGTGCTGCCGGTTTCCAGCTCCATCAGGTACAGCATGTCCTCGACATCAAGCCCGGTTTCTTCGTGCAGCTCACGCGTGGCGGCTCCCACCGTGGTTTCACCGGGCTCGACCTTGCCGCCGGGCAACATCCAGCGACTCCTCGGTTTGCGCACCAGGAGAATGTGGCGGTCCTGCTCGCAAATGACGGTTGCGCGTACTTTCATGTATTGCCTGATAGCTCTTTGACATAAAATTGTCATAAAACTGCAATATTCACGCCGGAATCGTTTTGCCGGAACTTGCCTGTTTAGAGCGGTTGCCACGCCTGAAAGTGCAGTCGAATGACGGAATCCTGACACGACGTCTGGTCGGCCTTTTGGCGAAGAGCAGGTGTAAGGTAGGCACGTTAGCTTTGGATATCATTGCGAAGATGGAGGTGACCATGAGTGTTCCGATGCTGAACAAGATGCACATGAACGGTTATGACGTCGTCAGCGTGAACAATGGCCCATGGCGGGTCTGCACCAAAGGTGATCGACTCGGGTCGTTTGGCAGCCGAGAAGAAGCGCTGGCGTTTGCGGCGTCTCTGCCAGGCTGCAAGTCGCGGTCGAGCAAGCAGGCGCGCAGCCAGTAACCCTGGAAATTGTAGGAGCGAGCAAGTTCGCTCCTACAAAAGCGCTAATATCCGCCGCCCCCACCACCAGAGCGTGATTCCCTGGCCTTTTGCTGGGTGTTGCTCCATTCGGCACAGGTCATGAAGCTCTTGTGATCGACCTTGCCCCGATCATCGAAACTGACATTGAACGGGTGCTGATGACCGGGTTGGGTCAGCTTGTAATCAAAGCAAGTGCCCGGCTCGACGCTACGGTTCGTGACCGATAACGGTGGGCCGCCGATTTGCTCGACTTGCTCCTTGCTCATGCCGGTCTCGACCTTGGCCACCAGCGGCTGGTCCCGGTAGATTTGCGAGTTGCTGCTGCAGCCTGGCAATGCCGTGAGCAACGCGGCGAACATCAAGAGAGCGCTTTTCATCGCAGCGTGTCCGCTATTGGGGTTTGTTGCGGGTGATGTATTTGGCTTTCACTTCCTCGGCATAGCCTGCCAACCGTTGCTCATCACCCTGGAACAGATCGCACAGCCTCCTGACGGCCTCTGCATCGACATCATTGCCGGTCAGGCGCAACTGCTCTGCGATGCGTAAAAGTTCGACCGCCGACCATCGCAAATCCGATGCAAGCCCTTGCAGATCGCGTCGAAGTTCTTGTTCCGATTCGTTAAGCCACATGATGACCTCCTGCAACTCTGCGCCTTGAAATTTTAGACCCATTCCTGCAAGAGGGCGTTGTATTCGTCTGGTCCCGGACCGCTTCCTTTGGTCGGGAAGATTGCGCGATCGGCAAAATCCGCTGTCGTAGTGAAGTACCGATTTTTCGGCAAGGGCGGGGGACGTTCAAAATGACCGCAACCGATGATTTCAGAGCGCGTGCCCATGAGCTGATTGCCGATCTGGATGCGGCCACCAGCGAAATGATGAAACTCATCTCCGAACACCAGCTCAGCGGGCCGGAATGGGAGCGGGTCAGCCAATGGCAACACGAAGCCTATGAGCGATGGATGACCTATTTGAACGAACGGTCCTACCCGGAGCCTGGCGATAACAACGCCAGTCGCTGAGGTTCCGTCATGCCATGGAAGTCCGTGCGACGACAGACTACATTTTGTTTTTTCAGGATTAAGGACGTTTCATGCAGAGTCGGATGTTATTGGGGGGAGTGGTATTGGCGTTGCTGGCGGGATGTTCGTTGCCGGCGTCACTGGTACCGGGCGAGCCGAATGTCAGCAAGTACAGTGAAAAACCACCGAAAGAGCTGGCCGCGTGCGTGTTGCCCCCGTGGCAAAAAGAGGTATCCAGCACCACACAAACTTCGATATCCAACGGCTACCGGATTACCGCGCCCAGCATCATCACGGCCGATGAAGTGCTGGACATCGTGAAGTCGAAGGATGGAAGCCAGGTCTCGCTGTATCAGGGACCGCCCTGGGCCAAGTCCGGCGCACTGCGCAAGGCAGTGCGTGATTGCCTGTAGGATTCAGTCGGAGACCGCGGTGACCTGGATGAGCTGATCGTCGCTTGTCTGGGTACTGGCGGTGCCTTTCTTTTCCCGGCGATCGTTCATCCAGCTGTCCACCTTCGCGTTGAACTCCGCCGGGGCCTTGCGTCCTACCCTGCGGGCGATGTCCAGGATCGTCTGCTGGGCCAGGGCCTCTTCCATGCGCTTCTGCGCCGTCAGCATCGCGGCATGGATCGAGCAGCGTCCGTCCACCGCCCATTCCGGCGTCTCACCTTCAAACAGTGCGCAACGACCGCGAATTTCCCGGCATTCGAAAATAGCCTTGCGCCCGTCGATGGCGTTGACGATATCCAGCAGCGTGATTTCGTCCGCCGGCCGAGCCAGCTTGAATCCTCCACGCACGCCCTCGGTCGCCACCACCAGTTTTGCCTTGGCCAGTTTGGTGAAGATTTTTGCCAGATAGTCCAGCGGCACACCTTGCAGCTCGGCCAGGTCACGCACACTCGCTTCGCGGGTATCGCCGCAATTGCCTACCAGGAAAGTCAGGCAGTGAAGGCCGTATTCGACGCCTGCGCTGTAAAGAGCCATTTCAATCTCCGACTAGTGTTGTCGCAAATGATATCAGCTGGTCGTTAACTGGACAACGAATGGGATTGTTGCCCCATTGAAGCCTAAATCCTTTTGTAGCCAGCTGCATGGCGCCTTTCAGGCCTGTATCAAAATCATCGATGGAAACCATCGCAAAAAACAGGTTGCGTGATGTAACTCGGATCAATAAAGTCGCAGTTGTCAGATCGGCAGTGAACGGCGCTTTCCAAGAGAGACTCGCGCCAAGCTCCTGGTCCTTTAACAACATTCAATGCCTGGTTCTTCACTGGAGTTAAAAATGAAACAACACATCCTGGTAGTTGGTGCGGGTTTCGGTGGTATGTGGACAGCGATCAGTGCGACGCGTCTGTTCAACATCCATGATCACAACAACGTCGAAGTGACGGTGCTGGCTCCTCAGGCCGAGTTGCGGATTCGCCCACGTTTTTACGAGCCGAACGCCCATCAACTGGCCGCGCCGATTGGCAAGCTGTTGGATGCGGTCGGCGTGAAGTTCATCAAGGGCGCCGCCGAGACCATCGACGTCGCGCAAAAACGTGTTGGCTACATTGATGCTTCGGGCAACAAACAGGTGGTTATCTACGACAAACTCGTACTGGCTACCGGCAGCGGCCTGGCACTGCCTGATACCCCAGGCGTGGCTGAACATGCGTTCGACGTCGATCAGATCGAACAAGCCGTACGCCTGGAAAACCACCTCAAGAATCTGGTCAATCAGCCAGAAAGCGCTGCACGCAACACCGTAGTGGTTGCCGGCGGAGGTTTCACCGGGATCGAAACGGCGACTGAAATGCCGACCCGCTTGCGTGCCATCCTCGGTGATCGTGCGGATATCAAGGTGATCATCGTTGACCGCGGTAACAAGGTCGGTGGTTCCATGGGCCCTGAAATTGCGGAAAAAATCGCTGAAGCCAGCATTGAAACCGGCGTGACCTGGCATCTGAACGCCTCGGTTGTTGCGGTTGATGCAGATGGTGTGAGCTTGTCCGATGGCCAGCGTATCGATGCTAAAACCGTGGTCTGGACCACCGGCGTACGCGCCAGCTCGCTGACCGAGCAGGTCCCCGGCGAACGTGATCATCTCGGCCGCCTGCATGTTGATGCGAACCTGAAAGTCATTGGCCAGGATGACATCTACGCCACCGGCGACGTCGCTTATGCGGCCACCGATGACATCGGCAACCACGCACTGATGACTTGCCAGCACGCCATCATGTTGGGCCGACATGCCGGTAACAACGTGGCCGCGCATATCCTCGGCGTGGACCCGACGCCGTACCGCCAGCCGAAATACGTTACCTGCCTGGATCTGGGCGCCTGGGGCGCGGTTTACACCGAAGGGTGGGATCGCCAGGTCAAGCTGACCAAGCAAGAGGGCAAGGAACTCAAGACGCAGATCAATACTGTGTGGATTTATCCACCAGTGGCGGATCGTGATGTTGCCTGGGCGGCGGCGGATCCTTTGATTCCGATTGCCTAAGTCTTTCCCATAATGCTGGCCGTTTCAGCGAATCCCGCCCGGGTTTTTCCGGGTGGGATTTTTTTTGTTTGGGTACATATCCATTGCTGCGGTAACGGCGGCTGGCCGTTTCGCCTTTGCGGCGAGTCCCTTTGGCAAGCTCCGGAGTGCCGCAAGTACGCTCCCACAATGGGATCGCGGACAAGGCCGAGCACCCTTCACCCCTGTCATCAAAACCTTGCCAGTGTGAAAATACTGGTGTATTTTTTCATGAAATTAAAACTATAAAATTTCATGGAACCGGTAATGTTTCAGCAATCCACCCAACATGTCGCCAGCTACTACGCCCATACCTGCGCCGATCACGTAAAAAACCGTGCGCCATTCGATGGCGAGCAAGACACCGAAGTACTGGTCATCGGCGCCGGTTTCAGCGGGTTGCATACCGCGTTGCGCCTGGCCCTGGCCGGCAAACGCGTGACAGTGCTGGAAGCCAGTCGGGTGGCGTGGGCGGCGTCTGGACGCAATGGAGGCCAGGCCATTCTTGGCTGGTCCTGCGACATGCCGCCGCTGGAAGCGGCGCTGGGGTATGAGCGCGCGCGACGTCTGTGGGATGGCATGCGTTGGGCGGCGCGGGAGTTGCGAGAACTGCCGGCACGCCACGGATTTGATTGCGACTACCGGCCTGGCCACCTCTGGACCTCGGTGATGCCACGACGGGTCAGCTTGCTGACCGAATGGCAGCATGAGGCCAGTCACAAATGGGGGCATGATGGTTTGCGTTTCATTGAGCGCCATCAGCTGCCGGAGTGGGTCGCCAGCGAGCGCTATCAGGCCGGGCTGTTCGATCCCGAAGGCGGGCACTTGAATCCGCTGAAACTGGCGCTCGGCCTGGCCGCCGCGATTGAGCGGGCCGGTGGCGTGATTCATGAACAAAGCAAGGCGCTGAATTATCGCGAGGAGGGCGACGGGTATGTGGTGACCACTGAACGCGGTCGCATTCGCGCCGATGTGTTGGTACTGGCCTGTAATGCTTATCTCGACCGGCTCGATCCGCAGCTTTCGAGTTGCGTGTTGCCCGTTGGGACTTATCAGGTGGCCACGGCGCCACTGGCCGAGTCACAGGCGACTGCGCTATTACCGAGCAACGTGTGTGTCACCGACAACCAGTTCGTACTCGATTACTTCCGCCGTACCCCCGATCATCGATTGCTGTTCGGTGGCGGTTGCACTTACCTGGGTGGCATGCCGAAGGACATCGCCGGCGCCACCCGGCCTTGTCTGGAGCGTGTGTTTCCGCAATTGAAAGGGGTAGAGCTGGAGTTCGCCTGGGGTGGCCACATCGACCTGACCCTCAAGCGCACGCCCGACATCGGCGGGCGCGGCGATCTGTACTGGTTGCAGGGCTATTCCGGTCACGGCGTGCTGCCGACCCTGGCCGGGGCGCGGGCCGTCTCCGATGCGATACTTGGCCAATCGGACGAGCTGGCGTTGTACCAAGGCTTGACCAACAACAGTTTTCCCGGCGGCAAGTACATGGCCGCACCGCTGGAAGCCATCGGCAAAGCCTGGTACCGGCTGCGCGACAGCATTTGAATCGGCACTTTCTGGAAGCCTTTAGATGGACATGCAAGAAGAGATTTCGGCGCTGGCGATCCTGATCCAGGACCTGCGCAAACACAAGAAATACACCCTGAAGGAGCTGGCGGACAAAATCGGTCGCTCCGTGGGGTTTCTTTCCCAGGTCGAGCGCGGGTTGTCCCGGCCAACGGTGGCGGACTTGACCGCCATCAGCGAAACCCTTGGTGTGCCGACCACCTATTTCTACAGCCTGCCCAAACCCATGGCCTTGTCCTGGGTGACCCGACCGGACGAGCGTCGCACCCTATATTACGCCGACGGGATCACCGACATCCTGGTCTCGCCGAAAATGCGCGCGTCGTTTTCCATGCTCGAAAGCCAGCTGGAGCCCGGCGCCAGCAGCGGTGACCGGCACATGAAAGACAGCTCGGAGCAGGGCGGCTATGTCCTGGAAGGTCAGTTGACGCTGTGGCTCGATGACAACGAGCCGGTCACCTTGCGCGCCGGCGACAGTTTCCAGCTGGCCAGTCATGCCCATTGCCGCTACGGCAATCTCTCGGACCAACTCACCCGCGTGCTGTGGGTTTACACCTGATAAAAACAACAAGGAACAAGACGATGGATGCTGTGTGCTCTGATCTGCTGGACGAAGTGCGCGGGTTTCGTCAGCGCTACCCTGAGGTGCGCTACGTCGACCTGATTTCCCTGGACATTCCAGGCCATTTCTACGGCAAGCGATACCCGATCGAGATGCTGGAAAAAGTGGCGGCCGGCAGCGCGCTCAAGTTGCCGCAAAACTGCGTGTTGCTCGGCACCCAGGGCGGGCTGTTCAAGATCGGCGACTACTGCTTCAACGACGGTGACCCGGATGCACCTCGGCGTCTGGTGCCCGGCACACTCAAGAAGGTGAGCTGGGAGCAACAGCCGTTGGGGCAGATGCTGATCACCTCCGACGGCACCGAAAAACCGATCGTCTTCGAGCCGCGCGAAGTATTGGCGCAGGTGCTGGAACGCCTGCGTCGCAAAGGCATTTTTCCGGTGGTGGCGTTCGAACTGGAGTTCTACCTGTTCGATAGCCACTTGCGTGATGGCTTGCCACAGTTTGCGCGCGATCCACTGACCGGCGACGCCGATGATCAGCCGAACATGCACATCGAACGCCTCTCGCGATTCGCCCCGGTGCTCGATGACATGGTCGAGACCGCGCGCACGCAAGGCATCGATGCCACGGTGATCACCGCCGAACTCGGTCCGGGACAGTTCGAAATCAATTTCGGCCATCTGGATGACGGATTGCGCGCGGCGGACTGGGCGGCGTTGTTTTGCCGCAGCACTCGTGGTGTTGCGCTCAAACATGGGTATCGCGCCAGTTTCATGTCCAAACCCTACTTGCAGCATCCTGGCAGCGGCATGCACGTGCATGTAAGCCTCTACAACGAAGCAGGCAACAACCTGCTGGCGGCGAACGGGCAACAAGCGCTGCGCCACGCAGTGGCCGGGTGCCTGGACGTGTTGCCACATTGCATGCCGATCTTTGCTCCGAATCACAACGCCATGCGCCGCTTGAGCGCCACCGTGAACGTCGCATCCCGCGCCAGTTGGGGCTTTGAAGATCGCGATGCCTGCCTGCGGGTGCCGGAGTCGGACGCGAAAAACCTGCGCATCGAACATCGCCTGGCCGGTGCGGATGCCAACCCCTACCTTGTGCTTGCCGCGATACTGGTTGGACTGGAGCAAGGCCTGGAAAACGGCCGCGAACCGATCGCCCCGCTTAATGAAGACCGCAGCAGCGGTATCGATTTCCCGCTGGAGATGCTGGAAGCCGTGCGGTCCATGCAAGGCAACCCGCAATTGCGTGAAGGATTGGGGGCGGAGTTTGTCGATGTGTATTGCGAGAACAAGCGCCAGGATCATTTGGCTTTCATGCACGACATCGATGCACGGGAGTACCGCTGGTATCTGTAGAGGCAAGCTTCGCTCCTACAGACATAGTTCAGGTGGTTTCGACGGTAACCATAAAAAATATCAGGTTATTTAAGGGCTTAGAGAAATTAGTAACCGAACAGTTAACTAAAATATCTTGTTACAGCGGGAAATATTCCGTAATATCCGCCCCGCGTTCACCACCACGGTTTATGCATTTTTAAGTCCCGGGCGTCCATCAGCTGCCCGGGATTTTTTTTGCCTGAAATTTGACATATATCCAATAATTATAAATTGATAATTTTATATTCCTTTTAATGTTGGTTGGGGCGGTGCACCTTGAAGGCCTGCACATCCAGGTGGATGTACTCGACATCAGACAGGAAGCCTCATCATGACCATCAAAGCGATCAACGTCCGTAACCAGTTCAAGGGTGTCATCAAGGAAATCCTGGAAGGTGAAGTGGTCTCGGAAATCGACGTACAAACCGCCTCCGGCATCGTCACCTCAGTCATCACCACCCGTTCGGTGCGCGACCTGGAGTTGAAGGTCGGCAGCGAAGTCATTGCCTTCGTGAAATCCACCGAAGTCTCGATTGCCAAGCTCTGAGTCTCGGCTCAAGAACCCTAAAAACAGCGGCTCTGGCCGCTTTTTTGTCGGCGCTTTTCGGCCAACCCATTAATTCAGTGATCAGAGGTTTTCATGGCAACTCGCTTCAAGCATCCAGCGTTGACCCTGTTGGCGGCCTCCGTGGCGGCGGTCAGCGCATTGCTCAGTCCCGGTGCTCAGGCCGAAGGTAAAATCAGCATTGCCCAGCAATTCGGTATCGGCTATCTGATCCTGGATGTGGTGCGCGATCAGCAACTCATCGAGAAACAGGGTAAGGCCCAGGGCCTCGACATCAAGGTCGACTGGAACAGCATTTCCGGCGCCACGGCGATGAACGAGGCGTTGTTGGCGGGCGCGCTGGATGTGGTGTCGGCGGGCGTGCCGCCGATGCTGACCATCTGGGATCGAACCAAGGGCAAACAGAACGTCAAGGCCATCGCCTCGCTGGGGTCAATGCCTAACTATTTGCTGACCAATAACCCGAACGTGAAGAGCCTCAAGGACTTCACCGAAAAGGACCGCATCGCAGTACCGGCGGCGGGTGTCGGGTTCCAGTCGCGCACGTTGCAGATTGAAACCGCCAGACAATTTGGCAATGACCAGTACAAGAAATTCGACGACATCTCGATCAG
Organism: Pseudomonas sp. G(2018); assembly: GCF_005502415.1. Lineage (NCBI taxonomy): Bacteria > Pseudomonadati > Pseudomonadota > Gammaproteobacteria > Pseudomonadales > Pseudomonadaceae > Pseudomonas > Pseudomonas sp. G(2018). The sequence continues at coordinate 202,432 of NZ_SCOO01000007.1, read as the reverse complement.
CCTTGCGCACCCGGATGCGACAGCGGCGCTGATCGCCGGTGGCTCGGAAATCAGCTCGCACTTCTCCAGCCCACCATTCCAGTATCAGGAACTGCAGAGCCCCAACGTGCATAAAGTGCTGAGTTCCTACGACGTATTGGGTGGCCAGGCTACGTTCAACGTGCTGTACACCACTGAAAAATTCCACGACGAAAACCCGAAAACCTACAAGGCGTTCTATGACGCCCTGGCCGAAGCCGAAAAAATCATCAAGGCCGACAAGTCCGCCGCCGCTCAGACCTATATCCGGGTCGAGCAATCGAAGCTGCCGCTGTCGCTGGTCGAGAAAATCGTCAACGATCCCGAAATCGACTTCACCGTCGTGCCACAACGCACGGCGGTCTATGCCGAGAAACTGCAGGCATTGGGCGTGCTGAAAAACAAGGCGGACAGCTGGAAAGACTACTTTTTTGAAGAAGCACACGGTGGCGCGGGCAGTTGAAGCGTGATCGCCGGATAAAAACCATGAAAAAACCCGGCTGATCAGGCCGGGTTTTTTCGTTGGGGACTTCGGTGAAGCTATTTGTTCAGGCGACGGTGTTGCCTTTGAGGCGGTCAGAACCATCAGCGGCGATGGTGTTGCCTTTCAGGCGATCAGAGCCATCAGCGGCAATGGTGTTGCCTTTCAGGCGGTCAGAACCATCAGCGGCGATGGTGTTGCCTTTCAGGCGATCAGAACCATCGGCGGCGATGGTGTTGCCTTTCAAACGATCCGAACCATCGGCAGCCACAGCGCGTTTTTCGAGCAGGCGATCAGCGCCACCTTCAGCCACACGATTCTGGAGCAGACGATCCGAACCACCTTCAGCCACACGGCTTTCGATCAGACGATCCGAGCCGCCTTCAGCGACTACAGGTTGAGCAGAGGTAGCGGCGAAAGCGTTCACTGCGAAGATCGAGAAAGCGATGCTGAGGATGGTTTGGCGTTTCATGATCGTGTGCTCCGGGGTGTTGTTGGTTGGTATGGAGCAGATGTTACGCCGCACAGTTTTTAAGAGAACTTCATTGAGTTAATGGTGACTATTGACGCAGTCAATGGTTGCGCGGAACCGTTCTTTGTAGGAGCAAGCTTTGCTCCTACAAGGTAATGATCCCGTGATCGATGGCGTATTTGACCAGTGCCGCAGGCTTGTCGATGTTGAGCTTGCGACGGATGCTCAGGCGATGGGTTTCCACTGTGCGCACGCTGATGTCCAGTTCCCGGGCCATTTCCTTGTTGTTGAGCCCTTGGGCCATTTTGTACAGCACCTGGCTTTCCCGGGGTGTCAGCTCGTTGTCAGTGCTTTTATCGGCGATCAGCCGCTGGGCGATTTCGGCGCTGTAGAAGGTGCCGCCGCTGGTAATCGCTTCGATGGCCGCGATGATTTCCCGTGAGGGGGCATTCTTGAGCACATAGCCACTGGCACCGGAACGCACCGACTCACTCACATACTCGTAGTTATCGTACATGCTCAGTACCAACACCTTGAGCGACGGGTACTGGCTGCGCAGCACCCGGGTCAGCTCCAGGCCGTTCATGTCCCGCAGACTGATGTCGACCAGCAGCAGGTCCGGTTGGCAGCGCCCGACCATCTCGATCGCCTCGACGCCGTTTTCGGCTTCGCCCACCACTTCCAGGGGCGACATGACGGCCAGCAGCGCCTTGATTCCGTCACGGACCAGGGAGTGATCGTCGACCAACGCGACGCGGATCGGGGAGGGCAGGTTCATCGCAGGCATTCACTCTTGTTGTTTTGGGAGGCGTCAGCGTTTACCGCCGGGCCATTTCATTGGAAGCAGAACGTCCAGCTCACTGCGTCCAGGTATCGATATCAGGTCGAACCGGCCGCCAAAATGTTCGACGCGTTCACGGATATTACGCAGGCCGATGCCCGCGTGACGACGTTCGACCTGGGCGACGTTGAAACCGACACCGTCATCGACCAGCGTCAGGCGCACGTTGTCTTCAGAACCGTGCAGGGTAATGCAAACGTTCCTGGCATGGGCATGCCGTTCGATATTGGTCAGGCCTTCCTGGACGATGCGGAACAATGACACCGCCGCGCCTTCGACCAGATGGCAGTCGAATTCATTGTCGTTGTAGGTCACCCGCAGCCCGCTGCGTTGCTCGAATTCCGCGGCCAGCTGACCGATGGCCGCCGGCAGCCCGAGGGTGTCGAGCAGCGATGAACGCAAATCATGGGACAGGCTGCGGACCTCGCCGATCGCTTCGCCGAGGCGTTCGGTGGCGTCCCGTAATATGCCCAGGCCCTTGTCCTGGCCATTCTCCAACACATGGCTGGCCAGCTCGAACTGAAACTTGATCGACACCAGCACCTGGCTGATGCCGTCGTGCAGTTCGCGGGAAACCCGTGACCGTTCTTCCTCTTGCAGGCTGACGATACGTTGGGTCAGACGCTGCAGTTTCTTGTCCGCCAGGCGGTGCTCGCTGACGTTCAGGGTCATGCCGGTGGCAAACACAAACAGCACCGCGACGAGGGCGACCACGGCAATCGCCATCATGGTCTTGCGGATGCCCATGGCCACTTCGTCGCGGGCCTGCTGGGTCGCGCGTTCAACGTCTTCAAGATAAATGCCGGTGCCGAGCATCCAGCCCCAGCGATCCAGCATCACCACGTAGGCGAGCTTGTCGGTCACCTGGCCGGAGGAGGGTTTGTTCCAGGCGTACCGTTGAAAACCTTCGCCAGACTGTGCGCTTTTCAGTAACGCCTGGATCACCGGCAGGCCGTGCGGGTCTTTCATGTCCCACAGGTATTTGCCCACCAGTTCCGACTGCCGCGCGTGCATCAGGCTGCGGCCTTCGTGGTCGTAGACGAAGAAGTAACCGTTGATACCGAAGCTGAGCTTGCGCAGTTCCTCCAGCACCTGTTTCTGGGCGTGCGCGTCACCGTGGCCGTCGTCGTACAGCGGCTCGATCAGGCTTTGCGCCATTTCCACGTAGTTTTTCAGTTCCGCGCGCTTGCTCGCCAGAATGCTGTCTTCGATCAGTTGCGCCTGCTGATCACCCAGTTGCCGGTTCAGGGAAATCACCAGGGCGCAGATGACGGCAATGGCCAACACCAGCGGCAGAATTCCGAGCGCGACGATTTTGTGTTTGAGCTGCATCTGTGCTCCCGGCCGTAACGAGGGATGGCGAAGGCCCGGCATCATATGCCAAACATAGGCCATGTAGGAGCGAGCTTGCTCGCGATGGCATTCCAGGCGCTGAGTGGCATCGGCTGAACCTTTTTCGCGAGCAAGCTCGCTCCTACAGTGGAAGGCGTTCTCTACGTAGAACTACGTAGACGCCGCGTACGTAGTAACGCGGATTTATTTGTGGACGGCATGCGCGGATATTGGGCCAGCTCCGCACAGCGGACACAATTATAAAAATTACCGCCGCAGTCACAAGCTGTCGGCAGGAGACCCCTCTATGCCCCGTCTGGCTAAACACCTCGCCTGGTTTGCCGTGGCCGTCCTGGGAGCGATTGCGCTGAGTGTCGTGGCCCTGCGCCGCGGCGAAGCGATCAACGCCCTCTGGATTGTCGTCGCAGCCGTTGCTATCTACCTGGTTGCCTACCGCTACTACAGCCTGTTCATCGCCAATAAAGTGATGCAGCTCGACCCCAATCGAGCGACCCCCGCAGTGCTCAACAATGATGGTCTGGACTACGTACCGACCAACAAACACGTCCTCTTCGGTCACCACTTCGCGGCCATCGCCGGCGCGGGGCCATTGGTCGGTCCGGTCCTGGCGGCGCAGATGGGCTACCTGCCCGGTACGCTGTGGCTGATCGCCGGGGTGGTGCTGGCCGGTGCCGTGCAGGACTTCATGGTCCTGTTCATGTCCACCCGCCGCAACGGTCGTTCCTTGGGCGATATGGTCCGCGAAGAAATGGGCCGCATCCCCGGCACCATCGCGCTGTTTGGCTGCTTCCTGATCATGATCATCATCCTCGCGGTGCTGGCGCTGATCGTGGTCAAGGCCCTGGCCGAAAGCCCGTGGGGCATGTTCACGGTCATGGCGACCATCCCGATCGCGATGTTCATGGGCATCTACATGCGCTACATCCGCCCGGGCCGCATCGGTGAAATCTCCATCATCGGCGTGTTCCTGCTGCTGGGCTCGATCTGGCTGGGCGGGCAGATTGCCGCTGATCCGGTGTGGGCCAAGGCGTTCACCTTCACCGGCGTGCAGATCACCTGGATGTTGATCGGTTACGGTTTCGTGGCTGCCGTTCTTCCGGTGTGGCTGATTCTGGCACCCCGTGACTACCTCTCTACCTTCCTCAAGATCGGCACCATCGTCGCGTTGGCGATCGGCATTCTGGTGACCATGCCCGAGCTGAAAATGCCGGCACTGACCCAGTTCATCGATGGCACTGGCCCGGTGTGGAAGGGCGGTATGTTCCCGTTCCTGTTCATCACCATTGCCTGTGGCGCGGTATCGGGTTTCCACTCGCTGATCGCTTCCGGCACCACGCCGAAATTGCTGGCCAGCGAAGGTCATGCCCGTTACATCGGTTACGGCGGCATGCTGATGGAGTCCTTCGTGGCGATCATGGCCATGGTTGCTGCATCGGTGATCGATCCGGGCGTGTACTTCGCCATGAACAGCCCTGCGGCCATTGTGGGTTCCGATGCTGTTTCGGTTGCTCAGACTGTCAGCAGCTGGGGCTTTGCGATTACCCCGGAGGCGCTGCAAGCCGTGGCCAAGGACATCGGTGAAACCACCATCCTGGCCCGCGCCGGCGGTGCACCGACCCTGGCGGTGGGTATCGCGCAGATCCTGCACCACGTCCTGCCGGGTGAAAACACCATGGCGTTCTGGTACCACTTTGCGATCCTGTTCGAAGCGTTGTTCATCCTGACTGCGGTCGACGCCGGTACCCGTGCCGGGCGTTTCATGCTGCAGGACTTGCTCGGCTCCTTCGTGCCGGCGCTCAAACGCACCGAATCCTGGACCGCCAACCTGATCGCCACTGCCGGTTGCGTGGCCATGTGGGGTTACCTGTTGTACCAGGGCGTGATCGATCCGCTGGGTGGCATCAACACCCTGTGGCCGCTGTTCGGCATCTCCAACCAGATGCTGGCCGGTATCGCGCTGATGCTCGGCACCGTGGTGCTGATCAAAATGAAGCGCCAGCGTTATGTGTGGGTGACCTTGCTGCCAGCCGTGTGGCTGCTGATTTGCACCAGCACTGCGGGCTTCATCAAGCTGTTCGACGCCAACCCGGCGATCGGCTTCCTGTCGCTGGCCAAGAAATACAGCGATGCCCTGGCCAACGGTCAGGTGCTGGCGCCGGCGAAGAACATTGATCAAATGCAGCATGTGATCTTCAACGCCTACACCAACGCCACACTGACCGCACTGTTCCTGTTCGTGGTATTCAGCATCCTGTTCTTTGCTCTCAAGGTCGGCATCGCCGCCTGGGGCACCAAGGAACGCACGGATAAAGAAGCGCCATACCAGGCACTGCCAGAAGCTTGATCGAGGGTTTGCAGCATGTTCAATGACTTGAGTCGCCTCGGAAAATACCTCGGTCAGGCCGCGCGCCTGATGGTCGGCATGCCCGACTACGACAACTACGTCGAGCACATGCAAAGCAAGCACCCGGACAAGCCGGTGATGGACTACGAGGCGTTCTTCCGCGAACGCCAGGAAGCCCGTTACGGCAGCAAGGCGGGGCCGAAGTGTTGTTGAGGCAATAAAAAAACCCGGCTGAATAAGCCGGGTTTTTTTATCTCTGTGTTCCGTCCGTCTCTACCCCGCGTGAGTCCGTTACAGGCTGAACCGCTGCAGAATACCTCCCAGCCCATCGGACATGGCCTTGAGCTCCTGGGTTGTTCGCACGATCCCGCCCTGGGCGGCAGCGTTCTCTTCTACGCTTTGTGCCACGCGTTCGACGTTACTGGCGACTTGTTCACTGGCTGCGCGTTGTTCCTGTAGCGACAACGAAATGAAACTGACGGCCGCAATGGATTCGTCCAGTACGCCCTTGATCTTGCTCATGGATTGTCCGGCGCTTTCGACCAGTTTCTGGCCATGAGTCACACGCTCGCAACCGGCGGACATGCTGTCCTTCGCTTTGACCATCCCGTTTTGTATGGCATTGACCAGGGTGACGATTTCCGTGGTGGATTGAGCGGTACGTGCGGCCAGACTGCGAACTTCGTCGGCGACCACGGCAAAGCCACGGCCTTGTTCACCGGCGCGTGCCGCTTCGATGGCGGCATTCAGGGCAAGGAGGTTGGTTTGTTCAGCGATGCCCCGAATCACTTCGACAATCAGGCTGATATCGTTTGACTGAATCGCCAGCTGATCGATGTCCGATGAGCTTTGCGCAACCAGATCGGCAATCTGCCCCATCTCCTCGATGGAGGCGTGCATGACCGCCATGCCTTCACCGGTGATTTCGCCGGCTTTCTGTGCAGTGCTTTGGGCCTGTCGAGCATTGTCGGCGATGTGATTGATGCTCACGGACAGCTCTTCTACCGTGGCGGCCATGGAAGAGGCGGTCTCGCTTTGCAGTGCGGCGCTGCTCAGTCCCTGTTCCGATGACGCAGACAATTGCAGTGTGGCCCCTTCGATTTGTTCGGAGGCCTGGCTGATCTTGCCGATCATATCGCTTAGGCTGTGGCGCATCGCCTGGACGGAGTGCAACACACCCGTCGACGGTCGTTGTCGATCACTGAGCGTGTGAGCCAGGTTTCCTTGAGCAATGTTCGAACTGATCGAAGCCAGTTCTGCCGGTTCAGCGCCGAGCTGGCGACTCAACATCCTGGAGAAGAACAGCGAATAGCCTGCTCCCGCTATCAGTGCCAATGCCAGAATCAACAGGCAGAGTTGAAGATTGGCGGTGTAGCCGACCTGGTTGAGTTCGAACTGGTTCCTGGCTTCCACCAGTTGAACTTCAATCAGCTCGGAAAATTTGTCTGACAAGGGGTCAATCAGCGGATACAGCTGATCGGTGGCGAATCGTGCGAGCGCCGCGTCGTCGTTCTGGCGCAGCATGCCCTGCAATGTTTGCAGTGGCCCGCGGGTGGCGTCCATCAGTGGGTCGATTTGCGCGATAAGCCGCGTTTCTGCCGGAATCAGTTGCGTCGATTTGTAGGACTGCCACGTCTGATCGATTTCTTTTTGGGCCTGCTCGATCCGGCTCAGCGATTCCGTTTTGGTGAAGTTGCCATTGCGTGCTTTGTGAGTGGCATCGACGATGTTCACTGCATACAGGTCGGCGATTTTTTTCAGGTCCCGCAGCGGGACGACTCGATCGAGGTAGACGGTTTCCAGGCTGCGTACGGCTGATTGCATGCCCTTGAGTCCAAGGCCGCCGACACAGAGTAATCCCAGCAGTAAAGCACTGGTCAGCAGCAGAAGATGAGTCCTGATTTTCCAGCTTTCCATAGTCCGGTCTTCCTGGGTCAACTAATTCAGTTAGTAATCGAAGGGGGAGGGGCTGTTGTGTTCATGCGCGGAAGGCACATTGACATCATGTACTGTGCGGACGAAAAAAGTCGCTGCCTGACCGGCGAGAAATGACGAATTAGCGACGTCTGACAGAATAAGCTGACGGCGTCTTCCGACGCCTGAACGAGAGGCAGGGGGCCGGGGTTATCGAGTCGTATCTACGACCGGGATACCACTCAATACATTGTGGGAGCGAGCAAGCCCGCTCCCACATTTGTTTTTTGTGGCGATCCGAATTTGCGGTGAAGTCGACTAACCGGCAATGCGCTTTTGGCGCAGCGCTACCGGTGCGTTCAGCAACATCCTCTCGAGATGATCCAGGTGTCGACTGAGCCGGGTTGCAGCCATCACCGCATCTCGACGCTCAACCGCATCCAAAACGGCTTCGTGCACCTGCCAATCGCAATAACCTTCGACCTGCGCATCTATCTGGGCAATCGCCAGCGATGTCTGCGGTACCAGGCCTTCAAGAAAATGCGCCAAGGGTGCATTCCCCGCCAACTCTGCCAACGCCAGATGAAAGTCTCCGGATAGTCGAAGTGCCTGGCCGCGCTCGGTGCATTGGCGTTCACGCTCGACGCTTGCGCGCAAGCGGTCTAAATCCAGGGGCTCAGGGCGCTGACAGGCCAGCCGCACCAGTGTGATCTCGGCCAGCCGTCGGGCGTGCAGCGTTTGCCGGGTTTGTTCCGCATCAGGCGCGGCGACTCGTGGCCGGTGATGGGTGCGTAGGATGATGATTTGCTGATGGGCCAGGCGCGTCAGCACGCTGCGAATCTCACTGCGTCGAACGCCGAACATCTGTCCCAGGCTGTCCTCGGTAAAGCGACTGCCGGGCAGGAGGCGCTGCTCAAGAATGGCGTCGAAGACCCGCGAATAGAGATCATCCGCAGACATGGGGAAGGGCAGGTCAACAAGAGTTTGCGGTGAGGCTACGCTGTTCATGGCCTGTCTCCAGCTTCAATTTTCAGGTTCGGGGTTCAACGGCTGAGGTTGTCTTCCGGAATGTTCAATTCGATGCCCATCCGCTGACCTTCGCGAAGGATGTGCCGGCGCATCTCGGCACTGGCCTGAGCGCTGTTCTTGCTGCGGATGGCACGTACCACGGCTTCGTTTTCTTCGAGGCGCTCGGCCAGATGCTCTGGCGAGTTGCGCAGCACGTCCGCGCTTTGCTTGAGGGCATTGCTGGTCTGCTGCACCACGCTCTGGAAAATCGGATTGGAGGTCAGTGTGAACAGCTCTTCGTGGAACGCGATGTAAGCGTTGACCCCGGCTTCGCTGTCGCCGGCTTCCAGGGCTTCGCGCATGTCCATCAAGGTCAGGCGCAGTTGCCCGACTTCCTTGCTGCTGATCGACTGCGCCACCAGACCGACGATAAATGGCTCAAGGGTGTAGCGCAGTTGCAGCACATCTTCGAGGCTCGCGCCGGCTACCGCGCTGTCATGGCTTTGACTGTCGTCCGGGTGGGCATCCAGTACCACCACGCCTTTGCCCGGCATCGAACGCACCAGCCCGAGGGTTTCCAGCACGATCACCGCTTCACGCAGGCTTGGGCGGCTGATGCCCAGTTGCTCGGCCAGTTCACGCTGGCCCGGCAACATGTCGCCGGAGCGCCATTGACCACGGGCCAGAGCGGCCCGAAGTTTTTCTACCACTGAATTGACGACGGTTGACGAGGTAATCACATTTCGCTCCAGGTCGCTATCAATGTGCCCGCCCGTGGGGCGGGCACAGTTTGTTTAAAATTCCTGCTGATGTCCGGGAACAACCGGTTTTCTCGGCTGGAAGGTATACCCCACCTGACCGGAAAGAACTTTGTTTGCCCGTTGGATATCGATGTCTTTTTCCCAGCGGGCGATGGCCACCGTGGCGACGCAGTTGCCGATCAGATTGGTCAGCGCCCGGCCGATGCCCATGAACCAGTCCACCGCCAGCACCAGCACCAGACCGACCACCGGAATGGCCGGAATCGCGGTCAGCGTTGCCGCCAGAATCACCAGTGCAGAACCGGGAATCCCGTGGGCACCTTTGGAGGTGATCAATGACACCAGCAGAATGGTCAGCAGGTCGGTCATCGCCAGTGGTGTGCCGGTGGCATTGGCAATAAAGACGATGGCCAGGGTCAGGTAGATCGAAAAGCCGTCCAGGTTGAACGAGTAGCCGGTTGGAATGACCAGGCCCACCGTGGAGCTGCCGATGCCCAGATGTTCGAGCTTGCGCATGATTTGCGGCAGTACGGCGTCGGAGGAGGCGGTGCCCATCACGATCAGCAATTCTTCGCGCAGGTACTTGAGCAAAGGCCACATCTTCAAGCCTGACAGACGCATCACCAGACCGAGAATCAAGGCCACGAACGCCACGCAGGTCAGGTAAAACAGGCCGACCAGGCTGCCCAGATGCTGCAGCGAGTCCAGGCCATATTTGCTGGTGGTGAACGCAATCGCCCCGAACACACCAATCGGCGCCAGGCGCACGATCATGCCCATGATGCGGAAGATCACGTGGCTGAGTTCGTTGATCAGCCTGGAAATCCCCGAGGCCGCTTCGCCCACCAGATTCAAGGCACTGCCGAACAGCACCGAGAACAGCAGCACTTGCAGGATGTTGTTGTCGGCGAAAGCACCGATGACCGAGGTCGGGATCAGGTCCATCAGGAACTGCGTGGTGGTGTGCATGTGCTGGCCACGCTGGGCGATGTCGCCCATATCGGCGGCGGACAGCTGATCCAGATGAATATTGGCGCCGCTGCCGATGCCGGTGGTGAAGGCGAACACCAGGCCTATCACCAGTGCGATGGTGGTCAGTATTTCGAAGTAGATCACCGATTTGAGGCCGATGCGCCCGACTTTTTTCAAGTCGCCGGCGCCGCTGATGCCGCTGACCACCACGCAGAACACGATCAGGCCGATGAGCATCTTGATCAGTTTGATGAAACCGTCGCCGAGGGGTTTGAGTTGTGCAGAGTATTCGGGAAGGGTCAGCCCGCAGATGATGCCGAGCACCAGTCCGAGAACCACTTGAAGGAAGATTGAACGCGAGCACCATCTGAGCATGGGAGGAATCCTGGTCGGTGTCCTGGCTGCCGTGCGCATGGCGCATCAGATTCAGGACTTAATTATTGTGGTCTTACCGGTATGTCCAGTGCAGGCGCAGTTTAGGCCAGGTTTTTTGGCGAATACAAGGGGAAAGGAGAAAATTGGCATGACCGGTCTGACCAGTGGTGCCGACACCGTTATCTGGTTAGGGGGGGAACCTGAGCGCTATCGTTCCGGGCGTTGTATGCCCAGTGCCCGATCAGATGCCTTGGCCTGGTGAATCAGGCGGCACAGGGTGGTGGCGATGGCGATTGCCAGCAGTGGCCAGTAGATGAACAGCGCATTCAGGGACATGGTGTTTCCTCACGCTGCAAACAGTCTTCATGAAGCTGGCATCCCTCCAGCAATGAATGGAGTTGATTATCGTACGCTTTTATGACAATGCCGAAATAAGCGATTAATGGCTCAACTGCAAGCTTTTGTGGGAGCGAGCCTGCTCGCGAACGCGGAATGTCAGGCAACAAAAATGTTGAATGTGATGCCGTCTTCGCAAGCTGGCTCGCTTGTATGGTAGGACTTGAAGGGAGGAGTCAGAGCAGTGGAATGCTGTAGCTGACGATCAAGCGATTCTGGTCCTGATTCCGAGACGCCTGGCTGTGGGACTCACCATTGCGCCAGCCGAATCCGACCCCCTTGAGCGGACCGGACTGCAAGGTGTAATCGAGGCTGATGTCTCGCTCCCATTCCTTCTGAGTCGAACCGCTGGCAGTCTTGATGTTGTCGCCGCTGAGGTAAATGACCGAGGCCTTCAGACCCGGCAGGCCGAGTGCCGCGAAGTCGTAGGCGTATTGGCCGAATGCGGTGCGCTCGCCCGCGCGGGTGAAGGTCTGGATCAAACGGTCGGTGTACAGGTACAGGCTGGCGCCGCCAGCACCCTTGTCCGGTAAGCCACCCTGGTTGAGCTGGGTGAAGCCGCTGCCGCCGGACACGCTTTGATAACCGGCGGTGAAGGCGTGGGCGCCCAGGGTGTAAATCAGCGCGGCGCTCCAGGTGCGGTTGTCGATTTCGCCGTCATTGCCCTGGGTGTAGCCGCTGATCCGGTAGCCGGACGTCCCGCTGCTGTTTTCACCCGATGAATCGGTATTGAAGTAGCGCAGGTCGGTTTTCAGCGATTGATTGTCGGCGATCACCAGGGTGTGGATCAGGCCGAAAAACTGCTGCGTGTAGTAGTCGTCCAGGTGTGCGTAGTAATACTGTGCGGTCAGGTCCTTGGTCACTTTCCAGTCGCCGCCAGCGAAGTCGAAGTGGTTGCTCTCCCGCGTACCGCCGGTGGCCGCCAGGCCGGTTTGATCGCTGGAACCGCGGCCCGTCGCATGTTCGATCCGCCCTCCGATCAGGGTCAGGTCCTTGAACTCGCTCGACATCAGTTGGCCGCCTTCGAAGGTCTGCGGTAACAGCCGACCGTCGTTCGACACCAGGATCGGCAACCTCGGCATCAACGTGCCCAGGCGCAGTTCGGTTTTCGAGACCTTGACCTTGCCGGTCAGGCCCAGGCGACTCCACTCGTCGACGGCGCTGTTATCGCTGTCCGAGGGAATCATGCTGCTGCCGACGTGGCGCCCCTTGCCACTGTCCAGGGTCACCCCCATCAGTCCCAGCGCGTCGACGCCGAAACCGACCTGGCCGTCGGTGTAACCCGATTTGAAGTCCAGCAGGAAACCCTGCGCCCATTCTTCGGTTTTCGAAGGGGCGGCGGTGCCGTCGCGGTTGTCGTTGTTGAAGTAGAAGTTCTTCAGGCCCAGGGTGGCTTTGCTGTCACCCAAAAAATCCGCCTGTGCCTGGTTGCCGAGTACGATGCCGCCCAGCGCCAAGGTCGCCGCTATGTATTTACTGCTCATGTATGTTGCCCGTTTTTTTTCGTTGGAAGTGGGGAACTCCCACCGTTGCGGTGGGAGAGGCAGACGGTCGGGGTCAGATACCCAGCACATTGGCGCCGATGCACGGATCGATCCCGCGTTCCAGGCGACGGGGGTGCACGATGACGGTGATTTCCATCGAGCCGGTGGTCACTTCGAAGTCGAGGATGTGGCCGCCGTAGGCCTGGAAAGTGCTGTCGCCGGCGACGCCATGCATGTGAATCGAAGGCTGATCGTTCTTCCACGCCACGGAGCCGGTGATGCTGGCCATCTCGACGTTGCTGAAGGTCTTGGCGTCGAAGTCCTTTTTATCCTTGTTCCAGAACCCGAATTTCACGTTGCCGAAACCGATGCCGCTGATCGAGGCACTGGGGATTTTTTCGGCGATGGCCAGTTTGGTCAGTTCCTTGTAGGCGTTGTCGCCCATGCGCAGGACCATCAGATAACCGGTGGCGGTCTTGGTGTAGCGCGGGGTGGTTTCGGTTGCGCATTGCATGGTCGTGGTCGTCGCGGTGGTCGATGTTTCGGCCATGGCCGATGGGGACAGGATTGAGCCGATCAGCATGGCGGCGCTGATCGCCAGCAGCAGTTTCGACAGGGGTTGTTTCGGTTGACGTTGCACTTGCATGGGACTTCCTCTGTTGTTGTTTTTGTAGGGATGAAGCGTTTCAGGCACAGCGATGCCCGGCGCCTGGGGGACCAGGCGCTGCTGTCATGGGATTAACAGTGGGCGTGGGGTGCTGCGTTGATTCGCGGGCTTACAGCGCTTCGCGACTCATGACGCCGTCCAGCAACCGGGCGATGCCCAGCGGGTTGGCGTTTTTCAGTGCATCCGGCAGCAGGCTGTCGGGGCAATTCTGGTAGCACACCGGGCGCAGGAAACGATCGATCGCCAGGGTCCCCACCGAGGTGCCGCGCGCGTCGGAGGTGGCCGGGTACGGGCCGCCGTGGACCATGGCGTCGCAGACTTCCACCCCGGTGGGGTAGCCGTTGAACAGTACGCGCCCGACTTTTTGTTCCAGCAGGGCCAGGACATCGCCCAGGTTGTCGAGCTCCGCGTCCTCGACCATTAGGGTCGCGGTCAACTGGCCGCGCAAGCCGTGCAGGGCCTGGATCAGCTCGGCATGGCTCGCCACTTCGACGACGATGGTGGTCGGGCCGAAGACTTCTTCCTGCAGCAGTTCGTCACCCTCGATCAGCAGGCTGACATCGGCCTTGAACAGTTGCGGCCGTGCCTGATTGCCCTGTTGCGCTGTGCCGGCCAGGCGCGTCATGCCTGGGTGAACACCAAGGTTTTCCAGGCCGTGGCAGTAGCTTTTCAGCGCGCCGCTGTTGAGCATGGTCTGCGCCTGTTGCTCAGCCATGACGGCGGCAAAACGTTCGAGGAACGCCGAGAACTCCGGCGAACGAATGCCCAGCACCAAGCCTGGATTGGTGCAGAACTGGCCTGCGCCCAGCACCACGGAAGCAGCCAGCTCGCTGGCGATCTTGTCACCGCGTGCCTTGAGTGCTTCAGGCATCAGCAGCACCGGGTTGATGCTGCTCATCTCGGCGAACACCGGGATCGGCTGCGCACGGGCCGCTGCCATGTCGCACAGTGCGCGGCCACCGCGCAACGAACCGGTGAAGCCCACGGCCTGAATCGCCGGATGCTTGACCAGCGCCTCGCCGATGCTGCCGTAGAGCATGTTGAACACGCCCTTGGGCATATTGGTTTTTTCTGCGGCGCGCAGGATCGCGCCGGCGACGTAATCGGCGGTGGCCATGTGGCCGCTGTGGGCCTTGAACACCACCGGGCAACCGGCGGCGAACGCGGCAGCGGTATCGCCGCCGGCGGTGGAGAAGGCCAGCGGGAAGTTGCTGGCGCCGAACACGGCCACCGGACCCAGGCCGGTGCGGTACTGACGCAGGTCCGGGCGCGGCAATGGTTGACGCTCTGGTAGTGCCCGATCGATGCGCGCCCCGTAAAAATCACCACGACGCAGGGTTCTGGCGAACAGGCGCATCTGGCCGCTGGTGCGTGCCCGCTCACCTTGAATGCGTCCGGCGGGCAGGGCCGTTTCGCGGCAGACCAGGGCGATGAAGCTGTCATCCAGTGCATCCAGTTCAGCGGCGACTGCATCGAGGAATTCGGCGCGGCGTTCGGCCGACAGATGACGGAAGATCGGGTAGGCACTGGCGGCCGCTTCGGCGGCGGCATTCACCTCTTCCACAGTCGCCGAATGGAAGCGATAGGGCAGCGCATCGCCCGTGCTGGCATCAAAGCTTTGCAGGGTGACGGTACCGCTCGCTGAACGGGTACCGGCAATGTAGTTGTGGCCTGAAACTTCAAACATGGGAACTCCTGAAGGGCTGTTCAAACAAGTCGGTAAAGGCGTCGGGCGTTGTCATGGAACAGCGCCAGCCGGTCGGTGACGGGGCGGTCGCGAACGATGGTCTTGAAGCCGTCGAGAATCTCGCTCATGCCGTTTACCACGCCATCGACCGGGTAATTGGTAGCGAATGCGCAACGGCTGACACCGAAGATCGAAATCGCGTCGTTGACTACCCCGCGGTTCGCGTCCACGGGCCATGGCTCGCCGGGGATGCAGATACCGGAAATCTTCAGTGCGACGTTCGGCTCCCGGGCCAGCAGCGCCAGGTTTTCACGCCAAGCCGCCAAACCTTCACGGGAACGGTCGGACGGCAGCGCCGTGTGGTTGACCACGATGGTCACGTCGGGAAAGTCCCTGGCCAACTCGGCCGCTTCCGGCAGGTGCCACCAGGGCGCCTGCAATTCGAAGTGCAGGCCGTACTCCGCCAACAGGGCGTAGCCGTCTCGCCAACGTGGATCACGCAGGGAACCGGGCGCGGCGAAATTTTCACGCCAGTCTTCACGGCGGATGACCGTCGGTTTGTGGCGTATGCCGCGCACCAACAGGTGTCGGGCGTACTCACGCAACAGGTCGGGGGCGTCTTCCCGGTCGAGCCAGGCCTGGGCCACCATGGCGGCCAGGGTTTGTTCATCCTCGGCCAGCGACTCGACAAAACGCACTTCTTCCAGCGGCGTTGCCGGATCCCACTCGCCCTCGATCAGTACGGTCTGGACAATCCGGTGCATGCCGGTCAGGCGGCGATAGTCCCGGGGCAGGAAGTTGCGGCAGATCGACGAGTAATCGCCGTAGCGAAACGGCCGCAACGGCCGGTCGTTCAGCCACGGGTAGTAATGGGCGTCGATATCGAAGTAGTGCTGATGGGCATCGACGATGGGCAAGTCGGCGTCATCGCCGCTAGCCAGGAAACGCGCGCGCCAGTCGATGGCCGATGGGTCATTCATGGCGGGTCTCCAGGCGGTAGAAACGTTGGGCATTGCCGGCGAGCACCGCCTCCTGAACCTCGCGGCCCATGGGCGCAAGCATCGCGGCGACGCCATCGGCGAGGGTGTCGTAGGAGGCGCGCAACCCCGCCACCGGGAAGTTGCTGGCGAACATGCAGCGCTCGACGCCGAAGATCTCCAGCGCGGTGAGTACTACGATGCGATTGTCCTCGAAGCGCCACGGCAAATCCTTGAGGCCGAATTCCGAGAGCTTGATGTGCACGTTGGGTTGCAAGGCCAGGGCTTCCAGGCCCTTGCGCCAGCGCGCCATGCCTTCGGGGCTGCGGTCCCAGGCGAAACCGGTGTGGTTGAGGGCGATGCGGATCCGCGGAAACATCGCTGCCACTTGCGCCGCTTCCACCAGGTGCCACGGCGGCACGCGCAGGTCCCAGGACAAGTCGTAGCGCTCGAGCAGGGCAAAGCCTTCCAGCCATTTCGGGTCCTGCAGGGTGCCAGGCGCTCCGGCAATCGAGACGTCCGGTGAGGCCGACGTCACCGGCTTCGAGCGGATACCCTTGACCAGCGGCCGGGCCGCCTGGGCCGCGAGGATCTCGGCACTGTCTTCGCGATCGAACCAGGCGTGGGCGACGATGGCGTTGGGGAAACCGTAGCGGGCGTTCACCTGTTCCAGCCAGCGGGTTTCGGCGACCTGCTCATCCCGGGCGCGCTCGGCCTCGACATGCACCGTGCCGATCAAGCGTTGATTTTCGGTCAGCGCGAGGAAGTGCCCGGGCAGGAAATCACGGCGCAGGGAATGGTAGTCACCGAGGAAAAAATCCTCGTGATACTCGTCTTGCAACCAAGGATAGCGGCCGTTGCCGAGGTCCCACAGGTGATGGTGGGCATCGACGATCGGCAGTGCATCCTTGGCCGCGAGGTTGGGCAAGCCGTTGCGTTCATGCAGGGTGATCATGTCGAGGCACTCAACGCGACGCAGTGAGGCGTGCAGGACTGAGCGCGCCATCGTCGACTTCGCCGGCTTCGGCTGCGGCGGCCTTGGCCTGTACGCGGCTACGCAGTTTGGCGACGTTGACCACCACCCGTGTGTGCGCCGCCGTCGCCACCAGTTCCACGTCATCGCGCACTTCGACATTGAAGGTGACGCTGCGGCCTTCGATGCGGGTGACCGTGGCCACGATGCTCACCGACATGCCCAGCAGCGTGGCGCCCACGTGGCGGATATCCACCGCCGCGCCCACGGTATTTTCGCCGTCGTCGAGGAAGGTCAGCAGGTAGTCCAGACAGGCCTGTTCGATGTCATCCACCAAACGCGGAGTGGCGTAGATGCGCAAGTCCTCACCAAGAAACGAGATGGTGCGCGGCGGGTCGACGATCAGCCGGCGTTCGGTGGTGGAGCCGGTTTCCAGGGTGGAGAAATTCATAAGCAACCTCGTGTTTGAGTGTCGACGGTCGCGGCGGCGACCGTCGGCAGGGGTGTCAAAAGGTGATTCAGGACGGCAGGAAACCGATGGAGATCCACGGCACGGCGATCAACACCGCCAGGGCTACGACCAGCGCACCGAGGTACGGCCAGACCCGGCGCATGGCACCGCTCGGATCGACCTTGGCGATGGCGCAGGCGGCATAGAACCCCACGCCGAATGGCGGCGCGAACAGGCCCAGGCCCATGGCGAAGATCGCGACCATGGCGTAGTGCACGTCGTTGATGCCCATGGTCTTGGCAATCGGGAACAGCAGCGGCCCGAACAACACGATGGCCGGAATGCCCTCCAGGAAACTGCCGAGCAGGATGAAGGCCACGGCGGAGATGATCAGGAAACCCCAGGCACCACCGGGTACGGTCGACATCACCTGCGCCAGTTGATGGGAGAAGCCCGACTGGGTCAGGGCCCAGGCCATGGCGGTGGCACTGCCGATGATGATCAGGATCGCGCCGGACAACGACGCGGTGCTGACCAGGATCGGGTACAGGCGCTTCCACTCGAAGCAGCGGTAGCACAGCAAGCCGACGATAAAGGTGTAGGCGACGCCGATGGCAGCCACTTCGGTGGCGGTGGCGACGCCCTCGACCACCGCGGTGCGGATCACGAAGGGCAGGGCCAGGGCCGGTATCGCCAGCAGTAGCGAATGACCGATTTCCTTGCCCGAGGCGCGTTTGCCGGTAGAAGCCTCGCCTTTGCGGTTTTTCCACCAGATCACCACCGCCATGGCAATCGCACCCACCACCGCCGGCATGAAACCGCCGGTGAACAGCGCGGAAATCGACACACCGGTGACCGAGCCGATGGTGATCAGCACCAGGCTCGGCGGGATGGTTTCCGACATCGCACCAGAGGCATTGAGCATCGCCACCAGTTCGTTTTCATCTTCGCCGCGTTTCTTCATTTCCGGGAACAGCGCCGGGGCAATGGCCGCCATGTCGGCCGCTTTCGAGCCGGAAATCCCCGAGATCAGGTAGATGGCACCGATCAGCACATAGGACAGCCCTCCGCGCACATGGCCGATCAACGAACACAGGAAGCGGATCATCGCCCGCGCCATGCCCATGGCTTCGATCAGCGCGCCCAGGAACACGAACAGCGGAATCGCCAGCAGGATCAGGCTGGCCATGCCTTCGTCCATGCGCCCGACCACCAGGGTCAGCGGTGTGCTGGTCATGGTCGACAGATACGCCACGGTGGCCAGGCCGAACGCAACCATGATCGGTACGCCGATGACGATCATGCCCATCACGCCGATCATGAAGAACACGATCAGGTTCCAGTTGCCCATCAGCAGCAGGGTGCCTTCACCGGCCCACAGCAGCGCCGCCAGCGAGCCGAGCATCGCCACCGACACGGTGAAGTCGATCAGCCGCGCGCTGGTCAACAGCCGTGCGACGCAGGTCAACAGCATCAGGCTCAGGCCGACGGCGATGGCCGACACGCGAAACGCGTTGGGAATTTCCAGGGCGGCGGTGGTGATGATCCATTCATCACTGACGAACTCCCAGGCTGGCGAGAACAGCATCACGATAAAGGTGATGACGATCACCGCGCCGAAGGTGTCGACGAAGGCGCGCTTTTCCGCCGGCAGGCGGGCGATGAACGATGTCAGGCGCATGTGCTCGCCGCGCCGCATCGCCACCACCGACCCGAGCATCGCCAGCCACAGGAACAGCAGCGAGGCCATTTCGTCGCCCCAGACAATCGGCTGGTTGAGTACGTAGCGGGAGAACACGTTGCAGAACAGCAAGGTGACTTCGAGGATCACCAGCAGCGCGGCGCTGCCCTCGGTCGCCCAGCGCAGGGCGGTGTCGAGGGAGCGGCCAAGGCGCAGTGCGGTGTGGCGTGGGCTGAGTCCTTCAGCAGGAGAAACGTCCGTCATAGGTATCTCGTTTTTCATGACTGTGTCTCCGACTCAGGACAATTGACCCGCGTATTGTTCAAGCAGGTTCCAGGCTTCATCGCCGTATTTCTGTTTCCACTGGGTGTAGAAACCTTTCTTCTGCAGGTCGGCGCGGAACAGTGAGCGGTCGACCTTATTGAAGGTGATGCCCTGGGCGGTCAGCGATGGCTCCAGGCTGGCGTTGAGGTCGATCACTTGCTGACGTTGAACCAGAGCGGCGGCGTTGATCTGCCGGGAGACGATTTCCTGCACGTCCTTGGGCAGTTTCGGGAAGGTCTTGCCCGAGCCGAGGATCCAGAAGCCGCCCCAGATGTGGTCGGTCAGCGAGCAATATTTCTGCACTTCATAGAAGCGCGCCGACTCGACCACTACCAACGGGTTTTCCTGGCCGTCGACGACTTTGGTCTGCAACGCCGAGTAGGTTTCGTTGATGCTGATGCCGGTGGGGGCGGCACCGAGGGCGCTGAACATGGAGGTCCACAATGGACTGACCAGCACACGTAACTTGAAGCCGGCGAGGTCTTGAGGGGTGTTGATCGGGCGGGTCGAACTGGTGATCTGGCGGAAGCCGTTGTTCCAGACTTTCTCCATCGGGATCAGCCCGACCTTGGTGGTCTGGGCGCGCACGTAGTCGCCCAGTTTGCCGTCCAGCGCGGCCCAGACAGTTTCATAGTCCTTGAAGGCGAACGGCATGCTCTCGATGGACATCGCCGGCACCAGGGTGGAGAGAATCGCACCGGGCAGGGGAATGAAATCCACCGCACCGGCGCGTACCTGGGACAGCATGTCGGTGTCGCCGCCCATGGAGGCGTTGGCATACACCTGCAGGTCCACGTCGCCGTTGGTTTCGGCCTTGATCGCCTCGGACGCGGCCTTCATCTGTTTGTTCAGCGGATGGGTGTCGGGCAGGCTGCTGCTGTAGCGCAACACAATGGGTTTGGTCGCGGCAAACACGCCGCTGGTGGGTAGCAGGCTGGCGGCGAATGCACCGCCAACGGTGACGCCGGCACCGACCAGGAAAGATCGGCGGCTGACGGCTTCGGTCAAGATACGGCTCATGTTATTCACCTTTTTGTTTTTGTTGTTCTGGTTGTTCTGTAGGAGCGAGCTTGCTCCCATAGGGTTTTATGGTTTGCCGGCGACTCAGGAGGCCCGCGCCAGCACCGCCTTGCTGCGAATCAGGTCATCGATTTCGTCTTCGTCATAACCGCTTTCCATGAGCACCTCGCGGGTGTGCTCGCCGAGCAACGGTGCCGGGCGGCTGGTTTGTGGCGGAGCGTTGTCCATGTCGGAAAAGTGAATCGGCAGGCCCATACCGCGCACGCGGCCTTCAGTCGGGTGTTCGGTTTCCACCACCATTCCCCGTGCCTGGGTTTGCGGGTGGGCGAGGGCGGCGGCGATGTCCAGGACCGGTCCGGCGGGCAGGCCGAGGCTGTCGAACAGCACCATCCACTCATCAGTGGTGCGGGCCACCAGCACTTCGTTGAGGATTTCCACCAGCGCCAGACGGTGCTGCATGCGCAGGGCGTTGCTGGCGAAGCGTGGGTCGGCCTTGAGTTGCGGAACGGCCAGGGCTTCGACCAGGCGTTCGTAGTTGGCCTGGTTGGCGGCGCCGATGTTGATCCAGCCGTCGGCGGTGCGGAACACTTGGTACGGTGCGCTGGTGGAGTTGGCCGAGCCCATTTTTGGCAGGATGGTGCCATCGGCGAAGTAGGCCGCCGCCGGCCAGAACATCTGTTGCAGGCCGGCTTCGAACAGCGAGGTGTCGACCATTTGCCCCAGCCCGGTTTTTTGTTTGGCGGCGTAAGCGGCGCAGATACCGAGCGCGGCGAGGATGCCGGAGTTGATGTCGGCCACCGGCGAACCGGCCTTGACCGGCTCACGCCCGGCTTCACCGGTCATGCTCATCATGCCGCTCATGCCTTGGGCGATCAGGTCGAAACCGCCCTTGTCGCCGAACGGGCCGCTGCGGCCGTAACCGGAGATCGCGCAGTAGATCAGCCCCGGATTCAGGGTTTTCAGTGTGTCGTAGCCCAGGCCGAATTTCTCCATGGTGCCGGCGCGGTAGTTTTCCGTGACCACGTCGGCGTCCATCAGCAGGCGGCGCAGCACGTCGCGGCCGCCGTCGGTCTTGAGGTTCAGGCCGATGCCGCGCTTGTTGCGGTTAACCACCATGAACGAAGCGGACTCGCCGCTGGCCATGATCGGCGAGAAGCGCCGGGAGTCATCGCCGTCGGGCACTTTCTCGACCTTGACCACGTCGGCACCCATGTCGGCCAGCATCATGCCGCACACTGGCCCGGACATGATGTGAGCCAGTTCTACCACGCGCATTCCTGTCAGCGGTCCCATGTCATTTACCCTCGAATTGTGGTTTGGCTTTGGCGATGAACGCCTTGAGACCGATCTGAAAATCGTCGGTGTCGTAGCAGAAGTAGCTGTGATCGATCTGCGCCGCACTGGGCGCCTGGCCGGCTTCGAGCTGGCGTGCGGCCTGGCGATGCCAGCGGGCGACCAGGGGCGCGCCGTTGGCGATGCGTCGGGCGGTGGCGAGGGTTTCGCTCTCGACTTCGGCATCGGCGACGACCCGGGTCACGAGGTTTTTCACGTAGGCGTCCTGGGCATCGAGGATGCGACCTTCGAGGAGGATTTCCAGGGTGGTGGAACGCCCGGCCAGCGCCACCAGCCCGGCCATTTCGTCATAGGACATGACCAGGCCGAGCTTGCCGACCGGCGCGCCGAAGCGGCTGGACGTGCCGCAGATGCGCAAGTCGCACAGCGCCGCGATCTCCAGGCCACCGCCGACGCACACGCCGTGGATCATCGCGATCACCGGGTGCCGGCAGTCGGCAACCGCGCGCATCGCCGCCGAGGTGACTTCGGCATACACGCGGGCTTGAGAAGGATTGGCGCGTACGCTTGGAAACTCACCGACGTCGGCACCGGCGGCAAAGGCCTGTTCGCCTTCGCCGCGCAACACCACGCAGCGCACGCTCGGGTCGGCGGACAGTGTGCTCATGACGTCCCCAAGGTCCTGCCACATGGACAGGTTGAGGGCATTCATTTTTCCCGGGTTGCTGAGGGTGACGATGGCAAGGTTGTCTTGCCGTTCGAAAAGGACAGTGGGCTTCATGGTTGTTCTGCCATCGCTGCTTCACGTTTCACGAGAACGTAAGCGTGATTGCGGCGATGGGTTGGCCTCCTGAATTTTTATTGTTGGAAAGCAGGGTGCGGCGGTGCTTACAGCGATTGCCGGAGCATCGTCAGGTAATCCGCGCTGGATGCCTCGCGCGGGTTGGTCTTGTGGCTGTGATCGTGCAGCGCGCCCTCGATGATGTGCTCGAACAGGCTTTCGTCGACGCCGATTTCGCTCAGGCGGGTCGGCAGGCCCAGGCGCCGGGTCATGGCCTCGATGGCCGAGCCGATGTTGGCGTCGGCTGCCAGACCCATGGCATGGCGCAGGCGTTCGAGCTTTTGCTCGTCGCGCACGGTGGGGGAGTCGGCGTTGAAGTGCACCACCGCCGGCAGGAATATCGCGTTCAAGGTACCGTGGTGCAGTTTCGGATTGATCCCGCCAAGGGCGTGGGACAGGCTGTGTACGCAGCCCAGGCCTTTCTGGAACGCCAGTGCGCCCTGCATCGACGCACTCATCATGTTCAACCGCGCCTGGCGATCACCGGGCTCGGCGGTAGCACGTTCGATGTGGCTCCAGGCGCGCCACAGGCCGTCGAGGGCGATGCCGTCCGCAGCCGGATTGAAGGCGGGTGCCATGAAGGTCTCGATGCAATGGGCGATGGCATCCATGCCGGTGGCGGCCGTGAGCATCGGGGGAAGGCCGAGGGTCAGCTCGGGATCGCAGATGGCCACGCGGGGTACGACATAGGGGGAGATCACGCCGACCTTGCGACCGTCGTCGAGAATCAGAATGGCCCCTCGGCCGACTTCGCTGCCGGTACCGGCGGTGGTCGGGATCGCGATCAACGGCGCGGTGGCCGAGGTGATGCGTTCCAGTCCACCCTCGATCACCGCAAAGCTTTGCAGCGGGCCATTATGGGTGGCGCACACCGCCACACCTTTGGCCAAGTCGATGGAGGAGCCACCGCCAACCGCGATGATGCCGTCGCACTCGCCCTGGCGGTATAGCGCGACCGCTTCACGTACGGCGTGTTCGTTCGGGTTGGGTGGGGTCGCGTCGAAGATCGTGTAAGGGCGGTTGGCGCCGAGGGCAGCGATGACCTTGTCGACGATGCCGGCATTGCGCACGCCCAGGTCGGTGACAATCAGCGCACGGGTAATGCCGGCACGCTCGGCTTCGGCGGCCAGGTGCGCCAGGCTGTCGTAGCCGAACTGGATTTTGGTGACGTAATTGATGAGGGACATGATTCACCACAAGTTATACAGGATTGTTATTGTTGCAATCGGTTCGCGGCGGTAGCGCGGTGGCGTTATGGTCAAACCCATTGCATTGCCTGACTGTGGAGCGGACTATAGGGCCGTCGTGGTGACCCCGATACTGACAACTTTCGATACCTCTATAACTTCTAGTTAACCCTGATGACGCCCTCACTCAACTCGATCATGTCCCGTTTGCACATCAAGCAATTGCGCTTGTTGATAGCCCTTGATGAGCACGGCTCCTTGCTGGGCGCGGCCAAGCAGGTGTCCCTGACCCAGCCCGGCGCGAGCAAGGCGCTGCAGGAAATCGAAACCACCTTCGGCACTTCGCTGTTCACCCGCACTAACCGCGGGCTTGAGCCAAACGATGCCGGGCGCTCGGTGATTCGTTACGCGCGGTTGATCCAGACCGATCTTGCTCACCTGCGCGAAGAGATCATCGGCATCATGAGCGGCGAGGGCGGGCGCGTGTCGGTGGGCACCATCATGGGCGCCGTGCCGCTGCTGACCACGGCGATCAGCCGGGTGATCGCCGACAACCCGAAAATGTCCGTGGAGATCGTCGAAGACACCAGCGCCGCACTGCTGGGCCAACTCGACGCCGGACGGCTGGACCTGGCGATCTGTCGTACCACCATCAGCACCACACCCTATCTGTATGAGAGCGCGACTTTCGTCGAGGAAACCCTGGCGGTGATCGCCAGCACCCAGCATCCATTCGCCTATGCCAGGAGGCTGACCTTGAAGGATCTGGTGGATTATCGCTGGGTGGTTTATCGCGCCAACATGCCCATGCGCCTGCTGCTGGAACGGGAGTTTCACGAAGCCAACCTGCGCTTCCCGGTACACTTGCTGGAAACCACGTCGGCCTTTGCCACGCTGTCGTTGTTGCAGGAGAACCCGACGCTGGTGGCGCTGGTCTCGACGGACGTGGCGAACTTCTGTTCCGGCAACGGTTTCACCACCACGCTGCCGCTGGCCATTACCTCACGCAGCGAGCCGTATGAGCTGGTTTCGCGCAAAGGCGTGCCGGATTCACCGGCGGCCAGGCTGCTGCGCCAGGCGTTGTTGAATCCGGGCTGATCCGCTGCTTTTTGCTTCAGCTGAGCCTTTGCGCAGTGAGGGTGCGGCGCTAGAGTCAGAGGCGCATTCCAGGGGACTTCAGGCCATGTACAGTGCGCTGGACATACCGGGCGGCGCTCGGCAGTTTCACGACCGGATCTATGCCGGGGAGATCATTCGCGTCACTGACTTGCCGGCCATGGCGGCGCTGGTGGCGGTCGCCCGTGAGTTGCTCGAGGAGGCGCTGCATCCGTGGTCGCCGCAAGCGATTCATCGTCACCTGAGCCACAGCGAGCAGACCGTACGTTTTTCCCGGTGCCAGAACGCTTTCGCCAGCTCTGCCGAAGTCCAGCGGCGCTGGCAGGCTGTCGTCGAGAGCATCGGGATTGACCTGGACACCCTGGCTTGCGATCGCTTGCACCTGCGTTTTCAGCCGCACCGTGAGCCGCAGCACGTCGCGCCACGCGCCCGCACCACGGCCACCATCGCCTTTCACCGCGACACCTGGGGCTCGAATCTGTATGCCCAGACCAATTGGTGGGCACCGATTTATCCAATCACCACGGGGCGCACCTTCGCCTTGTATCCGGCGTTGTGGCAGCGACCGCTGCTCAATTCCAGTGCGGAGTTCGACATGCAGGCGATTTTGCAACGCTCCCATCGCGACGGTCGCAACGCGGTGGATGCCGATGAGGCCATCCCGCATCTGCTGGAGGCGATCGATCCGCAGCAGGGCATTGCCGTCGATATCGCACCGGGCAGCCTGATTGCCTTTTCCGGCGCGCATGCCCATGTCGGCGTCGGCAACAGCAGCGGATTGACGCGGATCTCCTTCGAAACCCGCTCGATTCTGATCGACGATCTGCGGACCGGATTGGGGGCGCCCAATGTTGACGGTCATGCGCCGTGGATGACGCCGGGGCTGTTTCGGCGTTTGAGCGATGCCAGGCGCCTGAACGAAATCCTCGGTTGCGGATTTATCGAGCCTTACAACCCGCCAGAACACCACTAGACCCATTGTGGGAGCGAGCAAGCCCGCTCCCACAGGGGGTTGTGACGCTCATAAAAATCATGTGCAAAACAAAGCCGGGATAGCCGTTTGTCAGGCGTATCGGTATGCTCAGCGCGCTGCTTTAATGCCAATGATTAACAAACACAGTGATGTTATGAGCCAATCTGAATCGCGTGCGAATGTTCTAGCGCTTTATCCGGAAGACTCCCGCGAGGCGGCGGCGCTGCTCAAGCAAGCCGTTCCCCTGATGGTTCGCCACAATATCCCGCCCAATCCGGTGCATTACGCGCTGTGGTACACCTACAGCAAAGGCCAGGAACCGGAGCTCAATCGCCATCTGGACCGGGTCGTCAGAGACTTCGACGGTTGCCCGCCGGAATCCGCGACCCGGTTGTTTCGCGAGTACATCATCCGTGACGAGCTGGAAGATGCCCGCGCGGAGCAGCAGCAGGTCATCAGCCTGGTCGATGGCATGGAGCGCGATGTCTCGCGCAGCGTCAAAGGTAGTGTCAATTTTCAGAACCGACTCGGGGAGTGCCTGGAGATGCTTGAGGAGCCGGTCAGCGATCGCTTGCCGGGCATCTTGAACGAACTGCAACAGAGTACCCGGCTGATGCAGCGTCAGCAGGAGCAGTTCCTTTCCCAACTGTATTCGGCGCAAAACGAGATCAAGACCCTGCGCGACAAACTGGAGCGTGCGCAACAAGCGGCGACGCTGGATGGCTTGACCGAACTGCTGAACCGGACGGCTTTCACCCGCATGCTGGAGCAGGCGTTGGCCAAGGGCACCGCGCGTGTGGCGCTGGTGATGCTGGACATCGATCACTTCAAGCAATTCAACGATCAATATGGTCACCCGTTGGGCGACCGGGTATTGCAGCATGTCGGTCAGGTGTTGCGCGGTGCGCTGGCACCCAACACCTTTGCCGCGCGTTACGGCGGCGAAGAGTTCTGTGTAGTACTCGAAGACTGCGCCAACCTCGACAGCGCCTGCGCCTTCGCCGAGCTGTTGCGCCTGAAGGTCCAGTCGTTGCGGATCAAGGCGCGGGGCACCGACACCGTGCTGGACACCATCACCGCGTCCTTCGGCGTGGCCTTCGTGCAACCTGGTGACAATCTGGAAAGCTTGCTGACCCGTGCCGATGACGGGTTGTACCAGGCCAAGCGTGATGGGCGGAACCGGGTGTGTGCCATGCAGAAAGCCCCGGCAACCACGTACTCCTGACCTGACCCGATTACCTGTGGGAGCGAGCCTGCTCGCGAAGGCGGGCTGGCATCTGCCATCGTGGGTGACTGATACGGCCCCTTCGCGAGCAGGCTCGCTCCCACATATCGGTTATTGACCCTCCACGCTACGCGGCAATCCCAAGGGATTGAGTTCACGCAGTGCTTGCGGCAGCAACGCATCCGGGAAGCCCTGGTACGTCACCGGGCGCAGGAAGCGTTCGATGGAGGTCATGCCCACCGAGGTGAAGCGGCTGTCCGACGAAGCCGGGAACGGTCCGCCATGGATGGTGGCGAAGGACACTTCCTGTGGATGGGCGAAGGCGTTGACCACGATCCGTCCGGTGCGCCGCTCCAGCACCGGCAACAAACGCCGGGCCAGTTCCATGTCTCCTTCCTCCAGATGCAGCGTCGCGCTGAGCTGACCGCGAAGCGAGCGGGCGACCGCAAACATCTCGGCCTCATCCTTGACCTTCACCAGCAGTGCCGCCGGCCCGAAGACTTCATGGGCCAATGCTTTCTCGGCCAGGAAACGCTGGCCGTCGACTTCAAGCAATGCTGATCGCCCATCAAGGTCGGCATGGGCTACCGAGCCGATGGCAACCAGGGTTGCACCGGCGCTTTGCAACTGGTCGAGGCCACTGAGGTAAGCCCCGTGAATCCCTGGCGTCAGCATCGGCCGCGCCGGTGCATCGGTCACGCGCTTGACCATGGCGGTACGCAATGCCTCGAAGCCCGGGCCTTCGACCGCGATCAGGATCGCCGGTTTGAGGCAGGCCTGGCCAACATTGACCAGCATGCGCTCGACAAAGCCGTCACCGATCTGCGCCCCTTGTGTCGCGAGTGCCTGGGCCAGGATGAACGTCGGGTTGACGCTGGTCATCTCGGTAAACACCGGGATCGGGTCAGGGCGCAGTTGCGCGCGGCGATACAGGGCCATGCCGCCCTGTTCGGAACCGGTGAAGGTCACGGACGTGATCAACGGGTGGTCGACCAGGGCCTCGCCGATGGCGTTGCCGCCACCACGCACCATCGAGAACACGCCTTCCGGCAAGCCGCTTTCCTGCACGGCCTTGAGGATGGCGCGGGCCTGGATTTCCGAGGAACCCGGGTGAGCGTTATGGGCCTTGACGATGACCGTTGCGCCCGCTGCCAGTGCCGAGGCGGTATCGCCCCCGGCCACCGAGTAGCTGATGGGGAAATTACTCGCCCCGAAAACGGCCACTGGGCCGATGGCGATTTTCTGCAGGCGGTGATCCATGCGCGGGCGTGGCTGGCGATCGGGCTGGGCGGGATCGATGGCCAGATGCAGAAAACGTCCTTTGCGAACGACATCGGCGAACTGACGGAACTGGGTGGCGGCCCTGGCGACTTCGCCTAAAAACTGGGCCTGGGGCAAACCGGTTTCCAGCGCCGTGCGTGCCGCCAGTTCCTGGCTCACGGCCTCAAGGTTGTCGGCGATGCGCTCAAGGAACGCCGAACGCTCGGCAAGCGAGGTATGGCTGTAAAGGTCGAATGCCTCGTCGGCAAGGTTCGCCGCCAGGTCGACATCGGCGATGCCGCCGAAGGCGAAATCCGGTTCGATACACTGATTGGAGGCGGGGTTGAGCGCCTTCATGGTGCCTTCGCTGGCAGGGACTTCACGGTTGCCAATCAGGAGGTTTCCAGTCAATTTCATGTTTGGTCTCACGGCTGCAGGGTGGCGATGAGTTGCTCGGTCGTCACAATCGAATGGGCGAAAGTAGGACCGTTCAACTCATGGGCGGCGTGCATCATTTCCGGCTTGAACGCGGCGGTAGCGTCGCGCACCAGGGTGACGTGGTAGCCCAGTTCCTGGGCGTAACGGGCGGTGGCTTCGATGCAGGTATTGGCCAGCAGACCGACGATGATCACGTGGGTGATGCCTTTTTGCTTGAGGCGAAAATCCAGGTCGGTGTTGGCAAAACCGCTCGAGCCCCAATGCTCCGAGGCGATGATGTCGCCTTCCTTCGGTGCGAAATCGGGGTGCCATTCGCCACCCCATTCGCCGCGGGCGAAGTGGTGCATGTGTTGGATCTTGCATTGGGAAGGACTTGGGTGATCCCAGTTTTCGTAGTCGCCTTTTTCCCAGCGACGGTGCGGTACGATGACCACCTGAATGTCCAGGGCGCGAACAGTGCGATCCAGGGCTCGCAGGTTATCGAGCAGGTCGACCTGCTCGGCGATCGGCTTGATCAAGGGAAAGACCCGGCCACCTTCGGACAGGAAATCGTTGTAGGGATCGACTAGCAGGTAGGCGGTGCGATCCAGCGGGTAGGCAGCGTTCGACATGACGAATTCTCCAGAGAGGTTGGCTGACCTGTGCCAAGGGCTTGCCCCGGCAGGGTGTTGATATGATAATCATAGTTACTGTGAAAGAGGCAAGCCTGCATGGCCGTAAAAAAGAGTAGTCCCGAAACTTTGTGCCCGATTGCACGGGCCGAGGACATCGTCGGAGATCGATGGACGGTCTTGGTGTTGCGCGAGTTGTTCATGCGCAACCATCGATACGACGAGATCCAGGCGCAGACAGGAGGTACGCCGCAGATGGTCGCTGCGCGCTTGAAAAGCCTGGAGTCGGACGGGATGGTCGAGCGTCGCCCCTACAACGAACGGCCGCTGCGTTACGAATATCACCTGACCGCTAAGGGCGAGGCGTTTTACTCGGTGGTGCTGGCCCTGCGTGCCTGGGGAGAAACCTGGTGCAAATCGGAGGCGGAAGAGTTGGCGGTGCGTTATACCCACCGGACCTGTGGTCATCTCGCCGGTTTAGGGCCGCTTTGCGAGTACTGCGGCGAACTATTGCGTCGGGAAGAGCTGGTCAGCGAGCCTTCGCCAGCCTATGTCCAGGAGCGACAGGCACGGCGTGAAGCGTTCAAGGAGAAGTGAGGAGGTACAGACAGCACGGTTTTTTACTATTCGTTCGAATAATAGTGACCATCACCCATCACAAGTTCTGTTGTATCCGGGAAACAAGGAAAATCGCGCCTACCTAAAAACGCTTCTCCAGGAATTGGCGCGATGAACATGATTTCCCGACTGGCTATTGCCGCATCCTTGCTGTTGTCGGGCTGTGCTTCTACCCCTAACGACCCGACCCTGACCTTGCAGACGAAAAAGGCGCCCGTGGATTACGCGCAATGCGTCTTGCCGAAACTGCAGGAAGATTCGCTGCACGCGACGGTCTCGGAAACCCAGCGAAGCTATCGAATTGTGGTGTCGAGCAAGGTCACGGCCAACGATGTACTCGAGGCGTACAAGACGTCAGAGGGTGGCAAGGTGTACTTGTACGAACGCGCGCTGCTGGCATCGACGTTCGGGGCTTCCTCACTGGAGCGTGCTGCGCAGGCGTGCCTGTAAGCGCTGACAAAAAAGACTCGTTTCATCCCCTGGGCACGTTCTTGCCGGACGTGTCTGGATGGGTGTTTGTAGCCGAATTTTCTCCAGCCATTTTCTTGATTGAACACCAGTGGCCGGTAGTAATACTGGTTGTCGGCATTTTCCGGGGTGTAACCGCTCAACGCCTCGGACTTCACTGTGCCACTGGCACGGTTCCAGTTGGCCTGCGCGTTCAACCAATTCATCCAGCGCCTGGGCGATCTGGTGGGTTCGATTCGCCACAGCAGCACGGCACTGATGCAGATCTCCAATCACCTGGGCGATACCACTCAGGCCGTGGCCGATCGGGCGACTTCGCAGCACACCGCCACCGAAGAGATGGCCAGCGGCGTCACCGCACTGGCGCATTCGGTGACCGAGATGTCCCAGCAGGCTGAAGACGTGGAGCAACTGGCGCGCAATACCGAGGTGCTGACCACCAACATTTCCACCGACATGAGCCAGACCCTGGCCGGCATCACCCATATCGACCAGACCATGGACGTGGTCGCCGGTGCGGTGGGCGATCTGGGAAAACGCTCGCAGCAGATAGCAGGGATCATCGCGGTGATTCGCAGCATTGCCGATCAGACCAATCTGTTGGCCCTCAATGCGGCAATCGAAGCGGCGCGGGCAGGAGAGCAGGGGCGTGGTTTTGCCGTGGTGGTCGATGAAGTGCGTCAACTGGCCGAACGCACCAGTCGTTCGACCGGTGAAATCGGCGAGATGATCGGTGCCATCGGTTCGGACGTACGCAACACCGTGGCCAACGTTCAGCAAGTCGGCGAAGCGGTGTGTCAGGCGACACTAGTTTGCCGGTGGCACCGCCGCCGTGCTGCCGCGCAACGTCAACTCGAACGGCAGGACCACATGCCGCTGCGCCAACGGTTTTTTCTCGATCAATGCGATCAGCATTTCGACGGCTTTCTGGCCGAACACTTCAGCAGGCTGGGCGATAGTGGTCAGCGGCGGGTCGCAATAGGCCGCAAAAGGAATGTCGTCGAACCCCACCAGGGAAATATCCTCGGGTACACGCAAGCCCTGTTGCTTGATGCGTTTCAACGCACCGATGGCCATTTCATCGTTTTCACAGAACAGCGCGGTGGGGCGTTCGGGCAATGCCAGCATCGCGGCGGCACCGTCATGACCGGCCTTCAGGCTGAAGTCACCGTGACAGATCAGTGTCGGGTCGCAATCGATTCCAGCCTCGAGCAATGCATCCTGATAACCGGCCACGCGATCGCGGGTCAGCGGGCTGCTTTTCGGGCCTTTGATCAGGCCGATCCGCCGGTGACCGAGTTCGATCAGGTGATCGGTCATGGCCTTGGCAGCGGCACGGTTGTCGAGGCTGATCGTCGGGTGCCGCCCGCCCTGAATCACTTCGCAGGCGTTGACGATGGGCGCGAATTCGGCGTTGGGGAAGGGCTCTGTAAACGGATCGAAGGCGCGCAACTGGATCACGCCGTCGGCCTGATGGTTGTACACCAGTTCGGCGAATTCTCTTTCGATGTCCTCGCGGCCCTGGGTGTCGCACAGCAGCAAACGATAATGGGCGGCCTGTGCAGCCTGTTGCGCGCCGCTGATAACCCGGGCGAAAAAAGTGTTGGCGATGGCCGGCACCAGAATCACCAGGTTGCCCGTGCGACGCGAACGAAACTGCACCGCCATCAGGTTCGGTCGGTAACCGGCCTGTTCCACGGCGGCGTTGACCTTGTCCCGGGTTTCGGGGAGCACACGCTCGGGTGACTTCAGTGTCCTTGACACCGTGGCCACCGAGACGCCGGCCAGCCGGGCTACTTCACGGATATTGGACAAGACCACCTCGTTAGCGGATCACACGGCCGGCGAGCTTACCGCAGGTCGCCGGTGCACTGAAATGTCCGTGGATGTTAATCCGCAGTTTGACACTTCGCCCGACTGCGCCTAAATTTCGGGCACGATGTAACCGGTTACATCATGACCGGTTTCCAGCAAACAGAGAGCTTTTGCGATGAACGCTGCCGTGCCAAAAATAAGAATGGGCTTTGTCGGAGGCGGCGAAGGTGCCTTCATCGCAAAGGCCCACCGTCAGGCCGCCGGGCTCGATGGCCGTTTTGAACTGGTGTGCGGTGCGTTCAGCCGCGATGCCGTAAACAATCAGAACACCGGCGTGGCGCTGGGCTTGCCGGCATCACGCTGCTACAGCGACTGGCGGCAGATGCTCGAGGCCGAACGTGCATTGCCCGCCGAGCAACGCCTGGAGTTGGTGGTGATCGTCACCCCCAATCACCTGCACGCGCCGGTGGCCAGCCAGGCTTTGAGCGCCGGATTCCATGTGTTCAGCGAAAAACCGGCGGCGCTGAATCTGGCCGAGTTAATCGCACTCAAAACCGTGGTCGAACGCAGCAACCGCCTATACGGCCTGGCCCATACCTATCTGGGTTATCCGATGGTCTGGCAGGCGCGCGACATGGTGCGCAGCGGCGTGATCGGCGCCGTGCGCAAGGTGATCGTCGAATACCCTCAGGGCTGGCTCAGCCAGGATGTGGCCGGGCAGGGCAACAAGCAGGCAGCGTGGCGCGACCTGCCCGAACAGTCCGGGTTGGGCGGCTGCATCGGGGACATCGGTACCCATGCCTTTTCCCTGGCCGAGTTTGTCGCGGACCGGCCTATCCAGCATTTGAGCGCGATGTTGGGCGTACACATCGAGGGTCGGCAGCTGGACGATGACGCCTCGATGTTGTTCAAGATGGCCGACGGTGCCAGTGGGGTGCTGATCGCCAGTCAAGTCTGCGCCGGCGAAGAGAACCCGCTGAAAATCCGTGTATACGGTGACAAGGGTGGGCTGGAGTGGCGTCAGGAAGAACCCGCCAGCCTGATCCATCGCACCCTCGATCAACCCTTGCGCATCTTGCGCTCCGGCGTCGGCCAGCCGTGGTTGTGCGAGGCCGCCAGCCAGCGCATGCGCCTGCCCGCCGGGCATCCCGAGGGCTATCTCGAAGCCATGGCCAACCTCTACGGCGACCTCGCCAATGCCATCCGTGGCGAGGTCGCCGGGCACGATGCTCCGGGCGTGCCCGGAATTGACGTCGGCCTGCGCGGCATGGCGTTCATCGAGACGGCCATCGCCAACCATCGCGGCGACGCCAAGTGGACCGAACTGGGGTGCCACCCATGAATCCGGAGACGACCGTGACCTCTCAAACCTCAACCGGCCTGCGTGGTCCGGGGATTTTTCTCGCGCAGTTCATGTCCGCCCAAGCGCCTTTCGACACCCTGGCCAACATCGCCCGGTGGGCGGCATCCCAAGGCTACAAAGCCATTCAGTTGCCGACCCTGGGCACGCAATTCATCGATCTTGCACGGGCGGCCGAAAGCCAGAGCTACTGCGACGAATTGAAAGCCGTCTGTGCCCAGGCCGGTGTCGAGATCAGTGAATTGTCGACGCATCTGCAAGGCCAATTGGTGGCGGTGCACCCGGCGTTCGACACGCTGTTCGATGACTTCGCACCCGCTCATTTGCGCGGCCAGCCCGAGGCGCGCACCGCCTGGGCCATCGACCAATTGAAACTGGCCGCCCGCGCCAGTCAGCGCCTGGGTTTGAAAGCCCATGCGACCTTTTCCGGCGCCTTGCTCTGGCCCTATATCTACCCTTGGCCGCAGCGGCCGAGCGGGTTGGTCGAGCAAGGTTTTGCCGAACTGGCCCGGCGCTGGTTGCCGATTCTCGATTGTTTCGAAGAGGCCGGTGTCGACCTGTGCTACGAGATCCACCCCGGCGAAGACCTGCACGACGGCGCCTCGTTCGAGCAGTTTCTGGAGGCGGTCGATCACCATCCCCGCGCTGCAATTCTGTATGACCCCAGCCACCTGCTGCTGCAGCAAATGGACTACCTCGGCTTCATCGATCGCTACCACGCGCGCATCCGCATGTTCCACGTCAAGGACGCCGAGTTTCGCCCGGATGCCCGTTCCGGTGTGTACGGCGGGTATCAAGGTTGGGTCGAACGCCCGGGGCGCTTCCGATCCCTGGGCGATGGCCAGATCGATTTCAAATCAATCTTCAGCAAGCTGACTCAATACAACTACAGCGGCTGGGCCGTGCTGGAGTGGGAATGCTGCCTGAAGGACTCCGCGCAAGGCGCCGCAGAAGGTGCGGCATTCATCGAGCGGCACATGATCCGCAAGACCGGCAAGGCGTTCGATGATTTCGCCAGCGTGTCCGCCGACGCGGCGTTCAATCGACGACTGTTGGGGCTGCCGGACGCCTGAAACCGATCCTCTCTCGCAGAACAAAACAACAATAAGACGGTGACTGTTATGACGACGATGACCGCGCGATTAAGCGCAATGATGTTCTTGCAGTTCTTTATCTGGGGGGGGTGGTTCGTCACCCTCGGCACCTTTCTCGCCAGCACCCTGGGCGCCAGTGGCGGACAGATCGGCATGGCGTTCTCGACCCAGTCCTGGGGGGCGATCATCGCGCCGTTCGTGATCGGTCTGATCGCCGACCGCTTTTTCAATGCCGAACGCATCCTCGCGGTGCTGCACCTGGTGGGCGCGGTGTTGCTCTATCAACTGTATCGGGCGCCGGACTTCAGCACGTTTTATCCCTATGTGCTGGCGTACATGATGATCTACATGCCCACCTTGGCCCTGGTCAATTCCGTGGCGTTCCGGCAGATGAGCGACCCGGCGCTGGAGTTTTCGCGGATCCGCGTGTGGGGCACCCTCGGCTGGATCGTCGCCGGTCTGGTGATCAGCTTTGTGTTTGCCTGGGACTCCCAGGCCGCGATTGCGACGGGCGGGTTGCGCAACACCTTCCTGATGTCGGCCATTGCCTCCTTGCTGCTGGGCCTCTACAGCTTCACCTTGCCACGCACCGCGCCACTGAAAGACGAGACCGGCAATGGCGGCCTCAAGCAGATGCTCGGACTGGACGCCCTGGGGTTGCTCAAGGATCGCAGCTATCTGGTGTTCTTCATCGCCTCTATCCTGATCTGCATTCCCCTGGCGTTTTATTACCAGAATGCCAACCCGTTCCTGGCGGAAATCGGCGTGACCAACCCCACGGCGAAAATGGCCATCGGGCAGGTCTCCGAAGTGCTGTTCATGCTGCTGCTGCCACTGTTCATCCACCGCTTCGGGATCAAGATTGCGTTGCTGGTGGGCATGCTGGCGTGGGCGTTGCGCTACCTGTTGTTCGCCTACGGCAACAATGGCGACCTGGCTTTCATGCTCTTCACCGGTATCGCCTTGCACGGCATCTGTTATGACTTCTTCTTCGTGTCCGGGCAGATCTACACCGACGCCAAGGCTTCGGAACGTTTTCGCAGCTCCGCCCAGGGGTTGATTACCCTGGCGACCTACGGCCTGGGCATGCTGATCGGCTTCTGGGTGGCGGGGCAGGTGACGGATCACTACGCCGCGACGGCGGGCGGTCACGACTGGAAGCACATCTGGCTGTTCCCGGCCGGGTTTGCCCTGGCGATCTTTTTCTGTTTTTTCCTGGCGTTCAAGGAACGGCAAGCGGCGGTGGCGCAAGCGACGGTCTGAGCCCACGGGATCGTCGCCGCTCCCCCCGGTATCAGCCGCGGGGAGCGGCGCTGATCAAACGCATCCCCATACTGCGCCTTGGCAACCCGCAGGAACTGGATGCAGACGCGGGCTGGTGCGTCGTCAATCGTCTTTAGCGCTGGCTAAATGGTACGCAACCAAAGCGTTGGCATGGCCATGGCCCATGCCGTGTTCGGTTTTGAGCAAGGCCACCATTTCCATATGCTTCTTGCCACTGACGGTTTTGAGTACATTCAGCCAGTGGGAAATGGGCTGCCCATACTTTTTCTCAATCGAGGGAAAGTACGACGCTGGTCCTTTTACTTTCTGCTCTTCGGTCATGCTGCAATCTCCATTTTTGTTTCGAAAGCAGTATAGGCAAGGTTAGCCATTTGCCATTCCTGGGACCACTTCACAGCTTAAGGGCCCAGGATTGGCAACATTTTGCTCAGTGCCGAGCAAATGCAGGACGCATCATGACAGGCGTGATTCCCCCGTCGCACTGCCCAGGTATCCGGCCGTTGCACCGATGCGCGAGAACACCAGCCATACAAAAAGCAGCACACTGCAGCCAATGAGAATCGAGGCGATGGCAATCAAGGGCTCGACTGACGGGAAGCCCTTGAGGCGCAGCGTCAGTGCGCCGAGCATCACCGGGACACCGACGTTGTACATCCAGAATTGTGCGGCAGCAGCTCGCCCTTCGGTGATGGACGGGTGCACTGCGCAGATGAGTCCGAACAGGGCCATCGACACCCATCCCAACAGATTGATATGGGCATGTACCGCGAAGAGCGAGTGGTCGCCGGAAGCGCCCATCGCCACACCCAGCAGCACGCCAATGGCAAAGTAGAGGGCAGCGAGCCGAAACCAGGTCCGCGAACGGGGATTGTGATTCATGGCATTCACCTCATGCGCCCTGAGGCGCGCTCAGTTGCTGAAAAATGATGTGAAGTCGTCAAGCCCGGCGCGGTGGTTGTGCCGTGCTTGCCACATGTCTATCATGAGACTTAAGTTCCATTGTGAGACTCAAGTCTCATTACAAGACGGAGTATCATTTATTCCATGTCCAGTCAGAAGTCAAGCCCGTCGGACCCGAACGGCGATTCCCAAGGTCGCGCCAACCAACGCAACCGAACGCGCCAGGCGCTTATCGAGGCCGCCGTCGAACTGCGCGACGAGGGCCTTAACCCTACCGTTGCCCAAGTGGCCGAACGTGCGAGGGTGTCGCGCGCCACGGCGTATCGCTACTTTCCCTCGCCTGAGGCGTTGATCAGCGAAACGGCGGCCGATCGTGACATGCAGCCGTTGGAGCGCTTCTGGCGGCCGGGAGACGATCCGGTAAAGGGCATTGGCCTGGCGGCGAACGCCTTGAACAAACTGTTGATCGACGACGAGATCGGCCTGCATGTGATGGAGCGTTCGTTCATGACGGTGTGGCTCGAAAACGAGTCCCACGAGGCGCCCCTGCGGCCCGGGCGACGCATGAGCTACATTGAGCCGATTGTCGATTCGCTGAAGGATGAGCTCACACCTCGGGCGCGCAAACGCCTGAAGCAGGCGCTGTCGATCGTCATGGGCACCGAGGCGCTGATCGCCGTGCGCGATATCAGTGGCGCGAGTGTCGAAGAGTCACTCGATGCCGCGGCCTGGGCGGCCCGGGCGCTGGTTCGTCAGGCGCTGGCGGAGGATGAACAGGCGCGGCGCAAGCGCGGCAAGCCGTAGCGCTCGTTCAGCGTTTGCTCTGCGGGAAGATGTCCGGATTGGAGAAGCTATTGACCAAATGGTCGTACACCAGCCTGACTCGGGGCGCCACCGGCCCTGACTGCGGGCGATACATGATCAATTCGGTCGGTGCCGGAGCATCCTGTTGCATGACCTCGACCAGCCGGCCTTCAGACAAATACGGCTGCGCCAGGTAGCTGGGCATTTGCCCGAAGGCGAGCCCCGCCAGAACAATCTCACGCTCGGTTTCGGGATCGTCGCAAGTAAAGGCCGGGGACACAGGCAGGAACGCCTGTCCCTCGGCCAGCACCCACGGCCAGGGGCGGCCGTTGCTGCGATCCATCAGCATCGACAGGGGCAAGCGTTTCAATTCCTCGATGCTGCCGGGGTGTTGAACGGCGTCGAGGAGTGATGGGGTTGCCACGATTTTCAGGTCGACACGGGCAACCGTTCTGGCGATGTAGCGCCGATCCCGTACGGCACCGATACGAATGCCGATGTCTATCTTGCTGGCCACCGCGTCGGTGAGTTGATCATCAAGGCTCAAGTCGATGCTCAGACCAGGGTTATCCCGTATCAGCGGTTTCAGGTATTCGATCACATACAGCTTGCCGATGGCGTGGGGAGCCGTGATGCCGACGCGGCCGACAATGCCTTTTTCCTCGTGTTTGCTGTTGGCGAGAAACAACTGATCGACACGCTCCAGGGTTTCCCGCGCCTGGAGGGCCAGTTCGGCGCCAAACGCAGTCACGTGGACCTGTCGGGTGCTGCGATGGAACAACGGCTCCCCGAACGTGCGTTCCAGCTCCTTGATTGCCCGGGTCACGGTCTGTGGAGAGGTGCCGAGGCGAATGGCGGCATCGCGAAAGGTCGCCGACTGCGTCGCCACCGAAAAGATGCGGATCAGCTCCATGCGGTTGAGCATTGCCGTCAACTCCTGTTCCAGAAAGTGGAATTCTCAAATCCGAACTCTTCCATTTTCTGATAGATAAAACCAGCGCAGACTGAATCCATCAACCCAGGCAAGCCTCAACAGGAGCGCGAACATGAGTAAAAACATCCAGGGCAAAGTGGTCGTCATCACCGGTGCAAGCAGCGGTCTGGGCGAGGCAACGGCTCGTCATCTGGCAGCACTCGGCGCACAGGTGGTGCTTGGCGCTCGTCGCCAGGATCGTCTGGACGCGATTGTCCGGGAGATCACCGCCGCTGGCGGACAGGCGATTGCCCATCCCATCGATGTCACCCGCCAAGAGGACTTGTCCGCGCTGGTCGCCAAGGCTGTCGAGGCGTTCGGTCGCATCGATGTCATGATCAATAACGCGGGTCTGATGGCGATCTCGCCAATCGCCGAGCGGCGTGTCGATGAGTGGGATCGCATGATCGACATCAACATCAAGGGCGTACTGTATGGCATCGCGGCAGCGTTACCGCTGTTCGAGAAACAGGCCAGTGGGCACTTCATCAACATTTCCTCGGTCGCCGGCATCAAGGTGTTCAGCCCCGGTGGATCGGTCTACAGCGGCACCAAATTCGCTGTGCGCGCCATTTCCGAGGGCCTGCGTCACGAAGTGGGCGGCAATATCCGCACGACCACTATCGAGCCGGGCGCGGTCGATTCCGAACTCAAATTCGGTAGCGGCCACCAGCCGAGCGCCGAGGTGGTGGGCGAGTTCTACAAGAAGGCCATTCCAGCAGCTTCGGTTGCACGGGCCATTGCCTACGCGATCGAACAGCCGGCTGATGTCGACATCAACGAGATCGTCCTGCGTCCTGCCTCGCAAGATTTCTGATTGTCGCCTTGCGCCGTTTGCGCCCTTGCCGAAAGGCAAGGGCGCTTTTGTTATGCAATGACGCACGCGGCGTTTTCCTCCGACCTCGACTTGCCGTTTTCATGCGGCTCACCGCCAGCGAGGCCTTGGAAAATATCAAACTGCTATTTTTACTATCGATAATTGGCCGATCGCAAAACGGTCGAGCCATAGCTCGCGGCCAACTGACGGACTTCGTTGTCAAACCTTGCGACCCGTCGTTCGAAGAGGAGATGCACCATGGAACGATTCACCGGCGGTTGCCTGTGCGGCAATGTGCGGATCGTGGCGTCGGGCCGTCCGTACCGGGTCGGTCTTTGTCACTGTCTCGACTGCCGCAAGCACCATGGGGCACTGTTTCATGCCTCCGCGATTTTCCCTGAGGAAGCGGTGACCATCGACGGTGAAACCCGGGGCTACGCCGGGCGGTTTTTCTGTCCGCGCTGCGGCTCATCGGTTTTCAATCGCACCGACGATGAAATCGAAGTGAACCTGGGGGCCCTCGATGTGCCCGATCAACTGACGCCCACTTACGAAAGCTGGACCGTACGCCGCGAAGCGTGGTTGCCGGCGTTTCCCTTCGATAGACATTACGAGCGCGATCGCGAGTCCACGGGGCGCCTTGAGGAATAACCCGCCGCCGTGCCCCATCGGCACGGCGGCGGACGTTCGCAGTCTGTCCTTGAACCGTCAGATCCGCGCCAGCGCCTGAGCCAGATCCGCCCGCAGGTCTTCGACATCCTCGACCCCCACGGACAGCCGTACCAGCGCATCGCCGATACCCAGCTGCGCACGGGTGTCGGCGGGAATGGTGGCGTGGGTCATGATGGCCGGGTGTTCGATCAAACTTTCGACGCCACCCAGGCTCTCGGCGAGGGCGAAGATCTGCACGTTTTCCAGGAAACGTTTTGAGCCGGCAAGGTCGGTGTTCAGGTCCAGGGAGATCATCCCGCCGAAGCCGCGCATTTGCCTGCGCGCCAGTTCGTGTTGGGGGTGCGAGGGCAGGCCCGGGTAGTAGACGCGCGCCACTTGCGGCTGACGCTCCAGCCATTGCGCCAGCTCCAGCGCATTGCTGCAGTGGCGTTCCATGCGCAGTGCCAGGGTTTTCACGCCGCGCAGGGTGAGGAAGGCGTCGAACGGCCCGGCGATGGCGCCTACCGCGTTTTGCAGGAAGCCCAGGCGCTCGGCCAGTTCGGCGTTCTGGCCGACCACGGCGATACCGCCGATCACGTCGGAGTGGCCGTTGAGGTACTTGGTCGTCGAGTGCAGCACGATGTCGAAACCCAGCTCCAGCGGGCGCTGAATAAAGGGGCTGGCAAAGGTGTTGTCGGCCACGCAGATGATGCCGCGGTCACGGCAGGTGCGGGCGATGGCGGCCAGGTCGGTGAGGCGCAGCAGGGGGTTGCTCGGCGTCTCGACCATCACCATGCGCGTGTCGTCCTGCAACGCCGCTTCGAAGGCGCCCGGTTCGGTCAGGTCGACGTAGCTGAAACGGTGTCCGGCGCTGCGCTGGCGCACCTTGTCGAACAGGCGGAACGTGCCGCCGTACAGGTCATTGCCGGAGACAATGTGCGAGCCGGCATCGAGCAGTTCGAGCACGGCGGAGATCGTCGCCAGTCCCGAGGCGAAAGCGAAACCCCGGGTGCCGCCTTCGAGATCGGCCACACAGCGTTCCAGCGCAAAGCGTGTCGGGTTGTGCGAGCGTCCGTAGTCGAAGCCCTTGTGTACGCCGGGACTTTCTTGCAGATAGGTGGAGTTGGCATAGATCGGCGGCATCAGCGCCCCCGTGGTCGGGTCTGGCGTCTGTCCAGCGTGGATCACCCGGGTGGCGAAGCCGCGGGGTGCGGCGTTTTTATCGTGCTGACTCATGCAAGGGTTCTCCGTAAGTGATTGAGCATGTCGACCCGGGTAATCAGGCCATGAAAGCCCGAAGCGTCGGCGATGATCGCCACCAGCCCGCGGTCGAGGACTTCTTGCAGTTGTGCCCGGCTGGCCTCGGGAGGCAGGGTTTGCAGTTTGTCGGTCATGGCGCTGGTCACGGTCATGCGGAAGTGCGCATCGCCACTTTGCACATTCAGCAGAATGTCGGACTCATCGATCACCCCGACCAGTTGCTTGCCGCCGACAAGCACCGGCAGTTGCGAGACATCCGCCAGGCGCATGCGCTGGAACGCGGTGAGCAGGGTGTCGTCCGGCCCGACGCTGATCACCCGGCCATCCTCGAAACGCCGAGCGATCAGGTCGCGCAGGTCGCCGTAGAGTTTGCCTTGCAGCAGGCCCTGATCGGACATCCACTGATCGTTGTAGACCTTCGACAGGTAACGGGTGCCGGTGTCGCAGACGAAGCTGACCACCCGTTTCGGTTCGGTTTGCTCGCGGCAATAACGCAGCGCCGCCGCCAGCAAGGTGCCGGTCGACGAACCGCCGAGAATGCCCTCGGCGCGCAGCAATTGGCGGGCGTGATCGAAGCTTTCCTCGTCGCTGATGGAGTAGGCGTGGCGCACGCTGGACAGGTCGGCAATCGACGGAATGAAGTCTTCGCCAATGCCTTCCACGGCCCAGGAGCCGGGCGTACCGAGGGTGCCGCTGCGACTGTATTCGGCCATCACCGATCCGACCGGGTCGGCCAGCACCATCTCCAGGTTCGGCTGCACGCGGTTGAAGAACCGGGTCAGGCCGGTCAAGGTGCCGGCCGAGCCGACGCCGACGACAATCGCGTCGACATCATGCTGGGTTTGCGCCCAGATCTCCGGTGCGGTGCTGCATTCGTGGGCCAGCGGGTTGGCCGGGTTGTTGAACTGATCGGCGAAGAAGGCGTCGGGAATTTCCGCGGCCAACCGTCCGGCAACGTCCTGGTAGTAATCGGGGTGGCCCTTGCCCACATCGGAGCGGGTGATGTGCACCTCGGCGCCCATCGCCTTCAGGTGCAAGACTTTCTCGGTGGACATCTTGTCCGGTACCACCAGCACCACCCGGTAGCCTTTGGCCCGGCCGACCAGCGCCAGGCCCAGCCCGGTGTTGCCGGCGGTGGCTTCGACGATGGTGCCGCCGGGCTTGAGGCGGCCGTCGCGCTCGGCGGCGTCGATCATCGCCAGGCCGATGCGGTCTTTGATCGAACCGCCGGGGTTTTGTGATTCGAGCTTGAGAAACAGGGTACAGGGACCGGTATCGAAACGGCTGACACGCACCAGCGGCGTGTTGCCGATCAGTTCGAGCACGGCAGGGCGGGAGTCGTTCGGCATGTCGTCACCTCGCTGCTTGGATCCTCGGTGGGTTGCCATCAACCGTCGGCGAGTCATCGCACGGGTTACGGCAATAACGCTTCGTCTGGACCATAGGCCGGGATCGTCACGCGCGCAACCGGCCCGGCGAAACTACCCCCGATATTGGGTAATTTCCCTGTGATGGGTTGGCTTTATGGGGAGTGTTGCGGGTCAATGAAGCGCCTAGAGCGTCGCCATGATCATGGCCAGATTAACCTGTTGCATCAGCTCGGTGACGGTGGTCAGGCTCCCGGCTTGCAGGGTGGCCATGATCATTGCCTGGTTCGGCGTGAGGGCCAGGGCCGCCAGGGGCTGGATATCCGGCATGACCCGTTCCGCCAGGCCGATGGCGGTGAAGGTAGCCGACGTAACCAGTGCCGCCGCAGCGGCCGCGCATACCGCGACCATGACG
The DNA here is from genome assembly GCF_005502415.1 of Pseudomonas sp. G(2018). Classification (NCBI taxonomy): domain Bacteria; kingdom Pseudomonadati; phylum Pseudomonadota; class Gammaproteobacteria; order Pseudomonadales; family Pseudomonadaceae; genus Pseudomonas; species Pseudomonas sp. G(2018). Next base: position 159,463 of record NZ_SCOO01000007.1, on the reverse strand, counting down.
ATCACGATGGCTGCCAGTGCAGCCGTCAGTACCGCCAGCGTTGCTTGCCCCGCCATGCGCACCTCCACAGTCGATTGCGCCGCGGGGATGCACACCCACATTCCCCGGCGAAATCAGCCAAAGCAAGGCGCGGGCCAACAGTCAGGAAACTTCGTTGGCTTTGTGCAACGGCTAGCGGAATCGCTCCGGTATGGCCTCGGCAAACGGATAGAAAGAAAACCACGGTTTGGCTTCGTCGATGACTCGCTGGATCGAGGGTCGTTGTGTCAACCGCTCGAAATACTCGCTCAGGTGCCGGCAGTCATGGGGGAAGGGCACGAGGGTGATGGCATAGAACAGGGCCGGGGCGGCGGAGCAATCGGCCAGGCTGAAGTCCGGGCTGGCCACCCAGGTTCGGGCGTGCAACTGGCGCTCGAGCATGCCGTAGGCGGTCAACAGGGTGGCGCGTTGTTTCGTCAGGTCGCCATGGGTGGCATACAAACGATCGGCGACGATCTGTTGCAGCGGCTCCTGGACGTAGTGGTCGAACAAACGATCCCACAGCCGTACCTGCAAGGCAGTGTCCCAATCGTCGGGAATCAGCTGATGCAGGCCGGCATACAACTGGTCCAGATACTCGATGATGACACTCGATTCCGGCACGTTGCGCTGGCGGTCGTGGTCGCGGATCACCGGGAATTTGCCGATCGGCCAGAGGGCTTCGAGTTCCGCGCGGTCGGTTGCGCTGGACAGGTCGATGATGCGTTTTTCGAATTCGATACCGTGTTCGTAGAGCGCGATCAGAACCTTGTGGCAGAACGATGAGAGGGGGTGGTAGTACAGAGTCAGGGGCATCTTGCTTCTCCTCGGTACGGGGTGGGATGCAGTATCGGCCATTGTCGGGCGTGGTGCGATGTTCGATTCAGGAGGGGCAAATCGATGAAAGCCTGTGGGGTGAATTTTCATTTGATTCGGCCATCCGTACCTCTGCGCGACAAGCCTTGTCCCTGCACGAAAACTACTTTCATCTTGTTTGATTATCGTGGCTTGAAATGTTTTAAGAGTTTCACGAATTTTAGCGTGATGCTTTCAGGGGATGGGGGTGGGTGGATCAAGATCAAAAGCGGAAGGCGAGCTAACGCTTGGCCTGATGAGTGCTGAAAAGCAGTGGGTGTACGCCGGCCCATTGTGGGAGCGAGCCTGCTCGCGAAGGCGGTGTGACACTCAAGTAGTCTTCGGTTGAAACTCCGTCTTCGCGAGCAGGCTCGCTCCCACAGGGGATCGCGGACAAACCTGTAATCAGGTCGGTTGTCAGGCCGCCTCGTTTTGGCTTTTCCAGCCGTTAGAAAACAATAAAACCATAACACCCATGTTCACCCATCGGGCGCGGGATCTTGCGCGCCCGAATTAGCAACGAAACACCCAATAACGATAAGAAACAACCCAGGAGCCCCGTATGTTCAACCGAGCAATCCCCACCGCCATCCTGCTGGCCACAGGCTCCCTGTGCGCCCAGGCCGCCGACAACAACGCTCACGGCTTTCTCGAAGACAGCAAAGCCACACTGTCGTTGCGCACTTTGTACTTCAACAGCGACAACCGCGACGGCGCGGCAGCCCCCTCGAAAACCGAAGAAACCGCCCAGGGTTTTGTGCTGCGCTATGAATCCGGTTTCACCCAGGGCACGGTCGGTTTCGGCCTCGATGCCCAGGCGCTGTTGGGCGTGACGCTCGACAGCGGCAAAGGGCGCCACGTCGGCAGCGGCATGATCCCGTCCGATGGCGACGACGCTGCCGACACCTGGAGCAGTTTCGGCCCGACCGCGAAAATGCGCCTCGGCAAAACCGAGTTGCGCTACGGCACGCTGCTGCCAAAACTGCCGATCCTGATCTCCAACGATGCCCGTGTGTTGCCGCAATCGTTCACCGGTACCCAGATCACCTCCAAAGACATCGATGGCCTGACCCTGACCAGCGGCTTGCTGGAGCAGGCCGTGGGGCGTGCCTCGACGGATCGCACCGGGCTGTCGGTCGCCGGCGCCACCCGGGACAGCAACAAGTTCTATTTCGCCGGTGGGGACTATGAGGTCACCAAAACCCTCAAGGCCCAGTATTACTTCGCGCAGCTGGAGGATTTCTACAACCAGAACTTCTTCGGCCTGACTCACCTGCTGCCGATCGATAGCGCCAGTTCGATCACCACCGACCTGCGCTACTTCCGCACCACCTCGAGCGGTGCCAACAGTTCGGCCGCAGGCCGGGCACAAGGCTATCGGGTGTCGGGTTACACCGAAAACAACGACGGTGAGATCGACAACAACACCTGGGCCGCGATGATCACTTATGCCAATGGCGGCCACGCGGTGGCGCTGGGGTATCAACAGGTAGGCGATGGCAGCAACTTCGTCCAGCCCAACCAGGGCAGCCTGCCGGACAAAGGCGCCGGTGGCGGCAGCGTCTACCTGCCCACCGACCGCATGATCCAGAGCTTCACCCGCGCGGGCGAACAGACCCGTTTCGGTCAGTACACCTACGACTTCGCGGCGCTGGGCGTGCCGGGGCTGAAAGCGTCGATCGTGTATCTGAAGGGCACCGGCATCAAGACGCAGGACGCCGGGGACCAATCCGAGTGGGAGCGCGACATGACCCTGGACTACGTGATTCAGTCGGGCACGTTCAAGAACGTCGGCTTCTCGTTGCGCAATGGCCAGTCGAACACCGATGCCGGTCGTGATGTTGATCAGAGCCGCTTCATCGTCAACTACGCGATCCCGTTGTTGTAACCCCCCTGATCGCCACAGGTCATCATCGTCCGCTCAGTTTCATCAACCGGGTGATTTCTTCAGTCGATAGGCCAGCGCCGGACGCGTCATGCCCAGCAAACGTGCCGCTTCCGAGACGTTTTGCTGGCTGCGCTCCATGGCCGCGTGAATCAGTGCGTCTTCCACCGAATCCAGCGCGATACCGCTGTCGATGATCCTGTCGACCCAGTCCTGGCTGCACGACGGAGGCGTCTTGACCAGCCGCCCGTCACTGGCCAGGCCAATGCTTTCGGCCAGTTGCGGCGAATGCGGGAAGAGGGCGTCGACGGTGATGCTCTGGTTCTCGTCGGTGATGATCACGCCCCGTTCCATCAGGTTCTCCAGCTCGCGGATGTTGCCGGGCCAGTCATGGTTCAGGCACACCTGAAGGGCGCGGTCAGACAGGCCCAGGGTCTTTTTCTTGTAGCTGGCGTGGAGTTTTTCCAGGAAGTGCTCGATCAACAGCGGGATGTCTTCGCGACGATCGCGCAAGGCCGGGATACGCACCGGGAATACGTTCAGGCGATAGAACAGGTCGGCACGGAAACGCCCCTGCCTGACGGCTTCTTCCAAGTCCTCGTGGGTCGCGGTGATGACTCGCACATCGACCTTGCGGGTCTGTGAGTCACCGACCCGTTCCAATTCCTGTTCCTGCAACACGCGCAGCAACGTAGCCTGCGCGCGTGGGGTCAATTCGACGATTTCATCGAGAAACAGCGTGCCGCCATTGGCCCGCTCGAAACGGCCCATGCGCGACTGTTGGGCGCCGGTGTAGGCGCCTTTTTCCACGCCGAACAATTCAGCCTCGATCAGGTCCGGCGGGATGGCGGCGCAGTTCAGTGCGATGAACGGCCCGCCGGCGCGTTCACTGCGCAAATGCAGGCTGCGGGCGATGACTTCCTTGCCGACACCGGTCTCGCCCAGCAGCAACACCGACGCCTTGCCCAGGGCCACCTTGTCGATCAGCGCGCAGGTGCGGCGGTAGATCGCCGACTGGCCGATGCCGTAGAACTTGCCGGCCTCGATCTGCAAGCGCTGGCGCATGTTCGCCACTTGCACCTGCAGCGCTTGCAGTTCATCGATGATCGGGTCGCTCTGGAAGTAACGCATGATCTCTTCGGCATCGTCCCATTGCTCGGCCGGCTTGCCGATGATCCGGCAATGAGCATCGCCGCAACCGCGGCAGGTGACCTCCTTGTAGATGATTTGCCGGCCGACGAAAAACGAGCTGTAGCTGATGGCATAACCGAGCAGCATCCAGCACACCGGCTGGTCGGAGTGAAGGTTTTCGGTCCGGCAATTTTCCACTTCGAAGGAATCCTGCCACTCGATCTCGGCGTAGAACTGACCGTTGGCCAGATCGATGTCGATGGTCTGCGGGATGACATTGACCATGCCCTTGAGCGAATGCAGTTGCGGACCGGTGAAGAACATTTCCAGGTCGCTGCCCTGGGGCCGCAACTTGCGCGCCAGTTCGGCGTCCTTGAGCCCGGATTGATAGCCCAGGCGCAGGAAAAATCCCTTGGCACGCTCGACGCCGAGCATTTCGATCAACTCGCGTCTGCACGACGCCATCATCGAAACCTGGATCAGCAGCATGCGTTGCTCGTTCAGCCAGATCTTGCCCTCGCTCCCGTGAAAGCGAACCTGGTCGCTCAGGTCCTTGAGTGACGGCGGATGTTGGGAAGCCTTGTACGTGGTGATCATTCAGTGCGCCCCTGGGCTTGTAGTTATTGGGGGGTGACGCGTTCCGCTCAGGCCATGGCGGTTTTTTTACGCATCAATAGCGACCGTTTTTTTTCAGGCAAGGCAAGGTCGCTTTTTCTTTTTCTAAGCGGCCTGAAAGCGAGTGAAAAGTCAATCGTCGCGTGATTGATTCATTTGCTCGAAAGCGCTGGAGACGATTGAGCAAATGATCAAATTGCCGGTTCACGGGAGGGGTTCTTCACCGGGGAGTGATTGTTCGTGTGCGTCGAACTGTATTCATATCTATTTGTTTTATAACGAATAAAAAATCATTTTCAGACGATTTTCCCGCACTGGCACCCTTGTTGCTCCGTACCCCGAACATAACAAGGGAGTACTCGAGCATGAGCCAACCTGGCAGCACTTTCGATCAGATGCCGCGCTACATCCGCGTACGCAGCGGGCCTGATGACACCTTCGTCGAATTTGATTTCGCCATCGGTTTTCCCGACCTGTTTGTCGAGCTGGTGCTGCCGCGTCAGGCGTTCCGCCAGTTCTGCGAAAACAACCGCGTGCAGCACATGGATGCGCAGATGTCCGAGGCTCTCGACGCCGATGCGCGCAAGTGGCGCTACGGCGAAACCCGCGACGCTGACTAACCACCCATTGCTAAAAAAACAATAACCACAGGAGTCCACTCCATGAGTGTCGAGATCAAAACGACCACCGTCGAGACGATCCGCAATACCTTCAGCCACACCCGTCGCCGGTTTGGCGACAAGGTAGCCAGCCGTTATCAGGAAGCCAGTTTCGACCTGGAGTCGGCGACCAATTTCCATTACCGGCCGCTGTGGCAGCCGGACAAACTGCTCAACGATGCCACCCGCACCGCGGTGGTCATGGCCGACTGGTATGCCGTCAGTGACCCGCGCCAGTACTACTACGGCGCCTACGTCCAGGCCCGGGCCAAGATGCAGGAAAACGCCGAGCACGATTACGCCTTCTGCGAAAAACGCGACATGCTCGCCGGCCTGTCCAGCGCCAACATCCAGCTGATCAGCAAGCTGCTGTTGCCCCTGCGTCACGCCGAAATGGGCGCGAACATGAATAACAGCAACATCGCCGCCGATGGCTTCGGTACCAGCGTGACGCAGATGCACATGTTCCAGGCCATGGATCGCCTGGGCATCGCCCAGTACCTGTCGCGGATTGGCCTGATGCTCGATGACGGCGACGTCCTGCTGCTGGCCCAGGCCAAGCAGCAGTGGCTCAACGATCCGGCGTGGCAGGGCATGCGCCGCTACGTCGAAGACACCCTGGTGGTGCGTGACTGGTTCGAATTGACCGTGGCGCAGAACCTGGTCAGCGACGGCCTGGTGTCCCCGCTGCTGTTCCACAAACTCGACGAACAACTCACGGCCAATGGCGCCGGGCAAGTCGGCATGCTCACCGAGTTCATGCGCCTGTGGTTCGCCGAAAGCCAACGCTGGGTCGATGCGCTGCTCAAGACGGTGATCAACGAAAGCCCGGCCAACAAGGACCTGGTCCAGGGCTGGGTCGATCACTGGAGCCAGCGTTCGGTGAATGCACTGCAACCGCTGGCCGGGCTCGGCCTCGATGAGTCGGCGCTGGATGGCGTCTGCACCGAGTTCAGCGCTCGCCTGAAAAAACTCGGCCTCACAGGAGCCCGCCCATGACTTCCCTGGTTTACATGAACCTGCAGGACACCGACTACGCACGCTCGATCGTCGACGCCATCGTGCAGGACAACCCCCATGCCGAGATCCAGCACCAGCCTTCGATGATCCGCATCGAGGCCGAGGGCCGCCTGGACATTCGGCGCGACACGGTGGAACAGCTCACCGGCAGCCCCTGGGATATCCAGGAAATGCTGATGTACGTGATCACCCTCGGCGGCAACGTCGTGGAAGAGGACGACAGCTTTTCCCTGTACTGGAACAGCTGATCACGCCTGTAGCCACTGATCCATAACAAGAATTCGGGAGCGCCATCATGGCCGTGAAAAAACGCCTCAATGCCAAAGAAAAATACCGCTGCATGACCCGTGACCTGGACTGGGAGCCGAGCTACCAGACCCACGAGGATATCTACCCTCACGAGCGTTTCGAGGGGATCAAGATCACCGATTGGGACAAGTGGGAAGACCCGTTCCGCCTGACCATGGACACCTATTGGAAATACCAGGCCGAGAAAGAGAAAAAGCTCTACGCGATCTTCGATGCGTTCTCGCAGAACAACGGCCATACCACGCTCTCGGACGCCCGTTATGTCAACGCGCTGAAGCTGTTTTTGTCCGGTGTCACGCCGCTGGAATACCAGGCCTACCAAGGCTTCGCCCGGGTCGGCCGGCAATTCAGCGGTGCCGGTGCGCGGATCGCCTGCCAGATGCAGGCCATCGACGAACTGCGCCATGTGCAGACCCAGATCCACGCCATGAGTCACTACAACAAACACTTCAACGGCCTGCATGATTTTGCCCACATGCACGACCGGGTGTGGTTTCTCTCGGTGCCCAAGTCGTTCTTCGAAGATGCGCGCACCGCTGGCCCGTTCGAATTCCTCACGGCGATTTCGTTTTCGTTCGAGTACGTGCTGACCAACCTGTTGTTCGTGCCCTTCATGTCCGGCGCGGCATTCAACGGCGACATGGCCACGGTCACCTTCGGTTTTTCCGCGCAGTCCGATGAAGCCCGGCACATGACCCTGGGCCTGGAGGTGATCAAATTCCTGCTGGAGCAGCACGAAGACAACGTGCCGATCATCCAGCGCTGGATCGACAAGTGGTTCTGGCGCGGTTACCGCCTGCTGACGCTGGTGGGGATGATGATGGACTACATGCTGCCCAACAAAGTCATGTCCTGGTCCGAAGCCTGGGGCGTGTATTTCGAAGAGGCCGGCGGTGCGCTGTTCAAGGACCTGGAGCGCTACGGCATCCGTCCGCCCAAGCATGTCGAAGAAGCGAATATCGGCAAGGACCACGTCAGCCACCAGGCCTGGTCGATCTTTTACCAGTACAGCCAGGCGACCAACTTCCACACCTGGATGCCGACTGACGAAGAACTGGATTGGCTGTCCTCCAAATATCCAGACACCTTCGACAAGATCTACCGCCCACGCTTCGAGCACTGGCGGGCGCTGCAAGAGAAGGGCGAGCGTTTCTACAACCCGACCCTGCCGATGCTTTGCCAGATCTGCCAGATCCCGCTGGCGTTTGGCGAACCGGATGACCCTACCACCCTCAGCCATCGCAGCGCCGAACACGAAGGCGAGCGCTATCACTTCTGCTCCCAGGGCTGCTGCGACATCTTCGAATACGAACCGACCAAGTACATCCAGGCCTGGTTGCCGGTGCACCAGATCCTGCAGGGCAACTGCGGTGGCGGCGACGTGGAGTCGGTGGTGCGCGACTACTACAACATCAACCCCGGCCAGGACAACTTCGAATACCTGGGCTCGACCGAGCATCGACGCTGGCAGGACTGGCACCCCAACGATCGCAACAGCGCGCCGGCCAAGGCCGGCTGACCACTGCCCCTACAACCCCCTGTGGGAGCGGGCTTGCCCGCGATGAGGGCGGAACATTCACCTTATTCAGGGACTGTCGCACCGCCATCGCGAGCAAGCTCGCACCTACACAAAAATAAGGAAAAGATCATGCCCGTGACAGCCATCGGCGCCTACAACGCCCAACCCCTGGACCGCCAGGAGAATTTCAACGGCCTGCAACTGGTGTACCTGTGCTGGGAAAAACACCTGATGTTCTGCTCCCCGTTTACCTTTCCGCTGCCACCGGCAATGCCGTTCAGCGACTTCATCGAACAGGTGGTCAAGCCCTCGATTGCCCGGCACCCGGACGCGGCACGGGTCGATTTCAGCCAGGCGCTGTGGCGCCTCAACGACCGGCCGTTCACCCCGGATAACGCGGCGAGCCTGATCGCCAACGGCATCGACCACAAGAGCCTGCTGCACCTCGACACCCCTGGCTTGCACGGCATAGCCGGCAGCTTCAACTGAGGACACGGCCATGAGTTACCAAGTTACGATCGAACCCACTGGCGAACAGATTGAAGTGGAAGAGGGGCAGACCATCCTCCAGGCCGCATTGCGCCAAGGCGTGTGGCTGCCGTTTGCCTGCGGCCATGGCACTTGCGCCACCTGCAAGGTCCAGGTACTGGAAGGCGAAGCGGACCTGGGCGCGGCGTCGTCCTTTGCGTTGATGGACATGGAGCGCGATGAGGGCAAAGTGTTGGCGTGCTGTGCGATCCCGCAAAGCGACATGGTGATCGAGGCCGATATCGATGCGGACCCGGATTTCCTCGGGCATCCGGTCGAGGACTATCGCGCGGTAGTCAGCGCGCTGGTGGATCTGTCGCCGACCATCAAGGGCGTGCACCTCAAGCTCGACCGGCCCATGGCCTTTCAGGCCGGTCAGTACATCAACCTGCAACTGCCGGGGATCGAAGGCACCCGGGCGTTCTCGCTGGCCAATCCACCGAGTCGTGCCGATGAAGTCGAGCTGCATGTGCGACGGGTCGAAGGCGGGCTGGCCACCGGCAAGATTCACGATGAGTTGAGGGTCGGCGATGCGGTGGACCTGTCCGGACCGTACGGGCAGTTTTTCGTCCGCTCTTCGCAAGGTGGCGACTTGATTTTCATCGCCGGTGGGTCCGGATTATCCAGCCCGCAGTCGATGATCCTCGACCTGCTGGAAGCCGGCGATACCCGCCAGATCGCGTTGTTCCAGGGCGCGCGCAACCGCGCCGAACTGTACAACTGCGAACTGTTCGAGGCACTGGCCCGGGATCACGCCAACTTCACCTATGTGCCGGCGCTCAGCCAGGCGGTCGAGGATCCTGAATGGACGGGGTTCAAGGGCTATGTGCACGACGCCGCCCGGCATCATTTCGACGGTCGCTTCAGCAACCGCAAGGCTTACCTGTGCGGGCCGCCGGTGATGATCGATTCAGCCATTACCTGCCTGATGCAGGGCCGGCTGTTCGAACGCGACATCTTCATGGAGCGCTTCTACAGCGCCGCCGACGGAGGCGAACCAACCCAGCGTTCCGCACTGTTCAAACGTATCTGAAGTGACTCCCAACCCCATGTGGGAGCGGGCTTGCTCGCGAAAGCGGCAGCGCATTCGACATCTCAGTGCCTGACACACCGTCTTCGCGAGCAAGCCCGCTCCCACAGAGGTTACCGATCTCATTCCTGTCTTCTCGCCGCCAGTGAGAGGGCAGGGCGTGCCCGACCAATAACAACAATAAAGGTTGAACTGCATGACTCGCACAACAACAAAACTGATCGTGACCGCTGCACTGGCCGCATTGCCTCTTGCTACCCACGCCACTGAAGGTGGCGGCACTTCCTACCCGTTGGGTGCGGAAAACTACCTGTCCGGGGCGATGCCGCCACCGGGTTTCTACGGGCAATTGTTCGTCACCCACTATGAGGCCGACAACCTGCGGGGCAACGACGGCCGCAAACTGCCGGTGGATTTTCGCGTACGCGCCAACGCCATCACCCCGCGGCTGATCTGGGTCAGCGACTACACCTTGTTCGGTGCCAGCGTGGCGCTTCACGCGATCGTGCCGCTGGTGGATCTCAAGGTTGAACTCAACGGCCATTCGCAAAGCAAGCAAGGCTTGGGCGATGTGATCTTCGGCCCGGCGCTGGGTTTTCACCACAGCGAAAAATTCCACAGCATCCTCGCTCTGGACATGATCGCCCCGACCGGTCGCTACGACCGTGGCGACCTGGCCAACACCGGGCGCAATTACTGGGTCATCGAACCGGTCTACGCCATGTCGTACATCGACCCGAACGGGCTCAACCTCGATGCCAAGATCATGTATGACTTCAACCGCGAAAACCCGGCGACCGACTACCGCTCGGGGCAGGAATTTCATGTCGACTATGCCGTTGGCTGGGGGCTGGGCAATGGTTGGGTACTGGGCGTCGGCGGCTACTACTATCGACAGGTCACCGACGACCGCCAGAACGGCGAGACGATTGACAATAACAAGGGGCGCTCGCTGGCCATCGGGCCGTCGATCAAATACACCAGCAAGGCGGGGTGGATTGTCACGGGGAAATGGGAGCAGGAAACCGGCGTGCGTAACCGGGCGCAGGGCAATGCGTACTGGATGAAGCTGACCGTACCGTTTTGAGAATGCAGTCCACGACTGTGTGATCACTGCAGAACCCTGTGGGAGCGAGCAGATTCGCTCCCACATGTTATTTATTTGCCGGCAGACAGCGGCGGAGTGCGCGGCGGAATCTGGCGTTTGCTGCCGGTCGATTCGAATGCCGCCGCAAAGCGCAGCAGTGCCGAGTCGTCATAGGCCCGGCCGGCAAAGGTCAGCCCCACCGGCATGCCGATATCCGGCATGACGCCCATGGGCACGGTCACCGTGGGCACACCCAGGTGGCGGATCGCGAGGTTGCCGTTGGCCACCCAGATACCGTTGCTCCAGGCGATATCCGCGGACGCCGGATTGACATCGGCATCCGCCGGGCCGACGTCGGCCACCGTCGGGAACAGCACCGCATCCAGGCCCAGGCGATCCATCCATTCCTCGAGATCGATCTTGCGGGTCTTTTCAAGCCCGCGCAGTCCGTCAGGCACTGTGCTGATCCGGTCCCACGGGGTAATACCGCGTTCGGCCATCTTCACGTACTCGTCCATACCGGCCGCCAGGTCGCCCTCGCGGTTGGGTAGGGTTCCCGGGTCGTGGGGGAAAATCAGCGGGCCGTCGACGTTTACCAGGCGATTCAACTTCGGATCGCCGTTGGCTTGCAGGAAATCATCGAAGGCCCATGCCGTCAGGTCCCACAATTCATGGTGCAGGAACTCCTTGGACACGATCCCGCGGTTGAACACGGTCGGCGCGCCAGGACGATCGCCCTCGCAGTTGGATACCAGCGGGAAATCCACTTCGAGCACTTCGGCACCGGCGGCTTCCAGGGCCTGGCGTGCGGCTTGCCAAAGGCCGATCACCGAATCACGGGTGTTGATGCGCTGACCGGTCGGGCCACCGATACCCGGTGCTTCGCTGGTGCCCGCTTCAGGGTCGGCGTTGATGTACATCTTTGGCACACCGAAGCGCTTGCCAGCGAGGGAATCGGACTTCACGGCCAGTTCCTGATAGGAGGCGGGGCGCACCGAAGTAACGCTCGGAATCGGCACCCAGGGTTGCAGGCGCCACAGGTCGCCACGGGTATCCGGGTCCTCGGCCACCACCACGTCGAGGATTTCGAGCAGGTCGGCCATGGTCCTGGCGAACGGCACGACCACGTCCATGGTCGGCGTCAGCGGCCAGTTGCCACGCACCGAAATCACCCCGCGCGAAGGCGTGTAGGCGCACAAACCGTTGTTCGACGCCGGGCCGCGTCCGCTCGACCAGGTTTCTTCGGCCAGGCCGAAGGCAGCGAAACTGGCGGCGGTGGCAGTGCCGGCTCCGTTCGACGAACCTGAAGCGAACGGGGCGGTGAGGTAGGCAGCGTTGTACGGGCTTTCGGCACGACCGTAGACCCCACGCTGCATACCGCCATTGGCCATCGGTGGCATGTTGGTCTTGCCCAGGCAGATCGCCCCGGCGCCGCGCAGCCGTTCGATGGTGAATGCATCGCGGTAGGCAATCAGGTCCTTGAAGGCGGGGCTGCCTGAAGCGGCGGTCAAGCCTTTGACCAGGTAACTGTCCTTGGCCGTGTAAGGAATGCCGTCGAGCGGACCCAGCGTCTGGCCCTTGGCCCGACGGGCATCGGACGCCTGCGCTTCCTGGAGTGCATCCGGGTTGCGGACTACCACTGCATTGAGCGCGATCGGGGTGTCGGGGCCGTCATAGGCGTCGATGCGGGCGAGGTAAGCCTCAACCAGTTCAACCGCCGTGGTCTGGCCGGATTCGAGCGCAGCGCGCAATTGGGCAATGGAAACTTCGGTGACTTCGATCATGCGGTTACCACCGGCTGCTGATGTGGAATGCGGTGAGTGTTTGCCTCACGGGGAAACTTGAGCACAGGGACATCACTTCTCTAAAAGGGTTTTCAAGTCGGTACTGGTTGCACAGCCTTACGCGGCGGCATCGGGATTTCAACCCTTGGCGTTCTATTTTGCACCAAGCCGTGGCGGACTCGATTAACAAGTAGCTGTTTTAAAAGAAAAATTGTGAACGATGGGGCTTCCCAGTTGAAGTAAAAGTTGGTAAATTTCCGCGCATTCCAGCACAGCCCGTTAAACAGGCGGTGAATCAGGAATCGAGTGCCAGGCACTCATCGCAGTATCTGCAGGGGCGTCGCCAAGCGGTAAGGCAGCAGGTTTTGATCCTGCCATGCGTTGGTTCGAATCCAGCCGCCCCTGCCATCTTCAAGAAACGCCAGTTCCGATAGGGACTGGCGTTTTTTTATGCCCGCAGATTATCCCCCAGGTGCGGACCTGATCCATCCGGACACGGATATTGGCCATTTCGATCTCCTTTTGGCCTGCCTCACGCTGTGAACCGTCCAGGCTGTCAGCAAGAATCGAAACGGGCCGCTGACTCAGCAGCACCACCTGAATCCACAACCAGAGTCTTGATCATCTTTGCCCTTGGCTATTCTTTAGGCCGCTGCCGTTTACGAAAAACAAAAACCAACGAGCTGACATTGGGGAACTGATCCATGGAAACCATGAAACGCATCCTGAGCGCCACGGTTTGTGGGCTGACGCTGCTGGCCAGCGCGGTGCACGCCGAACAGCGCGAGTTGAGGGTTTATAACTGGGCAGATTACATCCTGCCGTCCGTACCCAAGGATTTCGCCGAGAAGACCGGCATCAAAGTGACCTGGGACACTTTCGACACCAACGAGTCACTGGAAGCCAAGCTGCTGACCGGCAACTCCGGATACGACCTGGTGGTGCCATCGAACCAGTTCATCGAAACCCAGATCAAGGCCGGCGTGTTCCAGAAACTCGACAAGTCGAAGCTGCCCAACTGGCAGCATCAGGACCCGGCACTGCTCAAGCTGCTCGACGCCAACGACCCCGGCAACCAGTACGGCGTGCCTTACATGTACGGCACCGTGCTGATTGGCTTCAACCCGGCCAAGGTCAAGGCGGCGCTGGGCGAGAATGCGCCGGTGGATAGCTGGGATCTGGTGTTCAAGCCGGAAAACATGCAGAAGCTCAAGGCCTGTGGCGTGGCGATGCTCGACTCGCCTTCGGAAATCCTGCCGTTGGCCCTGCATTACCTGGGACTGGACCCGAACAGCCAGAAACCGGACGACTACGAAAAAGCCAAGGCGCTGATGCTGAAGGTTCGCCCCTACGTCACCTACTTCAACTCCGCCAAGTACATGACCGACATCGCCAACGGCGATATTTGCGTGGCCATCGGTTACTCCGGCAGCTTCTACCAGTTCGGCAACCGCGCCAAAGAAGCGGGCAACGGCGTGGTGGTCGACTGGCGCTTGCCGAAGGAGGGCGCACCGATCTGGTTTGACACCTTCGCCATTCCCAAAAGCGCGAAAAACGTTGAAGAAGCCCACGAGTTTCTCAACACTTTGCTCGACCCCAAAGTCATTGCCCCAATCAGCGACTTCCTCGGTTACCCGAATGCCAACAAGGATTCGCTGGCGCTGATCAACAAGGAGATCACCGGCAATCCGAACCTGACGCCGACCCCCGAGGCGCTGAAAACCCTGTATGTCGTGCAGCCGTTGCCGCAGAAGCTGGAGCGGGTGCGTACGCGGGTCTGGACGGCGATCAAGTCAGACAAATAGTTTTTGAGCCAAAAAGCCTGTGGGAGCCTGCTCGCGAAGACGGCGGCACATTCAACGTTGATGTCGTCTGGCACATCGCTTCGCGAGCAGGCTCGCTCCACAGGTGCGGTGTTAAACCGTCACATTCATTTATCCGAGTGGGTGGTGCGGATCAGGTTATTGCGCAACGCCACCACCGCTTTTTGCATGTTCACGAAATCATCGGGATCAAGGCCAGTCTGCGGGAAGCCATCTTCGGTCAGGCCTTCGCGTAGTTTTCGGCCTTCTTTGGTCAGGCTGATGCGCACCTGACGTTCATCTTCCGGGTCGCGCTGGCGTAGCAGATACCCCATTGCCTCAAGCTTTTTCAGGATCGGCGTCAGGGTGTTGGATTCGAGAAACAGCTTTTCACCGAGGCTGCCAACGGTCTGGTTGTCTTCCTCCCACAGCGCAACCAGGGTGATGTATTGCGTGTAGGTCAGACCGAGCCGTTCGAGCATCGGCTTGTAGGCCTTGCCGAAGGCGAGGTTGGTGGAATAGACCGCAAAACACAGGAAGTCGGAGAGCTTGAGATCCAGGGCGGATGGCTTGTCGGTGGTTTTCATGGGTGATCTCTTTGGCCGATCTTGACAGGCTGAAACTATACGTCGGATGCGATGGTGTCGGAAGTGCTCGAACCCGTCGGTCGCCTCAAGCCGTGTAAAGGCCGACGGCCGGTTCACCAGGGAAATGCCTGGCAAACCGACCGCAGGGTGCGTTACGCGGTGACGACATTCAGGGTGACGTCGATGTTGCCGCGGGTTGCCTTGGAGTACGGGCAGATGGTGTCCGCCTTATGCGCCAGTTCGGTGGCGACGCCATGGTCAAGGCCAGGTGCACGTAAGGTCAGGCGAGCCTGGAGGAAGTATTCCGCACCGGTCTGGCCCAGATCGACTTCGATATCGACCGCCAGATCCGCCGGCAGTGTCACCTTCGCTTGCTGGGCGGCCAGACCCACGGCGGCGATGTAGCAGGCCGACCATGCGCCGGCGAACAGTTGCTCGGCTTTCGGGTGCGGCTGGACGCCGTTGAACACGTGTGCCGGAGTGGTCCTGCCGGGCGACGAAAGTTCGATGTCGAGACTGCCGTTATGGCCGCGCGAGGTGGTACCGGCGCTGCTGTGGGTGGTGTGGGTTTTGCCGCTGGCCAGTACTTTTTCGATCTTGCTCATGATGATTCCCTCGGGTTAACAGCCTTAATAATTCGTGTGCGCTTGCATCGTGTGCGATATTAATATCGCAACAAAACATTTACGCCGTGATTACGTTCAGGGCAACGTCGATATTGCCGCGTGTTGCTTTGGAGTAAGGGCAGATGGAATCGGCGATGTGCGCCAACTCGGTCGCGACATCCTGTGCCAGCCCCGGCACACGCAGGGTCAGTCGGGCCTGAAGGAAGTAGGCCGGACCAGTCTGGCCCAGGTCGACTTCGATGTCGACGGCCAGATCAGCTGGCAAGACGATGTTGCGTTCCTGGGCCACCAGACCGACCGCGGCGGTATAGCAGGCCGACCAGGCGCCGGCGAACAGTTGCTCGGCTTTCGGGTGTGGCTGGGTGGCGGCGAACACGTGATCCGGCTTGGCGGAACCGGGCGACGACAGCTCGATGTCGAGGTTGCCGTTATGGCCACGCAAGGTGTTGTCAGCGCTGCTGAGTGTGGTGTGGGTCTTGCCGGTGGCCAGGACTTTTTCGATCTTGCTCATGGTTGAATCCTCGTTGCTGCAATCAGGTTTGATTTAGTGTCGTGTGCGTTAAAATCGCATCCGATTGAAGTGATAATCCCGCAGAACCCAATTGACGTCAAGGGGTATTTTTGTACCTGGGCGACGAATGGTTGCATGGCTCGTCCAGAGGCATTCGCGCCTCTTGTAGGAGCGAGCTTGCTCGCGATAAACCGGAGAGCACCACGGGGTGTCAGGTTGGGCGCGTTATCGTTGACGACCATCGCGAGCAGAGCTCGCTCCTACAGGCTGCGTGTAATTTTGAACGTCTTACGCAGAACCCAACCACTGCAACTCCCGCTGCACAAAATCCGCAAACAGCTTGATCCGGATCGGCGTCAGCGTGCCAAAGGCGTGCAGCGAATGAATCGCCCGGGTTGGCAGCGGGTGATCGGCCAGTACCTGTATCAAGGCACCTGAATCCAGGTCTTGCTGCACCGTGCATTTCATCAGGTAGGCCACCCCCATGCCGCCGAGTACGGCGGCGCGCAGGCCGAACCCCGAGTCCAGGCCAATGCGGCCACGCGGGACCAGGGTTTCACCGTTGGCAAAAACGATGGGCAGGGTCTGACCGTTCAACTGATAGCGCACGAAGGGCAGGGCACGCAGTGTTTCGATAGAGGTCGGGTTACCCCATTCATCAAGGAACGCCGGGGATGCCACCAACGCCATATCAAGTTGGGCGAGGGTGCGGCTTTTCAAGTCGCTGTCGGCGAGGGTGCCGACGCGGAAAATCACGTCGTAACCTTCGCGAATCAGCTCTACACGGTGATCGAGCAAGGTCAGGTCCAGCTCCAGGTCGGGGTGATCGGCGAGGAACACCGAGCTGATCCGCGGCATCAGCAATCGCCCGAGTTCGCTGGGCATGCTGACCCGCAGGTGACCGCGCGCATCGCCGCTGTCCCGCAGGGCGTCGGCGGAGTCATCGATGGCTTGCAGCAGCGGTGCGACGCGCTCGAAAAAGGCCTTGCCCTCGGGCGTCAGGCTGAGCATTCGCGTGGAGCGGCGGAACAGCTTGGCATTGAGCTCCGTCTCCAGCCGGGCAATGCTTTTGGAGATGGCCGAAGGTGTGGTCCCGGCGTTGCGCGCGGCGGCGCTGAACGAGCCGGCTTCGACGGCGCGGACGAAGGCTATCAGGCTGGCGGATTGATTCAACAGACTCGACATCTTGTGACTCCGCAGCACAACAGATGTGCCTTTTGCTGGACTGGTTGGCTGGATGCGCGCGCCATGATACTGCGCTTCTTCAACAAGCGGAGTCAGCAGATGCAACGTCTTCAAGGTAAGGTCGCGGTGATCACCGGCGGCAACAGCGGTATTGGTTTGGCCTCGGCGTGCCTGTTTGCCAAAGAGGGCGCGCAAGTGATTGTCACGGCCCGTCGGCAAGCGGTACTGGACGACGCCGTTCGCCAGATCGGTCATGGCGCCATCGGCATTAAGGGCGATGTCGCCAGTCTTGAGCATCATGCCGAGGTGGCCGCGCAAGTACACGAGCGATTCGGTGCGCTGGATATCTACATGGCCAACGCCGGGGTCGTCACCTCGACGCCTTCGCAGCAGGTCACGCCAGAACAGTTCGACGCGCAATTCAACATCAATACCCGTGGTGTGTTTTTTGGTGTGCAGTCGATCGTGCCGTTGTTGCGTGACGGTGGCAGTATCATTTTGACCAGCTCCCTGGCCGCAACAAAAGTGTTCGAGGGGCATGCTGTGTATGCGGGGTCCAAAGCGGCCATCGCGGCGTTTGCACGCAATTGGGCGCTGGAGCTGCGAGCGCGGCGGATACGCGTCAATGTGCTGAGCCCGGGCCCGGTCGACACGGCGATCATCGGCAAACTGGGGGTTTCAGAAGAACAGCGTCCAGGCTTCATGCAGATGCTGGCGGACATGATTCCCGCCGGTCGCGTGGGTGAGGCCAATGAGTTGGCGCAAGCGGCGCTCTACTTGGCGTCCAGCGACAGCTCATACGTCAACGGCATCGAGTTGCACGTGGACGGTGGCATGTCGCTGGTCTGAGATCGTAGCTAGAAGGTGCAGACAGCATCCGAAAAAACCACCCGCCCGAACTGCGCATTGGCGTCCAGCGGTGTGATGGCCAACAGTTGGTCCAGGCGGACCTCCTGCTGGCCGTCAGCCGTTTCCAGGCAGAGAAATTCTTCCTTGCTGCTGGCGGTTCGGGTGGTCAGCGCCTTGGCTTGCAAGCGCGCGCCGTCCTTCAGTTCCACATCCAGTCGGTAACCGCGCAGACAGGCGATTTCCAGATAGTCATGCAGGTCGCAGTTCAAGGGCTGATAGGTGTTCATGGCTTTACTCCCGGCAACCTTGCAGTTTGAGAATGAAGTAACCCTGCTCGGCGATCGCCGCGGCCACTTCTGGATTGGACGGTTCGACGTGGCAGAACTGGCAGCGGTCCTGGGCAATATCCTGATCCTGAACGCCTTGTTCATCAAGGAAACGACGCGCATAGGTTTTCGCCAGTTCGGGATTGTTATCCTCGATCAACACATCGAAGTGCAGGTAGCGGCCGTCTTTGGTGCGTACGTGGGTATCGAAGACCTTGATGCTCATCATTTGCTCTCCTTCAGTTTCCAGGTGCCCGGCAGCGACAGATCGCCCGAGGCAATGTCATAGACGCTGCTGACGCACAGCAACGGGTTGTGCAGGTCGGCATTGACCTTTAGTGCAGCGGTGACGCCGTCGTAATTGAAGCTTTCCGGGAACCCGACCGCCGCCAGCGGCACCCGGATTTTCGCCGCGTTTTTCTCGATGCTCAGATCGTAGCCGGGGGAGTCGATGTAGATGGGCGCACCCGGCCAGGTCGCCGGCAATTTGGGCTTGGCATCCTTGGGAATATCGCGGACTTTCAAACCGCCAGGCCCGCAGCTTTCATCCTTGGTCAGCACCACCCAGTGGGCGTGCCAGAGACCGCCATCGTTGTCTTTCTTGCCGTCCTTGTTTTCATCCAGTTGCGGGGTGTCATCGAAGTCCGGGTGCGACGTCAGCGCCAGGGCGAGGATGCCGGACTTGGCTTCAAAGCCGACGGCAGAACTGTCGAGGCTGGTCGGCCAGACATAGCTGTACACCTCGGCGCCGGCGAACGAACCTTTGGCGGTCGGCACGCGACTGCCGGCCTTGCCGTCGACCAGTTGCTCGAACACCAGGTCGTTGCCTTCCTTGGAGACGCGGGTATTGACCAGGTCGAACGCTGCGTCGGCTTTGCCTTTGTCGCTTTGGATGCCTTGCGAGTCATGGGCCCAGGCTTGTGAAGCCAGCAGGGCGCCAAGGCTCAATGCCAGTGCGGTTTTCATGGGTGTCTCCCTTTCAAAATGGGTTGAATAACTGTTTCGAGTCGACACCACAAAGCCTACGGTAAGGCACGCTTTTGTCAATGTGGTTTTTATCCGATACTATCTATCAACATTTTTAATCAGGAATTGCCCCCGTGTTGTTTGATCTGCTGGAAAGGTTGTCGAGCCTGACGCGCGTCTGGTTTCGCGAGCACCCGCTACTGACGGACCTGCAGCCGATTCAGCTGAGTGCGTTGATGTACCTGGGCCGCTGCAATCGCTACTCCGATACGCCGTTGGCGGTGACCGAATATCTGGGGCTGACCAAAGGCACGGTGTCGCAATCGCTCAAGGCGCTGGAAAGCAAAGGCCTGCTGGTCAAGCGGCCGGATGCCCGGGACAAGCGCAGCGTGCACTTGGTGCTGACCGAACCCGCCCAGGCGCTGCTGGACGCCGTGACGCCACCGGATTTTCTGGTGGCCGCCGCCGGGCGCATGGGGGCTGATGCGGTGGTGCTGGAAGGGTTGTTGCTGGAGCTGCTCCGGAATATTCAACAAGGTGAAGACGTGCCGGGCTTCGGCTTATGCCGAACCTGCCGTTTCCATCAGACCGTGGCGGGCGGGGCGTTTTGTGGATTGACCCAGGAGCCGTTGGAGCCACGGGAAACCCGGTTGATTTGCCGGGAGCATCAGATTCCCGATCCCGCATAAGCAGGAAGGATTTCCGCTGTTTTCAATGGCCTCTTCGCGGGCAAGCACTGGCGCATAAAGTCTGAGATAGACTCACAACGACTATTCGACCCTGGAGCGTCGCCATGGCAAGCCTGCAATGGACTCGCTGATCACCGCAGCCGCCCAGGCGCTGGCCGCCGGTGATCCCCTCGGCGCGCTTGACCGCATTGCCTTGCGCGAAGACGCTCCCGCGCTGGCGCTGCGCGGGATCGCCATGGCGCAACTGGGGGATCTGGTGCGGGCCAAGGTGCTGGTGCGCCGGGCCGTGCGGGCGTTCGGGCCGAAAGAGGCGTTAGCTCAGGCGCGATGCGTTGTCGCCGAGGCTGAAATCGCATTGGCTTCCCGGGACCTTGGCTGGCCCGTGAAAGCACTCGATGTTGCACGACTCACGCTGGAGGCTCATGGCGATTGGGTCAACGCTGCCCATGCGCGTTATCTGGACATCCGCCGCCTGGTGCTCATCGGGCAGCTTGATGAGGCGCAGGAAAAACTCACCCGACTTGACCCCGCGACCCTGCCGCCACCCCTGCGAGCCACCCATGAACTGGTGACGGCGGGGATCGCCATGCGCCACCTGCACTCACACACGGCGCGTGCCGCCCTCGTCAGGGCTGAACTCGCCGCCCGGCAATCCGCCATCCCCGCGCTGGAGGCGGAAGTCGCCAGTGCCGTTCGACAGCTCGACAGCCCCGCCGCACGCTTGCTGGCCCAGGGTGAAGAACGGACGTTGTTGCTCGACGAAGTAGAAGCGCTTCTCGCCTCGACATCGCTGGTGGTGGACGCCTGTCGATACGTCGTGCGTGGCGCGGGCATGTCGGTGTCGTTATCGACGCGGCCGATCCTGTTCATCCTCGCGCGAACACTGGCCGAAGCCTGGCCGGGCGAAGTGCCGCGGGAAATCCTGATCACCCGGGCCTTTCACCTGAAGCTCAGCGATGAATCCCATCGCGCCCGGTTGCGGGTCGAAATCGGTCGACTGCGTGCAGCGCTCAAACCCCTGGCCGGTGTGATTGCCACCAAACGCGGCTTTGCACTGGTCCCACAGGTTTCAGCCGACGTTGTGCTGCTCACACCACCGGTTGAGGAAAAACATGCAGCGCTGTTCGCCTTGCTCAACGACGGTGAAGCATGGTCGAGCTCGGCGCTGTCGCTGGCGTTGGGTATCAGTCAGCGCACTGCGCAGCGCATGCTCGATACCTTGGCAGAGGCGGGTAAGGTGCAGTCGTTCGGGCAGGGACGGGCACGACGCTGGCTGACCCCGCCGATACCCGGTTTCGCGACGACCTTGTTACTCCCGGTTCCGCTGCCCGGTGGCTAGGATGAACGCCACCCACCCCTTTCGAGGAACCGTGAAATGAAACAGTCAGCAGCCGAAATTCTCCGCGAGTATGGCCCCTTTGAAGGCGTCGAAACCGTGCACGGCCTTACCTGGGACGGGCAACAGGTATGGTTCGCCGCCACCGACAAGCTCCAGGCCCTGGACCCCGACAGCGGCCGCACATTGCGCTCGATCGACGTCGCCGCCCACGCCGGCACCGCTTTCGATGGCAAGCATCTGTTCCAGATTGCCGAGGACCGCATCCAGAAAATCGACCCCCAGACCGGACACGTACTCTCCACCATTCCGGCTCCCGGTGGTGGCAACGATTCGGGCCTGACCTGGGCTGAAGGCTCGTTGTGGGTCGGGCAGTACCGCGAACGCAAAATCCACCAGATCGACCCCGAGAGTGGAGCGATCCTGCGCACCCTCGAATCCAACCGCTTTGTCACCGGCGTGACCTGGGTCGAGGGCGCGCTGTGGCATGGCACGTGGGAAGGGGATGAAAGCGAATTGCGCCGGATCGATTCGAACACCGGCGAGGTGCTGGAAAGCCTGAAGATGCCGGCCGGTATCGGTGTGTCGGGGCTTGAGTCCGACGGTGGCGAACGGTTTTTCTGTGGCGGTGGCAGCAGTGGGCGGGTGAGGGTGGTGCGTCGTCCGACATAATGCGCCGGCCTTGAACCCAAATGGAAAATGGTGCTCTGCGTGAAGGCGAGCACCATGGGTCGAAACAGTTTTTACCCGTACAGATTCAAGCGAAAGCCTTCAACAACACCGTCGCCAGAATCACCGTCGAAGCCCCACCAATCCGCGTTGATATCTGCGCAAACGGCATCAGCGACATCCGGTTTGAAGCCGACAGAATCGCCACATCCCCGGTCCCGCCCAGGCCACTGTGGCAGCAGGTCACAATGGCCGATTCGATCGAGTACATCTTCATCAGGTTGCCGATGAAGAAGCCCGCCACTGTCATCGACACCACCACCGACACGCAGACCAGCACATACCCCACCGAGAACACTTTCACCACGCTGTCCAGCGGCACGTAGAGCATGCCCAGGCCAATCATCACCGGCCAGATGAAGGCCGAGGACACCAGTTTGTAGAAGGTGTTGGCGCCTTTTTCGAGTTTTTCCGGCAGGACGCGAACGTACTTAAACAGCACGGCGGCGAGGATCATCATGACCGGGCCGGGGATGCCGACGACTTTTTCCAGCAAGCCGCCGAGGACGAAGAAGGCGCAGATGACCAGCACGCCGGCACCCATTACTCGGAAGTCGACCGGGGAGCCGGCGTCTTCCTTGACCTGAAATTTGTCGTTCTCGGCCTTGGCGCGAATCAGTGAGCCTTCGCCGTTGATGCCGGGGCGTTTCAACGCCAGGCGAGCCAGGTAGCCGGCGCAGATGATCGCGGCGATGTTACCGACCACGGCGGCGGGGGCCAGTTGGGCGACGTAGATGTCCGGTGTGCCGCCGAGGATCGCCGAGTAGGCCAACGACAACGGCAGGATCCCTTCGCCAATCCCGCCGCCAATGATCGGCACGATGATGAAGAAGAAGGTGTGGTGCAAGCTGTAGCCCACCAGTTTGCCGACAATCAGCCCGCTGGCAACAGCGGCGAGGGTGCCCACCAGCAGCGGGATGAACATGCGCAGCATGCCCTGGACCAGGATGAAGCGGCTCATGCCCAGAATGCTGCCGACCACCAGGCTGGCGATCACGAAGTACAGGAAGTTGGCTTCCTTCATCAGCATCTTGGTCGCGTCAATCGTCGCCGGCCCGAAGAAGCCATAGAACACCAGGATCGATGGCAGCATCAGGCACAGGATGGCACCACCGCCAATTTCCTTGAGGATCGGCAGACGCGAACCCAGTTGGCCGAAGAACACGCCCATGGTCATGATCACCGCGAGGCCGCCGATCATGTTCTTGGGCAGGTAACCCAGGTGGGCCGAGAGGTAAACGATCAGGGCGATGCCGAGAAACACCGGCAGCGGGATGACGCCTATTTCATAGGCGCACAGGTTGCGCAGGCGTTGTAGAAAACCGCCGGCGCGGACGTCTTCGATTTTCAGGGACTGCTCATAGGACTTGTTCATGTCGCTATTTCCTCATGTTTGTTTTTATCGAGGATTCAGGAACTACGGCTAACCGCGTGTGGGGTTGAGATCGATGGTATTCTTCGCAAATAGCGTGATAAACAGTGTAAGTATGAGGCGTATGAACACGAATCGTGATCAATTTCCCTTGCCTGAAGACCTCAAGGTTTTCCTCACCGTGGTGCGTAAAAATGGCTTCGCCAGCGCCGCTGAAGAGCTGGGCTACTCGCCGGCCTACATCAGCAAACGCATTTCGGTGCTGGAAACGACGCTCTCGACCCGGCTGTTGCACCGCACCACACGGCGGATTGCGTTGACCGACGACGGCGAGCGGGTGCGGGTATGGGCCGATAAGTTGCTGGGTGATTTCGACGATTTTGTCGGTGAAATTTCCGAGGCCCGGCAGCAGCCCATGGGCTCGTTGCACATCTGCAGCAGCTTTGGTTTTGGCCGTAATCATGTGGCGCCGGCGATCTGCAAGTTGTCGCAGACTTATCCGAAACTGGAGATTCGCCTCGATGTGTTCGATCGCGTGGTGGATATCGTTGGAGAGGGCTTCGACCTGGAGATTCGTGTCGGCGATGACCTGCCGGGTCAGCACCTGGGTCGCAAGCTGGTGAGCAATCGGCGCGTGCTGTGTGCGACGCCGGAGTATCTGGCGCGGCGTGGAATGCCACATTCGCTGGCGGACTTGAAAGACCATGATTGCCTGGTGTTGAAAGAGCGCAACTATGCTTTTGGCGTGTGGAACCTGACCCGGAATGGGCAAGAGGAATCGGTGCGTGTCAGCGGACCGCTGTCCTCCAACAGCGGTGAGATCGTTCTGGAGTGGGCCTTGAGCGGCGGCGGGATCCTGCTGCGTTCGATGTGGGACGTCAAACCGATGCTGGAGCAGGGGCGGCTGGTGCAAGTGCTGCACGATTACACCCAGAGCGTCAATGTCTGGGCGGTTTATCCGACCCGGCTCAGCCAGTCGGCGAAGTTGCGGGTGTGTGTGGAGTTTCTGGAAGCGTATTTTCGTGATTTATCAGTTGAATGAAGAGCCCTCCGTGGGAGCGTACCTGCTCGTGAAAGCGGTGTATCAGGCGGCATTAACGTCGACTGATACAGCCTATTCGCGAGCAGGCTCGCTCCCACAGGTACAGCGTACTTCCATCAGGCTAACCAGGGATTGTCCGCCAGATGTAGCACCTCAAAACGGCGAATCTGCTCGGCACGCTGCAGCGTCGAGCCGATGGCATCCAACCCCGATAGCAGTGATTGTTTGCGCAGCTGATCAATCTCGAACGGGATCATGCCGCCGTCAGCCAGCGCGATGGTTTGCTCCGGCAGATTGACGCTGATCCGCGCCGTCGCTGCGACGCTGGTCACCTCGGCAATATGCTTCAGTTGAGCCTCGGAAAGCTGGATCGCCAACACCCCGTTGCGTTGGCAATTGTCATAGAAAATCCCGGCGAAACTCGTGCCGATCAAGGCCCGGATGCCCACTTGCTTCAGGCCCCAGACTGCGTGCTCGCGACTGGAGCCGCAGCCAAAGTTGGGACCGACCACCAGAAAGGCTGCATCGTTCCAGGCGGGTTGGTTGAGGATGAACTCAGGATTGGGCTCGCCCGATTGCAGGAAGCGCAGATCGAAGAACAATCCCCGGTCCAGCCCCTGGCGATCGATGCCCTTGAGAAACTGCTTGGGCATGATCACATCGGTGTCGATGTTGGCTGCCAGCAGGGGGGCGGCGCTGCCGCTGACCGTAGTGAAAGGTTGCATGGTTCAAGCCTCCAGAGCGAATGAGCGGACGTCGGTCAAATGCCCGGTGATCGCGGCGGCCGCGACCATCGCCGGGCTCATCAGGTGGGTGCGCGCACCGGCGCCCTGACGGCCTTCAAAGTTGCGATTGGTACTGGATGCGCAGCGGTCGCCCGGCGCGAGTACATCGTCATTCATGGCCAGGCACATCGAGCAGCCGGATTGCCGCCACTCGAAACCGGCATCGAGGAAGATCTGCGCCAGTCCCTCGCTTTCAGCCTGATTGCGAACCAGTGTCGAGCCGGGAACGATCATCGCCCGTACATGAGCGGCCACGCGTTTGCCGCGCACAACACGGGCGACGTCACGCAGGTCCTCGATGCGCGCGTTGGTGCAGGAACCGATGAAGGCATGGCTGATCACCACATCGCTGAGCGGCATGCCGGGCTTCAGGCCCATGTAGTCGAGGGCGCGCTGCATGCCCTGGCGCAGGATCAGGTCCGGCTGGCGGGCGGGGTCCGGGACATGGCTGCCGACCGGTGCGGCCTGATCGGGGCTGGTGCCCCAAGTGACCATGGGCTCCAAGGCACTGACATCAAGGGTCACCTCGCGATCGAACAGGGCGCCTTCATCACTGTGAAGACCTCTCCATGTGGCGACAGCCTGTTCCCACCATTCGCCCCGGGGCGCGCGTGGTTTGTTTCGCAGATAGGCAAACACCTTGTCATCCGGCGCCATGAACGCACCCCGGGCGCCAGCCTCGACGGCCATGTTGCAAATGGTCATGCGTGCTTCCACGCTGAGGTCAGTGATGGCCGGACCTGCGAATTCAATCGCATAACCCGTGGCCCCCGAGGCTCCGATTTTTTCGATGAGGGCCATGATGATGTCCTTGGACGTCAGCCCGCTGCCGAGCAAGCCGTTGACTGTCACGCGCATCGTCTTCAGGCGTTTGTAGACCAGGGTTTGCGCGGCCAGCAGGTGTTCGATTTCAGAGGTGCCGATACCAAACCCGAACGCACCCAGGGCGCCGTAGGTGGTGGTGTGGCTGTCGCCGGCAGCGACGACCATGCCTGGCAGGATAAAACCTTGTTCCGGGGCCACCACATGTTCGATCCCTTGGCGTTTATCCAGCACGTCGAACAACTCGATGCCGAAATCACGGCAGTTCTCTTCGAAGTACGAAACCTGACGTGCACCCCCGGCATCCGCCATCGTGGCAATGCGTGTCGGCGACGTGGGGTTGACATGGTCGACCACGGCCAGCGTCGCGCCCGGACGCCAGACGCTGCGCCCCGACTCGCGCAGACCGCTGAAGGCCTGCGGGCTGGTGTATTCGTTGGCGACCTGGCGATCGATGTACAACAGCACATGGCCCTGGTCGTCGAGTTCGCAAACGGTATGACTGTCGATGTGCTTCTGGTAGAGCGTTCTTGGGCGGGTCATGGAATGGGCTCTTTATCGGTCTTGTGCGAGATCACGGGGTTCTAAGGTATGGATAGAGTATTCGTCGCGGATCTTGCATCAAGACGCAATAAGTAATGGCGTTGCGCACGATTTGTGAATAATCAGCGCCTCGATCTGATAGTGAATATGGCGTTGGCACTCCTGCACATGTCGCGCTGGGGCAACCCTTGCTATGGCGTGGCCCAATAGCGGTCGCACAGGCCATTCAATTTGCGACAGAAAACATTCCTGTTAGCGACCACCTGAATTCCACTTCAAAAAACAACCTCTTGTTTTTCAAAGGTTTGAGCGATTTTGCATGTGTGTTCTTACAGTATTTTCTGTGTATACATAAAAAATACAAAGCATTGACGGTACCCGAAACCCATGCGAATCTGATTTCAACAAGATGACATAAGCGCTGATTTGCCTGCCCTGGAGGTCTTTTGTGAAAAACGGCAAGAGCACTCTTTACGACGACCTCAAGCGTCAGATCCTCACCATGGAGCTGGACCCTGACGAGGCGCTGGACGAGGTGGCGATCAGCGAGCGCTACGGCCTGTCACGGACCCCGGTGCGCGAGGTGTTCCGGCGCCTGGCCGGTGAGGGCTACATCGATATCCGGGAAAACCGGGGCGCGCGGGTGATTCCGATGAACCACTCGACGTTGCGCAACTTCTTCTTGGTCGCGCCGATGGTATACGCGGCGATTGGTCGATTGGCGGTGCAAAACTTCAAGGCCCACCAACTGGTCGACCTCAAGGAAACCCAGCGCCGTTTCCGCGCTGCGACGGTGTCCCGCGATGCGCTGATGATGGTGGTGGAGAACAATCGCTTTCACGCGATCATGGGTGAAATGGCCGACAACCAGTATCTGGAGCCCAGCCTGGAGCGATTGCTGATTGATCACGCGCGTATCGGCCATACGTTTTTCCGTCCTCGCGACGAGGACACGGAACGACGCCTTGAACTTTCAGCCGAGCATCACGATTCATTTATTGTCGCTATCGAAAATCGTGACGAGAGCGCGGTGGTGGACCTGGTGTTTGAACATTGGGAGCTGTCTCGCGAAAACATGGAAATGTTTATAGCGCCTCAAGGGATGAAAGCGGACCTTCCGTTTGCATTTAAATAATATTGATCCCGGCCCGATCAATATAAGTTTCTGCCCCAGCGGCAGACTGCATTGAGTGTCAATTCAAGTGTGAGTTAACAGGCAATAAACGCTGAACCGGATGGTGGACTTAACGTTTCACACCACGGGCTTCTATTGTTTAGAGGCTGATAAAAACAGATTTCATCGAAGATCGAGGAACGCCATGAACAAGTTTTTTAAGGCAGTCTGCGCGGTCGCGCTTATGGGCATGGCAATACTGCCTGTTCACGCGGAAGAAAAGACCATTACGGTGGGTACTTTGTCATGGGAGGATTTGACGCCCATTACCGGTATTACCAAAAAAGTACTTGAAGACTCCGGTTATACCGTAAAGGTCATCGAGTTTTCCGAGTGGGGCATCGCCTACGCGGCGCTGACCAAAGGCGATATCCAGGTACTGGCGTCGCAGACCGACTATGCGGCACACGATTACTGGAACAAGAACAAAAACCGCCTGGAAAAACTGTCGCCGGTGTCCTACGGCCTCTACCAAGCGATCGCGGTGCCGAAGTATGTCGACATCGACTCCCTGGAACAGCTCAATGACAATGCCGACAAGTTCGGCGGGAAAATCATCGGTATCGAACCGGGCTCCGGCCTGATGAGTGATGCCACCAAGGCGGTCAAAGACTACGGCATCAAGCTGCAACTGCTTGAAGGCAGTACCGCGGCCATGACCGCAGCATTGAAGTCGGCGGTCGATCGTAAAGAGTGGGTGGCGGTAACTGTCTGGGAGCCGTCCTGGATGGCACAAAAGTTCGATCTGAAGTTCCTCAAAGATCCCAAAGGCGTATTTCCGCCGCCACAAGGCTACTACTGGATCGGACATAAGGGTTTTACCCAGGAATACCCGCATGCCCGTGAAGTCATTGCCAGTGTTTATGTTCCGCTGGGCGATATCACCAACATAAATGGCCAGGTTAAAGACGGGAAAAGCATGGAACAGGCGGTAAACGACTGGACCACCAAAAATGCTGACCTGTTGAAGCGTTGGGAAAATATTAAAAAGCCATAAGCTACACTTTTATGCCACTGCCGAGTTTTGATCAATTAGAAAAACCAGCAAAACTGGTTCAATAGGCAAAAAAATGAATACGGTCAAAATAGACACTAACGAAGTGCTCGTGGATTGTCAGTCAGTCTGGAAAATCTTCGGTCAGAACGCCAAGGCGGCGATGGATGCTGTGGTGCAAAAGGGACTCAGTAAAACCCAGATCCTGCAGGATTATGGCTGCGTGGTCGGGGTCTCTGATGTCAGTCTCCAGGTCCGTCGTGGCGAGATCTTTTGCATCATGGGACTGTCCGGCAGTGGCAAGTCCACCCTCATCAGGCTACTCAACAAGCTGATCACCCCCAGTTCCGGCAAGGTTCTGGTCAAAGGCAATGACCTTGCCGCACTGTCTCCCGCGAAACTGCGGGAAGTCAGGGCACGCAACATCGGCATGGTGTTCCAGAGTGTCGCCTTGCTGCCCAATCGCACGGTGCTGGAAAACACCGCGTTTGGCCTGGAAGTGCAGGGCGTCGGCAAAGCCGAGCGCTACCAGGTGGCGGAGCGGGCATTGGCCAAGGTCGGCTTGACCGACTGGTCTTCGCGCTACCCCAGTGAACTGTCCGGCGGGATGCAGCAACGGGTCGGTCTGGCGCGGGCCATTACCGCAGACCCTGAAGTCATTCTGATGGACGAACCCTTCAGTGCGCTGGATCCGCTGATTCGTCGGCAGTTGCAGGATGAATTCCGCCAGTTGACCAAGGACCTTGGCAAGTCCGCGGTGTTCATTACCCACGATCTGGAGGAGGCAATCCGCATCGGCGATCGCATCGCGATCATGAAAGATGGGGTGATCATCCAGGTCGGCACCGCCGAAGAGATTGTCCTCAATCCGGCGGATGACTATGTGGCCGAGTTTGTGGCCGGCATTTCCCGCTTGCACCTGGTCAAGGCCCATTCGGTCATGACCCCGGTGGCGGCGTTCCAGGCGGCCAATCCATCCTGTGATCTCACACGCTTGCCAAAAGCCTCGGCGGAAGCCGATATCGACGAACTGATCGGCCTGACCACGCAATCCAACCTTGAAGCCATCACCGTCGTGAAAAACGGTGTGGTGGTGGGTGTGATCACCCCCCGCGATCTGCTGCGAGGCGTGCAGGGTCTGCCGAATGAAGTCGCGGCGGAACACGCGGCCACCGTCCTGGAGGCGTCGACATGAGTACGCCCGATTTTTCCTCGCAATTCGACTCGGCTGTCGACTCCAGCCTGGAGTGGCTTTCCGAGAACGGCGAGTTCGTATTCGAGACCTTCAATACGGTATTGGAAGGTATTTTCAAAGGCGTGTTGTGGTGCCTGGCCTACCCACCGTATTACGTGATCGCGATTCTCTTCGGCCTGATCGGCTGGCGCATGGTGGGGCTTCGCTTTGCCGTACTGTCGGCCCTGGCCTTGCTCGCCTGCGCCATGATCGGCCTGTGGCCGGAGACGGTGAGTACGCTGGCATTGGTACTCACGGCCACGGTGCTGGCCTTGATGGTCGCGGTGCCTTTGGGCGTGTTGGCGGGCCTGGCACCGGTATTCGATCGCGTGGTCGATCCCTGTCTCGACCTGGTCCAGACCATGCCGCCCTACATCTACTTGCTGCCGGCCATTGCATTGCTCGGCTACGGCCCGGCCACGGCATTGCTCGCGACCTTTATTGTGGCGGTGCCACCCGCGCTGCGCCTGACCTCCCTGGGTATTCGCATGACGCCCAAGGAGTTCATCGAGTTGGGCGAGGCCAGCGGGGTCACCGGGTTGCAGATGTTCTTCAAGATTCGCCTGCCGTTCGCCATGCCCAGCATCATGGCCGGGGTCAACCAGAGCCTGATGATGGCCTTCGGCATGGTGGTGATCGCCGGGATTGTCGGCTCCGGCGGTCTCGGTGAATCGATCTACGGTGCCGTGCGAACGCTGGATATTGCCAAGTCGATCAACGCGGCGATTGCCATCGTGATTCTGACCATGATCCTCGATCGGCTCGCACAGAGTGCGGCGCGGTCGCGGATGGGAGACAGCCAATGAGCCTCCTCGATCTGCGTTTCTCGCCCGGTGCGTTTCTCGCCCCGGCCATCGATTGGATGAATGCCAATCTGCACGGTCTGTTCGTGCTGATCAGTAAAGTGATCGAAACCAGCCTGGGCGGTATTGAAAGCGCATTGCTGGCGCCGTCGCCTTATGTGTCGATCGCAGTGGTGGTGGTTCTGGCGTTCATTTTCGCCAATCTGCGGGTGGCGATTTTTGCCGGGCTGATGTTGGCCTTCTGTCTGTTCTCGGGGCTGTGGGTGGCGTCGATGCAGACCATTGCCCTGGTCTCGGTGTCGGTGCTGATCTCGGTATCAATTGCCTTCCCCCTTGGCGTGCTGGCGGCACGGGTCAAGCGCGTCGATGCGGCGTTTCTGCCGATTCTCAACGTGATGCAAACCGTGCCACCATGGGTCTACCTGATCCCGGCAGTGATGCTGTTCAGCCTCGGTCGCGTACCGGCCATCATCGCAACCATCGTGTATGGCATCCCGCCGATGCTGCGGCTGACGACCCTGGCGTTCAAACAATTGCCCAAGGATCTGCTGGAACTCGGCCAGGCGCTGGGTGCTTCTCCGCGGTCGATTCTGTTCAAGATCGAATTGCCCACCGCAGCACCGACGCTGCTGGTCGGACTGAACCAATGCATCTTGCTGTCGCTGGCGATGGTGGTGTTGGCGGGGCTGGTGGGTGCCGGCGGTCTGGGCGCGGAAGTCACCCGTGGCCTGACCCGAATGGAAATGGGCCTGGGACTACGCGCCGGTCTGGCGATCGTTGCGGTTGCCTTGCTGCTCGATCGCTTGTCACGCGGCGCCTTGCAGCGTCACTCCCCACGCCAGATGGTTTAAGACCCAATCCCTGTGGGAGCGAGCAGGCTCGCTCCCACAGGATGTATGCCTATTGCCTGCGGCGTTCAATTTGCGTAAACAGGCCTCTCACCGAGCCTGCTCAGGAGTATCAGGTATCAAGGCGTTAATTCACATGTTCGTCAACACGACGAAGCGAGGCGTGCGTTGGTAGAGCGACGTCAGTTCAGCGGTGGCATGAAGGGCAAGAACCTGCGCTACCTCAATGAGCATGAAGGGCAGTCGGTCCGGGCGCGGGCAGGATTCCTGTTGCTGGAGCATTTTTCGTTGCCGGCGTTCACCCAGGCGCTCGATACAGTCATCACCGCCAATTTGCTGCGACCTGAGTTGTTTTCAACGAAAACCTTCGGCTTGACCGAGGGGGAAGTGATCAGCGATCTGGGGTTGGTGATTCGCCCCGATGCCTGTCTCAGTCACGCCGAAATCCAGGCCCTGGATTTGCTGGTGGTGTGTGGCGGTTATCGCACCGCGCTCAAGGCTGACGAGGCGTTGATCAACCTCTTGCACGGAGCGGCCGAACTGGGTGTGACCCTGGCGGGAATCTGGAACGGCGCCTGGTTTCTCGGGCGCGCGGGATTGCTGGACGGTTATCGCTGCGCGATTCACCCCGAACATCGCCCGGCACTGGCGGAAATCGCCAAGCTGACGCAAGTCACCAGCGAAGCCTACGTGGTGGACCGTGACCGTCTGACCGCCTCGAGTCCAAACGGCACCTTCTATATGGCGCTGGAGTGGATCAGGGGCCTGCATGACAAAGCGTTGACCGACGGCATCGAAGACATACTCGCGTTCGAGGCTTCCCGTTACCGGCGCATCAAACCCTCGTTGAACGCTTCGGTCTGCGGCCCGTTGCGCGAGGTGGTCAACCTGATGGACGCCAACCTCGAAGAACCGCTGGAGATGGAAGCGCTCTGTGAATACGCGGGCCGCTCCCGGCGACAGATCGAGCGGCTGTTCAAGGAACAACTGGGCACCACGCCACAGCGCTATTACATGGACTTGCGCATCACCGAGGCGCGTCGTTTGCTGCAGCACACCTCGTTGACCATCGTCGAAGTATCGGTGGCTTGTGGTTTCGTTTCGCCCAGCCACTTCAGCAAGTGCTACAGCTCGTATTTCGGTTATCGGCCGTCGAAGGAAACGCGGTTGGTCAAATGACCTTCCGACCTGGTTGGGACATCGCGTAGGAGCGAGCGGGCGGCGATCCGAGTTGCCCGCCTAGGCGATCTTGAGGGCGCCTTCGCGGGCAAGCCATACCCATTACAAATGTACACGTTTACAGCCCCGGCTCGCCTCACGACTCACCTGGAAAACCACTCCCTAGCTACCACCCATCACCTGCCATTGGCTCCTGTTTCTTTTGTGTATTTTAATTGTAGACACAAAGAATAACGTTGTTTTATAGTGAGAATACAGGTAGTAGACAATGCTCACTCACCCGTACGAAGGTTTCTGAAGATGGCCATAAAAGAACTCGATCTGCAGGCTTCCACCGATCTGCCTGTTGACCGTAAAGCTGTGTTGGGTGAAGCGCTGCGGCGGCGGATCCTGAGCATGGAACTGGCACCTGGCGCAGTGGTGGATGAACTGGCCTTGTGCGATGAGTTCGGGCTGTCTCGGCCACCGGTGCGTGAGCTCATGCGGCAGATGGCAGCCGAGGGTTACATCGATCTGGAAGCGAACCGCGCCGCGCGGGTTTCGTCGATGAACTATCAATCGCTGCGCAGCTTTTTCCTTGCCGCACCGCTGATCTACATCGCCACCACTCAACTGGCCGCGACCCACGCCACGGCTGCCGAGCTTGTCGAGCTCAAACGCATCCAGGCACTGTTCCGCACAGCCATCGAAGAAAAAGATGTCGAGAAGCGCGTGCTCTACAACGACGAATTCCACCTGCAGATCGGCAAGATGGCGCACAACGCCTACCTGATGCCGAGCCTGCAGCGCCTGCTGATCGACCATGCGCGGCTGGGCAAGATTTTCTATCGCCACCCGACCACCGCCGACATGCAGGAAGACCTGGAAGTGGCGGCGGGGCAGCATGACGAAATGATCAGTGCCATTGAAAACCATGACCCGGTTCTGGCCGGGGATATCGTGCGCGCGCATCTGGAGCTGTCCCGTCGACGGATGTCCGAATACGCCGCGCCCGAAGGGCTGGAAGTGGCACTTACCTTCTAACAAGCAGTACCGGTTGCACTGGCATAACCACCACTTACACCGTGATGAGATCGTGCAGAAGGGAAGCTTTTAGTACTCACAACTATAAAAGAACCCAGGTCGCGAAAATGGCAAAGATCAGATACACACCGGCAGACGACTCCACTTGTGGCTGGTTCCACCTGAGTCAACCCAGAGTGGCGCGTCCGTCTCACTCAGGCATCCGCTCGGCCCGCTGGGTGGTGGTGGGTGCCGGGTTCACCGGGCTGGCAGCGGCCCGGCAACTGGCGCTGAACTTTCCGGATGACGAGATCGTATTGATCGAGGCACAGGAGGTCGGGTATGGCGCTTCCGGTAGAAACGCCGGATTTGCCATTGACCTGCCACACGATATTGGCGCCGATGACTATATCGGCGACATCAAGACCGCCAGGATCAGCATGGAGTTGAACCTGACCGGGCAATCGATCTTGAAGAGTCTGGTGGAGAAGCACGGCATCCAGTGTCAGTTCAGCCTGTGCGGCAAGTACCAGGCGGCCATTGAAGACCGGGGCATTGCGGTACTGGATGCCTATCGCCGTGGTTTGGACAAGCTCGGTCAACCTTACGAGATGATCGAAGAGAAGGACTTGCCCAAGCACATCGGCACCGGCTTCTATCGAAAGGCGTTGTTTACCCCTGGCACTGCACTGGTACAGCCGGCTGCCCTGGTAAAAGGCCTGGCCGACAGTCTGCCGAGCAACGTGACGCTTTACGAAAACACCCCGATTACCGAAGTGGAGTATGGCGACAAGACCATCCTCACCCATCAGTTCGGCCGTATCGTTGCTGACAAATTACTGCTGACCAACAACGCGTTCGCCATGAGTTTCGGCTTCTTGAAAGGGCGCATGTTGCCCATCTTCACCTACGCGAGCCTGACCCGGCCGTTGACGGAGCAAGAGCAGGCACGTCTGGGTGGTCGGCCTTATTGGGGCGTGATACCCGCCGACCCTTTCGGCACCACGCTGCGCCGGACCATGGATGATCGCCTGTTGGTGCGCAACAGCTTCAGCTTCAATGCCGATGGGCGCAGCCATCCCAAGTACCTGCAGCGGTTCCATCAGCGACACAAGGAATCGTTCGAGCGCCGATTCCCCATGCTCCCGGAGGTTGATTTCGAGTACACCTGGGGTGGCTCGCTGGCCATGTCGAGGAATCACATGGCGCACTTCGGCCAGTTGAGCAACAACGTCTACGGCGCACTGTGCTGCAACGGACTCGGCGTCACGCGGGGCACGGTGACAGGCACACTGTTGGCCGATTGGTTGGCGGGCAAAAGCAATCACCTGATCGACTTTCTGTTGTCCTCCCCGGGACCGAACAGAAATCCACCTGAACCGATACTGTCCGCAGGAGTGAACATGAACCTTCTATGGGGTCAGTGCCGCGCAGGAAAGGAAAGCTGATCAAGTAACACGTTAGTTAGAAAAGTTCGAATTTAAACGATTGATTGGAAGTTGTTAGTGCTATTGGCGCGTCCATGGCGGCTGACTGTTTCTGATCGAGACGGCGTTCGTTCACCTGGATTTCAGGTCTTTCAGCCCTTCGAATGACCGAGGCGTAGTAGGAGATAATAATGACAAGTCCTAATACATCCATTGAGGATGTTCCTCTCAATAACTTCCACCGATTGTTAACGGCCCGTTCGGGAGGCGGGTCGTTTGTCGACGGTTATGTGTTGAGCATTATCGGCATCGCCATGTTGCAAGTGACGTCGGCGCTGAACCTGAGTGAATTCTGGCAGGGCATGATCGCGGCATCGGCCTTGATGGGGGTATTTTTTGGCGGTTTTATCGGGGGTTGGCTGACGGACAAGCTGGGCCGCAAGACCGTTTATTTTATCGGCCCTTCACTGTTCATCATTTGTTCGCTGGCGCAATTCTGGGTGGAGTCGGCAGCGGCGTTGTTTGCCTTAAGGTTCATCATCGGTTTGGCCGTGGGCATCGAATATCCAGTGGCCACGTCGTTGCTGGTGGAGTTCCTGCCCAAGAAACAACGTGGCCCGCGACTCGCGGCATTGACCATTCTGTGGTTTGCCGGTGCGGCATTTGCTTACGCAGTGGGTAACGCCATCCTCAATGCGGGGGGCGACGATGCCTGGCGTTATGCACTGGCGAGTGCATCGGTCATCGGCGCGGTGTTGCTGTTGCTGCGCGTTGGCACACCGGAATCCGCGCGCTGGTTGTTGAGCAAGGGGCGTGATAGCGAGGCCGAGCGGGTGATCAAGCAGGTGTATGGCTCGCATTATTCACTGCGGGACCTGCCCGAACAGCCCGATGAAAAGAAGATGACTTTCAGTGACTTGCTGCATTCCGGTTATGGCAAGCGCTTGTTCTTTGTCTCTGTATTCTGGTCGTGTTCGATTATTCCGGTATTCGCTGTTTATGCCTTCGCGCCCAAAGTTTTGTTGGCACTCAATCTGAAAGGCGAGTGGGCTTCCTATGGCTCCATGGCCATTACGTTGTTGTTTGTCGTCGGTTGTGTACTTGCAACCAGGCTGATCAATACCATCGGTCGGCGCAGCATGTTGATCCATAGTTTTCTCTGGTCGGGTGTTTCGTTGTTGCTGTTGGCAATGTTTTCCAACGGCAACGAATTACTCGTGCTCTTTCTGTTCGGTGCCTACGCGGTGTTTATCGGTGGCGCGCAGGTGCTGCAACTGGTTTATCCGAACGAACTATTCCCTACGGAAATCCGCGCCTTTGCCGTCGGCATCGGCACTTCGCTGTCCCGTGTCGGGGCGGCGGTCGGTACTTACCTGGTGCCGGTTTCACTGCAAACACTGGGTATCGGCAACACCATGTACGTGGCAGCAGGCGTCACCTTTATCGGGTTGACGGCGGCCTGGGCCATGGCACCTGAAACACGTTCGCTGAACTTGCGCGATGCGGCGGCACTGAGTTGAAAACATCCCTTACTGATGGAGAGGCAATCATGAAGTTCGAAGGCATCTATACCCCGGCAATCACTCCCTTGACGGCCAATGGCGAGATCGACAAATCGGCCTTCGCCGACGTACTCGAGTACCTGATCGAATCCAAAGTGCACGGCATCATCATTGGCGGTTCGACCGGTGAGTACTACGCCCACACCGCTCAAGAGCGCATCGCCCTGGCGACCCAGGCCAAGGACGTGATCGGCGGGCGCTTGCCGCTGGTCATTGGCACCGGCGCCATCCGCACCGAAGATTCGGTGGAATACGCCACGGCTGCCCGCGCCATCAAGGCCGATGCGATTCTGGTCGGCTCGCCACCCTATGCACTGCCGACCGAGAAGGAAAACGCCATCCACGCGTTGACCGTCGACCGCGCCGCCGACCTGCCGATCATGCTCTACAACTACCCGGCGCGCATGGGCGTCAGCATGGGCGAAGAGTATTTCGCGGCGGTGGCCGAATCGAAAAACATCGTCGCCATCAAGGAAAGCTCCGGGGACATGGCACAAGTCCATCGCCTGGCGCGCAACCACCCGAACATTGCCTTGTCCTGCGGTTGGGACGACCAGGCTCTGGAGTTCTTTGCCTGGGGTGCGCGCAGTTGGGTGTGTGCCGGTTCCAACTTCATCCCCCGCGAACACGTTGCGCTCTATGAAGCCTGCGTGGTCGAGAAGGATTTCGAAAAAGGGCGCAAGATCATGAGCGCATTCATGCCGCTGATGGACTTCCTGGAAAGCGGCAAATTCGTGCAGTCGATCAAATACGGCTGCGAACTCAACGGGCTGCGCACCGGCAGTGTGCGTTCGCCGCTGCAACCGCTGTACGAGCACGAAAAACAGGCCCTGAAGGACGTCATCGCTACCCTCAAGCACGAAGTCGCTCAAGTAATCGGGAGTTCGAACAATGGCTGATCTACTGAGTGCGGCTGAATATGCCGCTATCGCCCGGAAACTGAAGTTCCCAACGCAATCCTTTGTGAATGGTGAGTCTTACACTTCTGGTTCGGGCAAAACGTTTACCACAACGAACCCAGCGACCAACGAAGTACTGGCCGAGATCACGGCATGCGACGCCAATGACGTCGACTTCGCAGTGACCAAAGCCAAAGAGGCTTTCGAAGATGGTCGTTGGCACAAGCAGAGCCCCGGCGAACGCAAGAAAGTGCTGTTGCGCTTTGCCGATTTGCTGGAGCAGAACGCCCACGAACTGTCGGTCATGGAAAGCCTGGACAGCGGCAAGCCGATTCGCGAGTGCCAACTGACCGACATTCCCGAAACCATTCACACCCTGCGGTGGCATGCCGAGCTGATCGACAAGATCTACGACAACACCGCCCCGGTCGGTTCCGGTGCGATGACCCTGGTGGTGCGTGAAGCCATTGGTGTCGTCGGTCTGGTGTTGCCATGGAACTTCCCGCTGCTGATGCTGGCATGGAAAATTGGCCCATCCCTGGCCGCAGGCTGCTCGATCATCGTCAAACCGGCCAAGGAAACCACTCTGACCGCACTGCGTGTCGCCGAACTGGCCTTTGAGGCGGGTGTGCCTGCTGGTGTGTTCAACGTGCTATCGGGCGGTGGCGGTGAAGTAGGGGAGCCGCTGGGCCGGCACATGGACGTCTCCATGGTCAGCTTCACTGGCTCGACCGCGACCGGTCGTCGTTTCCTCAACTATGCAGCCGATTCGAACCTCAAGCGCATCGTGCTGGAGTGCGGGGGCAAGAACCCGGCGGTGGTGATGAATGATGTCGAAGACCTGGATCTGGTGGCGAGCCATGTGGTCAACGGCGCGTTCTGGAACATGGGGGAAAACTGCTCGGCGTCGTCGCGGCTGATTGTCCATGCCGACATCAAGGACGAGTTGCTCAAACGCATCGGCGTGCAAATGCGCGAGTGGAAAATGGGCAGCCCGCTGGACCCGGAAAACCGCGTCGGGTCGATGGTCAGCAAGGCGCACTTCGAGAAGGTCCGCTCCTACCTCGAACACGCTGCCGTCGAGAAGCTCAACGTGGTGTTCGGTGGCAACACCGAGAGCGACATTTTCGTCGAGCCCACTGTGGTCGACGGTGTGGGCACTGAAAGCCGCCTGTTCCAGGAAGAGATATTCGGCCCGGTACTCGCCGTGACCACCTTCACCACAATTGACCAGGCCATCGCCCTGGCCAATGACTCGGTGTATGGCTTGGCGGCATCGGTTTACACCGATAACCTGCGCAATGCGATCAAGCTGTCGCGGGAGATCCGCGCAGGGATCGTGACGGTCAACTGCTTCGGTGAGGGTGACGCATCAACGCCATTCGGTGGTTACAAGGAATCCGGCTTTGGCGGGCGTGACAAGTCGATCTGGGCGCATGATCAGTACACCGAGATCAAGACGATCTGGATCGACGTGTCCGAGCGTTGACCGACTCTTCGCGAGCAGGCTCGCTCCCACAATGGACCAATGCGCACACAGATGTTATGTCCGCCAAAGTCCACTGTGGGAGCGGGCTTGCCCGCGAAGACGGCATTACAGTCAACACAAAATCAAGCTAGCTCCATCAAGGCGCCCCAAACATCATCGTCCAATAAACCCCCTGATCACTGCGCGCTTGCGTTGCGACGCCTGCACCCACCTGGGTAAACATCGGATTCATCAAATTGGCGCAATGGCCCGGGCTGGCCAGCCAACCGGCCATCGCCTTGCTCGGTGAGCCTTGACCCGCCGCGATATTTTCCCCGATCTGCCGACCACGAAAACCGGCGGCCCGCGCCCGGTCAGTGGCGGTGTCACCATCAGGATCGCGGTGGGAGAAATAATTGCCGTAAGCCATCGCTTTGCTATGCCCCTGGGCGGCAGCGCCGAGGCTGGCGTTCCAGGCTAATGGCCGGGCAGCGGCGAAACGTTGGCGACCGCACAGGCGTGGTTTGGCCCGGGCGGCGTTGACCTGTGCCAGCAAGGTTTTGCCAACGCTACGCGTATCGCCCATCTGGCTGTCCAGCACCGGCCGCGCCAGCACCACTTGCCATTCACCGCGGCTGCGGCTGACCCCGACATCCGTGTATTGGCTGTCGAGCAAGGCGGAGCAGTGGTCACTCTGCATCAGATCGAAAGCCTCTTCGGCATCTCGCGCACCCACCACCCGGATGCTGCGTACCGACACCGCCTGATACCCGGAATCTTTCAATCTTTCCCGCAAACCGCCGCCGTAACCCATCGGCAACGCCAGGCTGGATTTCAGCGCCAGTGGCGACAAGCGTTGAGTGGGGCGGCGTTCGCAGCCCTGGGGATGGGCACGGTAGTCATTGATGGCTTCCACCAATTCTCGCTCCGCACCGGCGTGGGTGGGGCTGGCGATCAACGGAAGAGAGGTCAACAGGCACAGCGAAGTGAAGCGCAAGGCGAGGGCGGTTTGGCGCATGGGGCGGACAGCTCTGATGAGATGACGACGGTTGGGAGGAGGATCAATCGCCGGTTTAGACTGGCGCCGCGAAACAAGTTCAAGGCGCAGGAGGGGATATTTACGGGGGCGCTCCAATGTCCGACGGACGTAGCACACGAGGACGTTTTTTCCTGTCAGCGGGAATTGGTTTCAACCTCCTGCACAGACTTGGCCGGCCGCAGTTTGAAACGGCAGACATGACCGCCACGGACCATGCATTCGGTGTGCTCGACTTCACCGCCGCCCAACGTACCGATCAGGGCCAGATCGAGTTCGCAGACCACCGGATGGGCCGCGGCCAGGCGATGGAACACGCAGTTGTGTGCAACGATTTGCGCGTCACCGGATGAGCGAAAGAACACTTCCGCTTCATACCCCGCCTGATTCATGTGCTCCACGATCTTTACTTCATCGACGACCTGCTGTTCGCGGTCCCGGGCCAGTTTGCGACCCAGGCTGCGCATCAGTGTCGCCAGGGCCTCGGGACCGATGATCTCGGCCACTTCATCGATCAGTGCGCTGGCCAGCAACTGATACTGGCGAGGGAATTGCTCCCTGGCGTGGTCGGTGAGCCGATACAACTGCTCCGGCCGCCGCCCCGTCGGACGGGTTTCGCCGCGCAGCACCAGGCCGTCGCGCTCCAGCGCCGCCAGGTGTTGGCGAATCGCCGTGCGCGTGACCGCCAGATGCTCGGCCAATTCGTCGATGCTCATGCCGCCCGCGTGGTGCAGCAACGCATTGAGCAAGTCTTGCTGTGTCCGGCCCAGTCCTTCCAGCATGGTGTGCCCTCGCGCGGTGTCAGAACTTGTCCGGGAACTGCTTGACCAGTGCCGCGGTCAACGCGTCCGCCAGCGTCAGGATGTGCGTGCGCATCATCTGCCAGGTCTTCGCTTCGCCTGCGTAGTCGTGGGCGGCGAACTCATCGATCTGCGCAATGTGGTGGCCGCCGTGTGCCGACAGCAAGTTCACCAACGTGGCTTCGGGCAGGTTGGGGTTGGCCCCGGCCAGAAAAGCCGCAATCGCCTTGGCATTGCTGGTCAACTCCGTAACGGCGGCTTGCTTGCCTTTGGCGTCCTTGGCCACCGTCGCGTCGCTGTAGTGTTTCACCGCGCCCCAATGGCCTGCAAGCAACTTGAGCAGTTGATCCGCCGCTGATTGGCCGTAGAGCGGGGCGATGCTGTTGGCGATTTTGGTCGCGTTGTCGACCACCTGATCCGCCGCGATTTTGGCTTGCTTCTGATCGGCGGACTGATTGGCGAGCGCGTAGGTTCTGATCCAGAAAATATGCTCGACCCAAAGGTCCCGCAACGCCAGGCGCGTGGTCAGCGCAGCGCTGTCGGCAGAGGCAGGGGAGGCAGCAGGGGTCTGGCTCCAGACCGGTTGTGCGCAGAAAGCCAGGAGGATCAGAGCCAGGATCTTGATATTCATGACGGCACCCTCGTGTAGTGGGAATGTTCGACAATATCAATATAGGCATAAAAATATGTTTTTATCGGGCAAGGGCGACGTCTCGGATCAACGGTCGCTGAAGGCGCTCTGACATTAGGAACAAAGCTTGCTCGCGAAGGCATTAGCACTCTCAACCTCAATCTGTCAGATAGAACGCTTTCGCGAGCAAGCCTCGCTCCTACAAAGGGCGGCAGACGATGGTCCGCCACTCAGTCAATAAACATCCCGCAGATAACGCTTCTGTTCACTCAACTGGCGCCAGTAATCCGCGGCGCCTTCGGTGCACAATCCGCCATGGTCCTGGGCGATCCGGCGCAAGGCCTGGTCGACATCCCTGGCCATGCAACTGGCATCCCCGCAGATGTACAGCTGCGCGCCTTCCTGCAACCAGCGCCACAGTTCGGCACCCTGTTCGCGGATGCGGTCCTGCACGTAGATCTTCTGTGCCTGATCACGGGAAAAGGCCAGGCTGAGTTCAGTCAGCAGGCCATCGTGCTGCATGGCTAGCAGTTCATCGCGGTAGTAAAAATCGCTGGCGGCGTGCTGCTCGCCGAAAAACAGCCAGTTCTTGCCTTGGTCGCCCCGGGCGCGACGTTCTTGCAGGAAGGCGCGAAACGGCGCGACGCCGGTGCCGGGGCCGATCATGATCATTGGCACGTCGCCATCGGCGGGGGCGCGGAAGTGTTTCGATTGCTGTACGAAGACAGGGACGGTGCTGTCTGCGGCTCGATCGGCAAGAAAGGTCGAAGACACGCCTTTGCGCTTGCCGTAGCGCACGGCGGCCACCGTGAGATGGACTTCCTGCGGGTGCGCCTTGGGGCTGGAGGAAATGGAATACAGTCGCGGTTGCAGACGCTTGAGTGTGCCCAGCAACTCACTGGCGGAGCAGTCGACCGGAAACGCCTGCAACACGTCCGCCAGTTGCCGGCCCCACAGCCAGTCTTTCAATTCAGCCTTGCGCTCGCTGCCCAGCAGCTGTTTCAACGCCGGATTGCGGCTGCGTTCGGCGATGAACGCCAGGGTGTCGCTGTTGGGCCGGGCGATTTCGAAGTGTTCGGTCAGCGCCTGATGCAGCGGCAGTTCACCGACCTTGTCGACGTGAACGGTGGTGTCGGCGCCCAGCCGCGTCAGTTCCAGCATCTCGCCGACCAGT
Organism: Pseudomonas sp. G(2018); assembly: GCF_005502415.1. Taxonomy (NCBI): domain Bacteria; kingdom Pseudomonadati; phylum Pseudomonadota; class Gammaproteobacteria; order Pseudomonadales; family Pseudomonadaceae; genus Pseudomonas; species Pseudomonas sp. G(2018). Next base: position 116,622 of record NZ_SCOO01000007.1, on the reverse strand, counting down.
TCCGGGCAGTTGCGCGGCAAGACGCCCAAGGCATCGCCCGCTTCGTAGTGCAGTCCGGAATCGGCCAGCGCCAGGGAAAACATGCGGGTTTCCTTGTTGGCGCTTTGCTGGTTCAGGTGCAGGTTACTCAGCAAGCGTGAGGCATAGGGTTTGGCCTTGCACGGTGCGGTGACAGGGTGGGCGACAGCCGCCGGTGCTGGATTGATCGTTACCGGTTGCAGGGTTTTCAGTAGTTCGGCCAGCCACTGGTCCGCGCGGGCCTCGAATTCGGTGTCGCAATCGACCCGTTCCAGCAACCGTGTGGCGCCCAATTCGTGGAGACGCTGATCGAGTTTTTTACCGTGCTGGCAGAACTGGTCATAGTTGGGATCGCCCAGGGCCAGTACCGCGAAGCGCAGGGACTCCAGACGTGTCTCGGCACGGCTCAAGCTGTGCCAGAAACCTTCGCCATTGTCCGGCGGGTCGCCGTCGCCGAAGGTGCTGCTGATCACGGCCAGGTTCTGAGTGCTGGCCAGTTTGCTGGCGGGAAAGTCGGCCATCGCGCTCAGTTCGACGGCAATGCCCGCGTCGCGCAAACGGCTGGCGAAGCGCTCGGCCAAGGCTTCGGCATTGCCCGTTTGCGAAGCCCATAGCAGCGTCACTGCGGGCATGCTCGCGGATAGCAACTCAGTGCTATCGCTCAGTGCTTGAACGGCTGTATCGGCCCGGCTGAACAAGCCGCCCAACACGCCATCCAGCCATAATCGGGTGTCGGTGGCCAGGGGGGCGTTGGCTGGCAGGACAGGTACGCCACCGGTCTGGCGGCCCTCAGTCGATTGCAGGCCACTGACGAATCCGGCCAGGTAAAGGCGTTCATGTTCATTGAGCTTCGGTGAGGGCAGGCGACTGACGCCGGCGATATCGGCAAATGCCTCGATGCTCGACATGGCGAGTTCCTCTGGCAAGGGGCAAACGGGGAGAAGTTCGTCGGCAGGTGCAGGCACTTCGAGGAACTGGTGCTCGATCAGTTCGACCCGTTGCAGGGCGACTGCGCAGAATTTGAATCCGGGCTGTAGCGAAATCGGGTCGACCGCATCATGGGTGACGGCATTGATCGCCAGGTTTTCACCGAACACATCGTTCCAGTGAAACGGCGCAAAACAATTGCCCTGACGCACCCGGTCGGTCACCACCGCCGGCAGTACGGCGCGGCCACGCACGGAGCGCACTTCGACATGATCCTTGTCGCGAATGCCGAAGCTGGCGGCATCTTGCGGATGGATCTCGACGAAGGGGCCGGGATTGAGCTTGTTCAGGGTCGCAACCTTGCCGGTCTTGGTCAGGGTGTGCCACTGGTGCTGCAAGCGTCCAGTGTTGAGGACAAAGGGAAAGTGTTCATCGGGCATTTCCGCCGGTGGCATGTGTGGACGGGCCAGGAAGATCCCTTTGCCGCGTTCGGTGGCGAAGACAATGGCCGGCCGGCTGCCATCGGCTTCGACCTTGAGCTGTTGGCTCACGCCATTGTTGAGGTAGCGAATCGGATGGCGGTCCTCGCTGTCGTTTTCCGCGCAGGGCCATTGCAGCGGTTTTTCCCGTAGACGCGCATGACTGGCCCCGCGAATGTCATAGCCGGTCTTGGGGTTCCAGGCGCGTTTGATCTCTTCAAACACCTCGGCGGCCGAAGTGTAGGTAAACGCCTCGGCGAAGCCCATTGCGCATGCTACCCGAGCGATGATCTGCCAGTCGGCCAATGCTTCGCCGGGCGGCTCCACGGCTTGCTGCATCAGCGTCAGGTTGCGTTCGGAGTTGATCATCACCCCTTCGGCCTCGGCCCAGAGCGCGCCGGGCAGGAGGATGTCGGCGTAACGGTTGGTTTCGGTGTCGAGGTAGGCGTCCTGGGTGATGACCAGTTCGGCGGCTTGCAGGCCTTCAATCACTGTGCGGCGGTTGGGCACCGATGCCACCGGGTTGGTGCAGATGATCCAGCAGGCCTTGATCCGGCCCTCGGCCATTTGCTCGAACATGTCCACGGTGCCACCACCGACGTTGCGGGGCAGGCTGTCGCGGGGAATGCTCCACAAGTCCTCGATGAACGCCCGGTCTGCCTCGACCAGCACCGAACGCTGACCCGGCAGACCCGGCCCCATGTAGCCCATTTCCCGGCCACCCATCGCATTGGGTTGGCCGGTCAGGGAAAACGGCCCGCTGCCGGGCCGGCAGATCGCGCCGGTGGCCAGGTGCAGGTTGCACAGGGCATTGGTGTTCCAGGTGCCGTGGGTGCTTTGGTTCAGGCCCATGGTCCAGCAGCTCATCCAATCTGCCGCTTGGCCGATCCACTCGGCCGCTTGACGAATCTCCGCTTCGGCAAGGCCGGTGAGCGCTGCGACCTTGTCCGGCGTGTAGTCGTCGAGGAATTGCGGCATGGCTTCCCAGCCTTCGGTGAACGTGGCGATGAAGTCTGGGTCGGTGTAGCCGTTTTTCACCAGCAGATGCAGCAAGCCATTGAGCAAGGCCAGGTCGGTGCCGGGGCGGATTTGCAGAAACAGGCCGGCCTTGTCCGCCGTGGCGCTGCGCCGCGGATCGACCACGATCAGTTTGGCCCCGGCCTTGACCCGGTCCATCATGCGCAGGAACAGAATCGGGTGACAGTCGGCCATGTTGGCGCCGATCACAAAGAACAGATCCGCCTTGTCGAAGTCCTCGTAGGAGCCGGGTGGCCCGTCGGAGCCGAGCGAGAGCTTGTAGCCGCTCCCCGCGCTGGCCATGCACAGGCGCGAGTTGGATTCGATGTTGTTGGTACGGACAAAGCCCTTGGCCAGTTTGTTGATCAGGTACTGGGCTTCCAGCGACATCTGCCCCGAGACATAGAAGGCCAAGGCATCGGGCCCATGGTTCTGGAGAATGCCGCGCAGCCTGCTGGCCGTTTCGCTGATCGCCTGATCCATGGCGACCCGCGCCGGTTCCTGATTGCGCGCCTGGCGCAGGTAGGCGTTTTCCATCCGGCCCGACTCGGCGATCGCCTGCCCGCAGGTCGTACCCTTGGTGCAGAGCCGACCAAAGTTGGTCGGGTGGGTCTTGTCGCCTGCGACCTTGACCACCCGATTGCCTTCGACCTGCATGACGATGCCGCAACCCACACCACAGAAGGGACATACGCTGCGTACGGTTTTGTCTGCCATCCTCGAAACCCTGCCAACACCTGATCAATTCAGAAACGCAAAAGGCGCCATGCGGCCCTCCGTCGGAACGGGGGCTACACGGCGCCTTTGTCGTATAGGTGCAATCTGCGTTGACTGCGTAGTGGGTGTTTGCAAAGGGCGGGCCAGAACGCTCAAGGCCAAGCTGTAAAGGCTTTCGAGGCTGTCAGCAGTGATGGAACAACCGTTGGATGCACTTTTTTATTGCGATGTTCAGGTCCGATGCACCAGCGGATGGCGAGCAACACAGGGTTCTGTGTTGCTTAAGAGATCACCTATTTACGATCCCCACCCCTCGCGCACCGCCCGCCGAATCCCTTCCAGCAGCATCGCGAACGCCGGGTTGTCGTTGTTCTCGCGCCAGATCAGATGCAGCTCGCTTTGCACCCCTTCGCCCAGGTCGATATCGCGAAACACGACGTTCTTGAACACCACGCTGGTGGCACAGCGGGGCACCAGGGCCAGGCCCATGGCGGCGTTGACCAGGGCGAGGATGGTCAGGGACGATCCGAGCCACTGAACGTAATCCGGCGCAACGCGGGCCGAGCGCAGCATACCGGTCAGCAGCTCGTTGAACGGCGGGTAGGCGGCGTGGGAGTACATCAGGAACGGCTGGCCGTCGAGGTCCTTGACCGACACGCTGGCGGCCGTGGCCAGTGGATGAGTACTCGGTACCGCCAGTACAAAGGGTTCGCGCACCAGGCATTCGGTGGAATAACCAGGCTCCAGCAACGGCGCGCGGGCGATGCCCAGGTCAATGCGGCGGGCGCGCAGGGCTTCGTGTTGCTGGTAGGTGTTCATTTCCGACAGGTCGATTTTGACGTGGGGCTGCGTCAGTCGCGCCTCGGCGATGACCTTGGGCAGGAACTCGTACACCGCGCTGCCGACGAAGCTGATATTGACCGAGCCGATATCGCCCTCGGCAAAGCGCCGGGCGGTCACCGCGGCTTGCTGGGCGCGCTCCAGCAGGTTCTGTGCCTCGATGAAGAACGCACGGCCGGCAGCGGTGAGGGCGACGCTGCGGGTACTGCGGGTGAACAGCTCGACTCCCAGGTGATGCTCCAGCAACTGAATCTGCCGGCTCAGCGGCGGTTGGGTCATGTTCAGCCGTTCGGCGGCGCGGCGAAAATTCAGTTCGGTGGCGACGGTGGTAAAGCAGCGCAGTTGCGTCAGTTCGAACATTGATCTAATCCAGGTATCAATCGAATGCCAAGTTAGATTAGACGGGATCAATGCGGGCGTCCATCATCGGCCCAGGCCTAAAAAGTCATCCCTAGAGCTTTCCCCCAAAAAGAACAATGAACGGGAGTCGCCCCTTGAAAACCCACCAGAATCCACCCGACCCGAACGTACTCGCCCGCGCGGCCGCCAAGGTCAAGCGCCACGTCCTGCCGCTGTTCGTGATCATGTTCATCGTCAACTACATCGACCGGGTCAACATCGGCTTCGTGCGCAGCCACATGGAAACCGACCTGGGCATTGGCGCTGCCGCCTATGGCCTGGGTGCCGGGCTGTTTTTCATTGGCTACGCCATTTTCGAAGTACCGTCCAACCTGCTGCTGCAGCGCTACGGCGCCCGCGCCTGGCTGACGCGGATCATGTTCACCTGGGGCGCCGCCGCGATGGCGATGGCCTTCGTGCAGGGTGAAACCAGCTTCTATGTGTTGCGCTTTATCCTCGGCGCCGCTGAAGCCGGCTTCTTTCCCGGCATCATTTACTACTTCACCCAATGGCTGCCATCGACCGAACGCGGCAAGGCCATGGCGATTTTCCTCAGTGGCTCGGCCATCGCTTCGGTGATTTCCGGCCCGGTGTCCGGCGCGCTGCTGCACATCGACGGCTTGAGCCTGCACGGCTGGCAGTGGATGTTCCTGATCGAGGGCTTTGCCTCCATCGCCCTCTGCGGTTTTGTCTGGTTCTGGCTGCAATCCCATCCACGGGAAGCCAAGTGGCTCAGCGAGGAAGAAAAGACCGCGCTGATCACAGCCATTGATCTGGAGCAGCAGGCCCGCGATGCCACGCATACGGTCAAGCCGTCGATGTTCAAGTTGCTGGCCGACAAACAGATCGCGCTGTTCTGCTTTATTTACTTCTCCATCGCCCTGACCATTTACGGCGCCACGTTCTGGTTGCCGAGCATGATCAAGAAGATGGGCAACCTCGGTGACTTCCAGGTCGGCCTGTTCAACTCGATTCCGTGGATCATCTCCATCGTCGCGATGTACGGCTTCGCCGCCATGGCCAGCAAATGGAAGTATCAGCAGGCCTGGGTCGCGGTGACGCTGGTGATCGCCTCGTTCGGCATGTTCATGTCCACCACCGGTGGCCCGGTCTTCGCTTTCGTCGCCATCTGTTTTGCCGCGATCGGCTTCAAGGCGGCCTCGGCATTGTTCTGGCCGATCCCGCAAGGCTATCTGGACGCTCGCATCGCCGCGGCGGTGATCGCCCTGATCAACTCCATCGGCAACCTCGGCGGCTTCGTCGCCCCGACCGCGTTCGGCATCCTGGAACAGACCACCGGTTCCATCGAGGGCGGCCTGTATGGTCTGGCCGCTACATCACTGGTCGCGGCGGTGGTGATCTTCTTCGCCCGCACCGCACCGCGCGGCAACATCCTGAACTCGCCGGCCGAAGACGCCACCGCAAAAAAGCCGGTCAGTCATCAAGCCCTGAAATCTGATCCAACGGGAGCAGCCTCTTGAAAATCACACGAGTCACCGTCACCCCCATCGCCTTCCGTGATCCGCCGTTGCTCAACGCCAGCGGCATTCATGAACCCTTCGCGCTGCGCTCGATCATCGAGATCGAAAGCGACAATGGCTACATCGGCCTGGGTGAAAGCTACGGCGACGCTCCTGCACTGGCGATCCAGCAGCAACTGCAAAGCCAACTGATCGGCCTGGACCCGTTCAACCTCAATCAACTGCGCGCGATTGTCCAGGCCACGGTGGCGGCGAACAAACCGGCGAGCCTGGCCGGCGCGGAACTGGCGCCCGGGTCCCACGCCAGCAAAGCGGTGAGCAATGCCTACTCGGCGTTCGAAGTGGCGTTTCTGGACCTGCAGGCGCACTCCCTGAACGTGCCCTTGGTGGACTTGCTGGGCGGGGCGATCCGCGACGAGATTCCATTCAGCGCTTATCTATTCTTCAAGTACGCGCAGCACGTCGATTCACCCTACAAGCCCGACAGTTGGGGCGAGGCGCTGAACGAGGAGCAGATCGTTGCCCAGGCGCGTCGGATGATCGAGGCCTACGGCTTCAAGAGCATCAAACTCAAGGCCGGCACGCTGCCGCCGGAGCATGAAGTGTCGTGCATCAAGGCCTTGAAGAAGGCGTTTCCCGGCTATCCGCTGCGCATCGACCCGAACGGTAACTGGTCGCTGGAAACATCGATTCGCATGGCCGAACTGCTTGGCGATGACCTGCAGTACTACGAAGACCCGACGCCGGGCCTGGACGGCATGGCCGAGCTGCACAAACGCACCGGGCTGCCGCTGGCGACCAACATGGTGGTCACCGACTTCGATGAGTTCCGCCGCAGCGTGGCGCAGAACAGTGTGCAGATCGTCCTCGCCGACCACCACTACTGGGGCGGCCTGCGCGACACCCAGGCACTGGCGAAAATGTGCGAGACCTTCGGGCTTGGCGTGTCCATGCATTCGAACTCGCACCTGGGCATCAGCCTGATGGCCATGGCCCATGTCGCCGCCTCGGTGCCGAACCTCGATTACGCCTGCGACACCCACTATCCATGGCAGGAACCGGATGAAGAGGTGATCAAGGGCGGCAAGCTGCCGATCGTCGACGGCTGCGTAAAAATCACCCGGGCACCGGGGCTGGGCCTGGAGCTGGACCATGATCAATTGGGCAAGCTGCATGACCAGTACCTGACGTGCGGGATTCGTCAGCGCGATGATGTGAAGCAGATGCAGCGTTACAAGCCGGACTGGAAAGCGGTGAAACCACGGTTCTGATTGCAGGGTTTTGATGGGCATGTAGCAACCTTTGGTCCGGGAAGCGTGGTCGCGCTTGCCCGGACTTTTTTTACCTGGCGAACTGCTTTTTGTGGGTGACCAGGATTTGCCGGGCTTATCTCGACCTTGTGGGAGCTGGCTTGCCAGCGATGGCGGCCTCGAGATCGCTATCGCTGGCAAGCCAGCTCCCACAGGTCCGTGTTTTCCTTTCGCCTTACAATCCATCTTTCAGGGCTTTGAGGTATTCAGGGCTGTCGCTGATGGAATTGTGCCCCGTCCCCGTAATCACCTGCAGCGTCGCTATGCCCTCAGGAAAATGGCTGAAGAGCCGCCGGGTACTGGCAACGGGAATCACTTCGTCATGCTCGGCAGCGATCAGCCGTGTCGGTATCGTGATGTGTTTGGCATAGCGCCAGGACTCGAATTTATCCTGCAACAGCCACTGCACCGGAAACCAGCGGAACTGGCGGACAGCGAGCTCCTCCAGGCTGTTGTAAGGCGTGATCAACAGCAATTTCGTCGCCGGGCGAGAACCGGCCAGGCGAATGGCCACGCCCGAACCCAGGCTGCGCCCGACCACGGCAATCTGCGGGTGGTCGGCGTAGACCTTGTCGAACAAGGCCATGGCGTCGCGGGCAATGGTTTCTTCGGAGGGCGAGCCGCTGCTGCCGCCGTAGCCCCGGTAATGCATGAAATACAGGGCATGCTCAGGAAAGGCCTGGGCGAATTCCGGCAGGCTGCGCGAAACGTCCTCGGCGTTGCCACCGAAGTAAATCAGCGCTTTGGGACCCACATGCGGCCTGGTCGAAACCAGTATCTGCGCGTCGTCGACGGGCAATGTGAGCAGCGTCGCGGCTGAGTCGACGGCGCGGGGTTGCGGGTAGTAGATGAGCGCGCGCTGAAACACGAACAGCGCAGCGCAAAGCGCCAGGTACAACGCTGCGAGGATGACGACGAGTAACATCAGGGTCCGGGACATTCGGCTAACGTTAGTGGGCGGCATTGACGGCTCCGGGGTGCTGTCAGAGTGTAGCTGGCGGTAAAGGAGGGCACCGATGCCCGATATTCCTCAATGGCTCAACGTACGGCCATCCGAACGATCGGCCCTGTGGCTGGGGTTCGCCTTCCATTTCTGCGTACTCGCCAGCTATTACCTGGTGCGTCCATTGCGCGATGCGCTGGGGCTTGAAGGCGGCGCCGACCAGTTGCAGTGGCTGTTCACCGCCACTTTCGTGGTCATGTTGCTGATGGTGCCCGTGTTCGGCGCATTGGCGTCGCGTCTGCCGGCCACGCGGTTCGTGCCGCTGATCTATCGGGTGATCGCCGTGTCGATGCTGGTGTTTGGCCTGTTGATCGCCAACCGCGTCGCGTCGGTGACGGTCGGGCGGGTGTTTTTTGTCTGGATCAGCATCTACAACCTGTTCATTGTCTCGATTTTCTGGAGCGTGCTGGTCGACCGCTTTTCCAGCGAGCAAGGGCGGCGGCTGTTCGGTTGCATCGCAGCGGGCGGCACCCTCGGCACGTTTGTCGGGCCGTTGCTGGCGGCGACCATGGCCACTCGTCTGGGGCCGATGGCTTTGACCGTCGCGGCGGCGTTGTTGCTGGAAATCGCCGTGCGCTGCTATCGGGCACTGCTGTCGCGCACGCAGTCGCAGTCCGGTAATCGGCTAATCGACGAACGGCGCATGGGCGGCAGCATGCTCGCCGGTATCACCCTGATTCTGCGCTCTCCCTACCTGTTGGGGCTGGTGCTGTTCATGCTGCTGCACACCAGTGCCGCGACCTTCTTGTATTTCGAGCAGGGACGGATTGTCGCTGGCAGCTACGCTGATACTGGCAGCAGGACGCAATTCTTCGCCGTAGTGGATCTGATCGTGTCGGCGTTGACCTTGACGTTCCAGCTGCTGCTGACGGCGCCGTTGATCCGCCTGGTGGGCATTGGCGGGGCGTTGGTTGCCTTGCCGATGGCGACGATCGTGGCGTTCGCCGCCATGGCGCTGGCACCGGTGCCGGCCACCGTGGCGCTGGCCCAGGGCCTGCGCCGCGCGGTGGAGTTCGCCATCGTGCGCCCGGCGCGGGAGGTGTTGTGGACGGTGGTGAGCCGCGAGGAGAAGTACAAGGCCAAGAATGTGATCGAGACCCTGGTCTATCGCGGTGGCGATGCCGCCAGTGGCTGGTTGTCCGCCGGTTTGACGGCGCTGGGCACGGGGTTCGGTCTGGTGGCGGTGGTGATCGTGCCATTTGCCGGGTTGTGGGGCTGGTTGTGCCTGTGGCTGGCCAGGCAGCAGGCACGACGCGCCGAACCTGCACCACGGGAGAGGGACATGTCATGAGCCATGCGGATGGTTTCACCCGCAGGAGACTACTCACGCTGGCTGCCGGTGTTTCGGCGGTCTTCACGCTCGGTCCGGCGGTTGCGCAAACCGTGCTGTCGACGGGAACAGGAGGCAAAACCATGCAGACCCGCGCCATTCCTTCCAGCAACGAGCCACTGCCCATCGTCGGGTTGGGCACCTATCGCGGGTTTGATGTCTCGCCCCAGGATCAGGCCTACAGGCAATTGCCCGGGGTGCTGCGTGCGTTGTTCGAGAAGGGCGGGACGGTGATCGACAGCTCGCCGATGTACGGTCGCGCCGAAGAGAACACGGGCGAACTGCTGTCGATCCACGAGCCGCGCTCGCCGGCGTTTCTGGCGACCAAGGTGTGGACCCGGGGCCGCGAGGAAGGCATCGCGCAGATGGAACAGTCGTTCAAGCTGTTGCAGACCGACCGTATCGACCTGATGCAGATCCACAATCTGCTGGACTGGCAAACCCATCTGCCGACCTTGCGGCAATGGAAGGAACAAGGGCGCATCCGCTACATCGGCATCACCCATTACACCTCGTCGGCGTATGAGGAAGTGGAAGCGGTACTCCGAGCCGAGCCACTGGATTTCCTGCAAATCAACTATGCCCTGGACGATCGCGGCGTCGAGAAGCGCCTCCTGCCGCTGTGCCGCGAGCGCGGCGTGGCGGTGATCTGCAACCGACCGTTCGGTGGCGGCGGGCTGATCGGCCGCCTGCAAGGCAAACCGCTACCCGGTTGGGCCGCACAAGTCGGGGTAAAGAGCTGGCCGCAACTGGCGCTCAAATTCATCCTGTCGCATTCGGCGGTGACGTGCGTCATCCCCGGCACCGGCAATCCGCGCTACATGACGGAAAACGCCGGAGCGGGCTTCGGTCCGATGCTCACCGATGCGCAGCGTCATCAGTTGATTGCGCTGGTGGAGTAGCTGTTGAGGCAAGGGGTTACACAGTGAGTGCCGTGGTTTTCAGCGTGCCTTGGAACCTCTCCTATACTGTTTTGCGTCAACCGATTCCCCATGCCGCTGGAGCAGCGTCAGAGCTTCCGACGGCGCCCCTGTCCACTACTGCAAGGAGATCAATCATGGCAATCCGTATTGGCGACGAAGCACCGGATTTCACCGCTGAAACCACTGAAGGCAAGATCAACTTTCACGAGTGGATCGGCGACAAGTGGGCCATTCTGTTTTCCCATCCGAAGGACTTTACCCCTGTCTGCACCACCGAGCTGGGTTACCTGGCCAAGCTCAAGCCTGAGTTCGACAAGCGCAACACCAAGATCCTCGGCCTGAGCATCGACCCGGTCAGCGATCACGAAAAGTGGGTCGGTGACATCGAGGAGACCCAGGGCAATGCGGTCAACTACCCGCTGATCGGCGATGAAAACCTGGTGGTGGCCAAGCTCTACGACATGATTCACCCCAATGCCAGCGGCGGTTCGCGCACGGCCGTGGACAACGCCACGGTGCGTTCGGTGTTCCTTGTCGGGCCGGACAAGAAGATCAAGGCGATGCTGATCTACCCGATGAGCGCCGGGCGTAATTTCGATGAAGTGCTGCGGTTGCTCGATTCGCTGCAACTCAATGCCAAGCACACCGTGGCGACCCCGGTGAACTGGCGTCCGGGGGAAGATGTGATCATCCCGACGTCGGTGTCCGACGAGGATGCGAAGAAGAAATACCCGGATGGCTTCAAGACCCTCAAGCCTTACTTGCGGACGGTCGCACAGCCGAAATAACCGTCAACTTCAAATCGCCTTCGCGAGCAGGCTCGCTCCCACAGCGGTTCTTCATCGGACATATATTCAGCGTCCACTGAAGATCCACTGTGGGAGCGAGCCTGCTCGCGAAGAGGTCCTCCAGTTACACCAGATATTTTCTAAACCACCCCAACGTCCGTTCCCACGCCAGTTTCGCCGCCGCCTCATCATAACGCGGCGTGGAGTCATTGTGAAAGCCGTGGTTGGCGCCCGGGTAGATATGCGCTTCGTACGTCTTGCCCCCGGCCTTCAACGCCTGTTCATAAGCGGGCCAGCCTTCGTTGATCCGCGTATCCAGTTCACCGTAATGCAGCATCACCGGCGCCTTGATCCGCGGGACATCCTTGGCCTCCGGCTGGCGGCCATAAAACGACACCGCGGCACCCAACTCCGGATAGGCCACCGCCGCCGCATTGGTGACGCCACCGCCGTAGCAGAAACCGGTAATGCCGACCTTGCCGCTGCCGGCGTCGTGTTTCATCAGCCATTCCACGGCGGCGAAAAAGTCGTTCATGAGTTTTTCCGGATCGATTTTGGCCTGCAATTCCTTGCCCTTTTCGTCGTTGCCGGGATAACCGCCGACCGAGCTTAATCCGTCGGGGGCCAGGGCGATGAATCCGGCCTTGGCCACACGCCGGGCGACGTCCTCGATGTAGGGGTTGAGTCCACGGTTTTCATGCACGACCACCACCGACGCGACCTTGCCAGTGGCTTTGGCCGGGCGCACCAGATAGCCGCGAACCTGGCCGTGACCCTTGGGGGAGGGGAAGGTGATGTATTCGGCGAGGATGTCCGGGTCGGTGAACTCGACCTGCTCGGCGAGGGCGTAATTGGGGCTCAGGGAAGCCAGCAGCGCACTGGCCGTCAAGCCGCCAAAAGTGAAGAGCGCCGCCCGGTCAAGAAACTCGCGCCGGTTGATCAGGCCATGGGCGTAGTAGTCGTAGAGTTCCAGCAATTCGGGGGCAAAGTCTTTCGCAGTGAGACGGGGCATCTGTGCGCTTCCTCTTCTTCGACTGGTTGAATGCAGTCCCTTGTGTTTATTTCAGGCACTGCGCCCCGGCTTTCGCCACCTGCGCATCCTGCTCGGCCTTGACCCCGGACACCCCGACCGCGCCGACCACCTGGCCATCGACGATGATCGGCACGCCGCCTTCCAGCGAAGTCAGCAATGGCGCCGACAGGAAAGCCATGCGTCCACCATTGACCATGTCTTCATAGCCCTTGGACTCGCGGCGGCCCAGGGCGGAAGTCCGTGCCTTTTCGGTAGCGATGTAGGCGCTGATGGGCGCGGCGCCGTCGAGGCGTTCGAGGGCCAGGGGATGGCCGCCGTCATCGACGACCACGATGGTCACCGGCCATTGGTTGGTTTGCGCTTCGGTCCGCGCCGCAGCGAGGATCTGGCCGATTTCAGTCTGGCTCAACACGGCTTTGCTTTTCATGAGCATCTCCAGGGTTCGGTTACGGCAAGGCGGCCTCGACCACTTCGATCCAGTGCCTCACCGGCGTGCGGCCCGCGCCGTCGAGGTGGGACTGACAGCCGATGTTTGCGGTGACAATGACCTCAGGGTAGCCGCTTTCCAGTGCATTCATCTTGTTGTCGCGCAGTTGTCGGGACAGTTCCGGCTGAGTCAGCGAATAGGTGCCCGCCGAGCCACAGCACAAGTGTCCGTCGGGCACGAAGGTCAGGTTGAAGCCCAGGCGTTCGAGTACCGCTTCAACGGCGCCACCGAGTTTTTGCGCGTGCTGCAGGGTGCAGGGGCAATGGAAGGCCAGGCGTTGGGCACTGTGTATGCCGAGTTTCTCCAGCGGCTCATCACGCAACACCTCGACCAGGTCCCTGGCCAGCGCGCTGACCCTCTTGGCCTTGTCGGCATAGGCCGGATCGCGTTCGAGTAAATGGCCATAGTCCTTGATAAAGGCGCCGCAACCGCTGGCGGTCTGCACGATGGCCTCGACGCCTTCTTTTTCGATCATGGGCCACCAGGCGTTGATGTTATGGCGGGCGCGGTCAAGGCCGGCTTCCTGGGCGTCCAGGTGATAATCCACGGCACCGCAGCAGCCGGCCTCGCGGCTCGGGGTGACGCTGATGCCGAGTCGATCCAGCACCCTGGCCGCGGCCACATTGGTATTAGGCGACAGGCCCGGTTGTACGCAACCTTCGAGCATCAATACCTGCCGCGCATGGCGCGTGGTGGGGCGTGGCTTACTCAGCGTCGCACTGCGCGGCAGTTTGCTTTGCAGGGCGTCGGGCAGCAGCGCGCGGAACACCTGGCCGCTGTTGACCAGACTTTTGAACAGATCCGGATGTGGCACGACCTTGCGCAAACCCTCACGCAACAAGCGCTGGCCGATCGGACGCGGCACCGCCGCATCGACAACCGCGCGGCCGATGTCCAGCAGGTTGTGGTAGTCGACACCCGACGGACAGGTGGTTTCGCAGTTTCGGCACGACAGGCAACGGTCCAGGTGTTGCTGGGTCTTTTGCGTGACCTCGTTGCCTTCCAGCACCTGTTTGATCAGGTAAATGCGTCCGCGCGGGCCATCCAGTTCATCGCCGAGCAATTGATAGGTCGGGCAGGTGGCGTTGCAGAAACCGCAATGCACACAGGTGCGCAGGATGCTGTCGGCCTCTTCGGCGCGGGGTAGGCGGCGGGCTTTTTCGCTCAAGGTGGTCTGCATGATTCAAAGCTCCGCGTACAGGCGACCGGGGTTGAATATGCCCCGGGGATCGAGTTGCTGCTTCAGGCTCTGGTGGTAGCGCATCAGGGCGGCGGGCAACGGCTGGAACGGGCTGTCGATCAGGCCATGGCTGTAGCAGGTCACATGTCCGCCGACTTCTTCGACGACTTTGCGAATGAAGGGTGCTTGGGCGTCGGATTTCAGCCATCGCTGGGCGCCACCCCAGTCGATCAGTTGTCGGCCGGGGAGAGACAGTTTTGGCGTGTTGTTGGGTAACGATAGACGCCAGAGTGGCTGGTCTTCATCGAAGAAGCTCAAGCGCTGTTCGTTGAGATCGGCCCAATAAGAATCCGCCAGCAACTCGCCACCCAAGCGGTCATGGGCCGCCGCCACCGAGCCTTCGCCACCCTCGAGCCGCAGATGCAGGCGCTCACCGTCATGGCACGCGGCACTGAGCGGCAAGGGTTGCTGGCCCCATTGCGCGAGATTCAACAGGGCGCGCTCGCTGTTTATTTCCAGGCTGATGCTCAAGGCTCGCCGGGGCTTGGGCAGGACTTTGAGCGAGACTTCCGTGATCAGGCCCAGGGTGCCGTAACTGCCGGCCATCAACCGCGACAGGTCATAGCCGGCGACGTTCTTCATCACCTCGCCGCCGAAACGCAGATGCTTGCCGAGACCTGTGATCACCCGTGTGCCCAGAACGAAATCCCTGACCGAACCCGACCACGGGCGACGCGGCCCTGACAGGCCGCAGGCAATCATGCCGCCGACAGTGGCGCCGTCACCGAAAGAAGGCGGTTCGCAGGGCAGCATCTGATGCGCGGCGTCCAGTACTTGCATCAGTTCCGCCAATGGCGTGCCGCAGCGCACGGTAATCACCAGCTCGGTCGGGTCATAGCTGACAATGCCCCGGTGGGAACGGGTGTCGAGTATTTCACCGGCACCGATGCGTCCGAGGAATGCCTTGCTGTTGGAGCCTTGTATGCGTAATGGCGTGGCGTTTTCCAGCGCCTGGTTGATCTGCTCCAGCAGTGCTTTGCTGTCATCGTTGCCACCTGTACCGTACATCAGAAACGCTCCAGGTCAGGGAAGGGCAGTTGCCCGGCATGAATGTGCATCGCGCCGAACTCGGCGCAGCGGTGCAGGGTCGGAATGTTCTTGCCGGGGTTGAGCAGGCCGCTCGGATCGAAGGCCGCCTTGACCCCGTGGAACAGCGTCAGCTCATCGCTGTTGAACTGCGCGCACATCTGATTGATCTTCTCGCGGCCCACGCCGTGTTCCCCGGTGATGCTGCCGCCGACCTTCACACACAACTCCAGTATTTTGCCGCCCAGGTTTTCGGCGCGCTCCAGTTCCCCCTGCGTATTGGCATCGAACAGAATCAGCGGATGCATGTTGCCATCACCGGCGTGGAACACGTTGGCCACCCGCAAGCCATATTCGGCCGACAGTTCGGCGATGGCTTTCAGAACACCAGGCAACTCGCGCCGGGGGATGGTGCCATCCATGCAGTAATAGTCCGGCGACAAGCGGCCCACCGCCGGAAAGGCGTTCTTGCGCCCGGCCCAGAAACGCACGCGTTCAGCCTCGTCTTTGGCCAGGCGCACTTCGGTGGCGCCGGCCTGCTCGAGTACCTGGCGCACACGCTCGCAATCATCGCGGACATCGGCTTCGACGCCATCGAGTTCACAGAGCAGAATGGCCTCGGCGTCGACGGGATAACCGGCGTGGATAAAGTCCTCGGCGGCGCGGATGGCCAGGTTGTCCATCATCTCAAGGCCTCCCGGGATGATGCCGGCGGCGATGATGTCGCCGACGGCGCGTCCGGCTTTTTCCACGGAATCGAACGCTGCCAGCAGGACCTTGGCGGACTGTGGTTTGGGCAGCAGTTTGACCGTCACTTCGGTGATCACCCCGAGCATGCCCTCGGAACCGGTGAACAGCGCGAGCAGGTCCAGGCCCGGGGAATCGAGGGCGTTCGAGCCCAGGCTCAGGTATTCGCCGTCGACGGTGAGGATGTCGACCTTGAGTACGTTGTGTACGGTCAGCCCGTACTTCAGGCAATGCACGCCGCCCGCATTTTCGGCGACGTTGCCGCCGATTGAGCAGGCGATCTGCGACGATGGGTCTGGCGCGTAGTAGAGACCGTACTGCGCGGCGGCCTGGGAAATCGCCAGGTTGCGCACCCCCGGCTGGACCCGCGCCGTGCGGGCGGCGGGGTCGATGTGCAGTATCTGGTTGAAGCGCGCCATCACCAGCAGCACGCCTTTTTCCAGGGGCAAGGCGCCGCCGGACAAACCGGTGCCCGCCCCCCGGGCAACCACCGGCACCTGCATTTCATGGCAGAGCTTGAGTACGCCCTGAACCTGCGCAATGTCGCGTGGCAACACCACCAGCATCGGCGTGGTGCGGTAGGCCGAGAGTCCGTCGCATTCGTACGGCTTGAGTTCTTCCTGCTGATGCAGGATTTCCAGCTCGGGCATCCGCGTTTGCAGGGCTTGCAATAGCGCGTTTTTGTCGACGTCAGGCAGGGCGCCGTCAACGCGTTCATCGTAAAGAATGTTCATCGGCGATCGACACTCGTTTTGTCGTCATGTGAGGTCTGTTTCCGGAAACCAATTCCTGGCATTGGCCTGCAGCGTATGGCTGTCCATGCCTTGTTTGTCTGCGTGAAGAGACTCTTATTCAATAAGTCTTGCTTGGAAATGCGGATGCGCAAGGTTGTATGGAAAACACTGTGGGGGCGAGCCGGCTCCGGGCGGCGTTCCGACGAATGCGGTGGAACATCAAGCATCCCAGTGCCTGACACACCACCATCGCGAGCCGGCTCGCTCCCACAGTTGAACAGTGTCGCGTACCTATCGACTCAATGCCCACCCACCACCATAAGGCTGAACGGCGTCACATAAGCCTGCAACGTCACCAGTCCGCCGACCAGGATCGCCAGAATGATCGAATGGAAGAACACATAACGCAGGATTTCCCCTTCGTGCCCGTACCAGCGGGTGGCGGTGGAGGCGACCACGATGGATTGGGCGTCGACCATCTTGCCCATGACCCCGCCGGAGCTGTTGGCGGCGGCCATCAACACCGGGCTGAGTCCCAATTGCTCGGCGGTGACTTTCTGCAATCCGCCGAACAACACGTTGGAGGCCGTGTCCGAGCCGGTCAGGGCCACGCCGAGCCAGCCGAGCAGGGTGCCGAACATCGGGTAGAAAATCCCCGTCGCGGCAAACGCCAGGCCCATGGTCGCGTCCAGCCCCGAATAGCGTGTGAGGAAGCCGAGGGCGAGCATGGCGACAATGGTGATCAATGAATAGCGCACGACCCAGATGGTTCGCAGGTATTGGTGGATCAATTGCGGAATGGAATAGCCCATCAGCAAACCGCCGAGGATGGCCGACAGCAGGATGCCGGTGCCGGTGCTGGTGAACCAGGTGAATTTGTAGATCGCTTCCTCCGTTTTAGCCGTAGGCACTACCGGCGGAACCTTCTCGATTTGTTGGTGAATGCTGGCGAAAGTCACGGTCGGGGCGAAGATCGGGTTGGCTTCGCGCAGCGGTTTGCCTTGGGGATCAAGCTTGGCCGAGCTGGTGGCCGGGTCGATCGCCGGGCGGGTGTCGAACATGTTCTTGAAGTTCTGGGTGCCCCAGGCAAATACGAAGACGGTGAGGATGATCCAGGGCATCCAGGCGCGCATGACCGCAGGTTTGGCCTCGTTGGCAAAGGCTGCGCTGGCGATGGGTTGTTCATCATGTTCTTCGGCAATCTTGGAATCGTCCACCCGCCCGGACAACGCGGCGGAGGTGTGCACGGTGGCCGGTTTCCAGACCTTGAGGAAACCGGTCAGGCAGGCCATGGAAATCAGCGCGGCGATCACGTCCACCAGCATCGGCCCGTGATAGTTGGAAACGACGAACTGCGGGATGGCGAAACTGACTCCGGTGACGATGATCGCGGGCCAGATTTCCACCATCTTGCGCCAACCGGCGAAAGCCCAGATCAACCAGAACGGCACAATCACAGAGAAGAACGGCAGTTGCCGTCCGACCATCATCGACAGTTCCATTTCATCCAGCCCGGTGACCTTGGCCAGGGTGATGATCGGCGTACCCAGCGCGCCGAACGCCACCGGCGCGGTATTGGCGATCAGCGCCAGGCCCGAGGCGGCCAGTGGTGAAAAGCCCAGCCCGATCAGGATCGCCCCGGTCACCGCCACCGGTGTACCGAACCCGGCGGCGCCCTCGAAAAAGGCGCCGAAGCAGAAGGCGATCAACAGCAGTTGCAGGCGACGATCATCGGTGATTCGTGCCAGGGAGTCCTGCAGCACTTTGAACGAGCCGTTCTCGGTGGTCAGCCGGTGCAGAAAGATGATGTTCAATACAATCCAGCCGATCGGCAACAGACCGTTGGCGGCGCCGTACAGCGCCGCGGAACCGGCCATGTTGGCGGGCATGCCGAAGGCGAAGATGGCGATCACCAGCGCCGAGGCCAGGGCGAGCAATGCCGCCAGATGCGCCTTGACATGGAAGAACGCCAGGGCTGCGAGCATCACCACCACGGGAATGGCGGCCATCAAGGTTGAGATGAGCGGGTTGTTGAACGGATCGTAGATTTGCTGCCAGACCATGTTCCACCTCTGCTTCTTATTGTTGGAAATGCAGACCCCTGGGGGGAGGTGGCTTGTAGTATAGGTGGCATTACGCCGCTGTCAGGTTGAGGCGCCAGCACCCTGAATCAGCGCATTTCAGGGGCTGAGCTAGCATTGCCTATAGGGTCCGAATCCAGCAAGGGGAGGAAAAACGCAATGACTGAGCGACATCTGGAACACAAGGAGACACTGTCGAACGGATGCAGCATCAGGGTCAAAGCCGAAATA
The DNA here is from genome assembly GCF_005502415.1 of Pseudomonas sp. G(2018). NCBI lineage: Bacteria > Pseudomonadati > Pseudomonadota > Gammaproteobacteria > Pseudomonadales > Pseudomonadaceae > Pseudomonas > Pseudomonas sp. G(2018). The sequence continues at coordinate 97,811 of NZ_SCOO01000007.1, read as the reverse complement.
TTGAAAGACGGTTCGTTGGGCATGTTCATCGGTGTCTACTGGCCCGATGGTTCGGTCATCGATGAGAACCACGATCCCAAGCCCCATATGCTGGACATGGAAGCGGCGATGGATTGGGGGATTGATATTGCCAAGGGGATTGGCAATAGCCAGCGGACTTTGTGAACCGGCACGGTTAAATGTGGGAGCGAGCAAGCCCGCTCCCACATTAGATATTGTTCCGACAGTGAACGTGAGTTGTCAGATAGCGGGTCTGTTTACCGAAGCACCGGAACGCTCGGCAGGCTTGGCCACAGGCTTGGAAAACTTCCACGCATCTCCCGCCGGCGCCGTGCCCTTGTCGTACGGCTTGCCCAGCAGCATGTAGACCAGACCCGCGCCCATCACCACCAGGGTGGTCAGGATCATCGAGTAGTTGACGTACCAGGGTGCATCCGGCGAACGCGGCCAGACCATGTTGACGATGGCGCACACGCCATAGATCAGCGCAGCCAGGTTGACCCACAGGCCCCAGGCACCGAGGGTAAACTGGCCGTTCGGGCGCCAGCCCTTGGCGCGGGCGATCAGCGCAGCGACCACGATCAACTGGAAGGCCACGTAAATACCAATCGCCGCGAAGCCGACGATGGTCGCCACGGCATCGGCCATGAACATGCCCAGGCAAACAATCGCCGCCGGTACCAGACCGCTCACCAGCAGTGCGAACGACGGCACATGGTTGGCCGACAGGCGCTTGAACAGCGAGCTGCCGACGATCATTTCGTCACGGGCGTAAGCGAACAGCAATCGGCTGGCAGCCGCTTGCAGGCTCAGCACGCAGGAAATGAAGGAGACCATCACCACCGCCATCACCAGGCGCGAACCCACCGGACCGAACGCGTTGGCGAGAATGGTGGCCACCGGGTCGGTGTCTTCGCCGGCCAACACCTTGGCCATGTCCGGCACCGAAAGGATCAATGCCAGGCAAGCGAACATCGCCGCCGCACCGCCGATGTAAATGGTCATGCGCATGGCTTTGGGAATGCGCTTGCCCGGGTTCGGGGTTTCTTCGGCGACATCGCCGCAGGCCTCGAAACCGTAGTACTGGAACAGACCGGCCAGGGACGCGGCGAGGAACGCCGGCAGGTACGAGCCGTTGACCTCGAGGTTGAAGGTATCGAACAGCACGCTGATCGGCTGATGGCGTTCAAAGACCAGCAGGTAGCCGCCGACCAGAATCGCTCCGACCAGCTCGCACAGAAAGCCGAACATCGCCACCCGCGCCAGCAATTTGGTGCCCACCAGATTCAACGCGGTGGACAGCAGGATGATCGCCAGGGCGATGTAGATATTGGCTTCGGGGCCGGGGTTGAAGCCCATCATGATCGCCAGGTACGGGCCGGCACCCACCGCGACCCCGGCGATGGTGGCGCACAGGGCCCAGGCATACACCCAGCCGACCATCCACGCCCAACGCTTGCCCACCAGTCGGCGGGCCCAGGGGTAGACACCTCCGGAAATCGGGAACTGCGAAACCACTTCACCGAAAATCAGGCACACCAGCATCTGCCCGGCGCCGATCAGCAGGTATGACCAGAACATCGGCGGGCCGCCGGCGGCCAGGCACAGGCCGAACAGGGTGTAGACGCCGACTACCGGCGAGAGGTAAGTAAAGCCCAGGGAAAAGTTCTCCCACAGGCTCATGCTGCGATTGAAATCCGAGCTGTAGCCCAGGGCGCGGAGTTGTTCCGCATCCTGATCGGCGCCAGCGCTTGCACGCGTGTTGGATGAGCCACTCATGTTATTTCCTCTTTATCAAATGGCAGTGGTTTGGTACTGACGGGTTAGTGTGGCGAGCGAGCTCGCCACAGAAGAACTATCGGGATTCAAGCCTGTTTTTTGCTGTCGCTATCGCGCCCATCGTCGTACTGCGACAGCCACTCCACCGCTGCATCGCGATAGCGGCTGAACCCTTTGTAATCCACCAGTTGCTGATTCAAATCCCGCAGCACGCGGTGCATTCGCCGGGCCCAGGCCGGATTGGTGGCGATGTCTTCGAGGCTGAGCAGGTAGGTGCGGATCGGGAAGACAATGGCGTTGCTGCGCGGCAGGCGGTGCAGTGGCTGCAACTCGATGCGCAGGTACACCAGCTTGCCAGCGTTCTCTGCGGTGACGATGGTGCGGTCCGGTGCCCATTCCGGCAGGCTCTCGGCGGAGACTTCCAGGCGCGGGTTGACCGTCAGTGACCAGTTCAGGCGACGTACCGGATGGCCGGTACGCAGGCGCAGCAGGAACTTCAGCGCGCGGTCGAGCATGCCGATTTCCTTCACCAGCGGCACCGGGCCGTGGAACTCTTCCCAGCTCATGCCGAGGTTGAAACGCAGCGAATAGTCGGCGCGCTGAGTGGCAATGCCGGCGCCCCAGTACAGCGTGCCGTCGCGTTCTTCCTGCAAAACCCAGTCGCCCTGGGCCTGGCGCGTCACGTATTCCATTGGCTCATAGGGCAGCGTCGCCGGGTCGCCGAAGGTGAAGCGATCGTCGATGTCCAGCAAGCGGTTGGTCCAGTGCCATTGGCGCCCGTCACGCTCCAGGCTGAAATACTGCGGATAGTCCCGGGCATAGGACTCCATGATCAGCTCCAGCAGGTCCCACTGCGCCTCCATCATGTGTGGCGCCGAGACATAGTGCATGCCCGGGTCTTTCTCCAGGGTGATGGCACGGTCGCGACATTCGCTGATGTAGTGCTCATCGATATCGAATGCCGCTCGGAACGCCCCGTCACCCACCGAGACATGGGGCTCGAGGTTCATCGAGTACATGTAGTCGTCATCAGGGAACGGGAAGGGCGCGCGGGCGATGGTTTCCGGGCTATTGGTGAAGGTGTAGTCGTCGCGGTAGGTTTCGTCGGGGTTGAATTTGATATTCATGGTTTTTGTTTTCCGTCGATCAGAGGTCGATGACCAGGCGATTGCACTTGGCGCGGGATACGCAGGGCATGATTTTCTTGCGGGCGATTTTGTCCTCGTCGGACAGCCAGTCATCGCTGTGCAGCAGTTCACCGTCGAGTTCCAGCACCTCGGTTTCGCAGTGACCACAGGCGCCGCCGCGGCACAGGTAAGGCATGCTGTAGCCAGCTGCTTCCACGGCTTCGAGCATGGTTTGGTCGGGTGAAACCTCGATAGTCGCGCCGCTGCGGCCGAGGGTGAAACTGAAGGCTTCACCGCCGTTGCTTTGCTCCAGGAAACGCTCGAAGTGCACGTGGCTGTCGGTCCAGCCCAGGTCGCGGGCACAGGCCAGGGTGGCGTCGATCATGCTGTCCGGGCCGCAGGCATAGACGTGGCTGCCCAGTGGGCGATCAGCGAGGACTCGACCAATGTCCATCCGGGCTTCGATGCCCTTGCGGTACAGGTGAACCTGCTCGCCGTAGGTGGCCTGCAATTCTTTACCCAATTGCGCATGTTCTTCGCCGCGCACCGCGTAATGCAGTTCGAAAGGCACTTTGCTCAGGCGCAATTCTTCCAGTTGCGAAATCACCGGGGTGATGCCGACGCCGCCGGCGATGAACAGATGCAGGCGCGCCTGTTTGATCAGCGGGAACAGGTTCACTGGTGGCGTGACTTCAATCAGGTCGCCCTCGTTGACGGTGTCATGCAGCGCCATCGAGCCGCCGCGACCGCTGTCCACCCGGCGTACGGCAATCTGGTAACTGCTGGTGTCGTAGGGCGAACTCAACAGGGAGTAAGGGTTGCGCAATGTGTTGCTGGCGTTGGCGATCAGCACCACCACGTGACTGCCACCGGAGAAGGCAGGCAGGTGCGCACCGGTCGGCGAGACCAGGGTGAAGCGCTTGATTTCCGGGGTCACCGCTTCGATGCGGGCCACCCGCAGATTCAACGTCCCATTGTTCTGGCTCATGTGTCGAGCTCCTCGGCTGGGGGCAATTCGCCCGGTACTTCGGCGTCGGCCTTGACCGCCTGAAACGCCGCCAGGCGCCGGGAATAGTGGTCGCGTACCACCAGCGTCAGGCCGCAGCCGGGGCAGTCGTAGACGCGTTGGGTGACGTTTTCGGTGTAGGTGTCGCAGTGCACGCACCACACCCGGCGCACCAGGGTGCCGGAGTGTTCGCGCAGGACTTCGTCGCGGTTGAGGTCGAAATGCGTGGCCACTTGCATGGCGGTGCCGAGGAAGCTTTCGGAACCGGCGAGGTAGAGGCGGGTGCCCATGCGGGCATCGGCCAGCCGCCTCTTGAGCGCGTCAATCAACGCCTGATTGGTCTGCAATACCTGCAATGGCAGGCCCGGGTGTTCCTGTTGCAATTGCGCGTGGAAGTCCTGGCCGGAAAAGGACTCTTGGGAGTACAGCAAGGTGATGGGCCGATCCAGTCCTGCCAGCTCACTCAATAGGCGCAACATTGCACGACCGCCACTGCCTTGCCCGGCAACGATGTGTTGTCTGCCGCCCGGCAGCGGTTGCAACCGGTCATAGACCGGCCGGCTTTTGATCCCGGTGATCAACATTTTTATTATTTCTCCTGGCTAGCGAGTCCCACGATGGTGGGTTGCCGATAGCAAGAGCATAGGGCGTGCCAAGTTTATAAATTATTGAATTAAAAGGTTTTATTGTTATCTCTGCGGTGCATTGCAGGCGAAAGTAACTAGATGTGTATGCGTTTTCGCAGCGGTTGAAGCCACAGTTACCCCTGTGGGCGCGAGCCGACTCCGGGCGGCGTTCCGACGAGAGCGGTGGGTCAGTCAGCATGGATATTGGATGTGATGGACTCTTCGCGGGCAGGCTCGCTCCCACAGAAACATGCCTGGTTGAAGAGGGGGGGGAGGGCTTCAGTCCCTTTGCAGTTTGCGAATCAACGTCCCGATATCAATACCCAAATGCTGCGCCGCCTTGCGCTTGCTGCCACACAGCTCCACGGCCTGGAGAATGACCTGGCGTTCGAATTGTTGAACCTGGAGCTTGAGGTTCTGTTGCGGATCGCCATTCTCCGCAACCGCCGCATTCAAGGGTTCCTGAGAGCGCATCGGCTTCAGCAGTTCGGCCGGCAAATGGTGTTCCTGGGCTTCATCATCGGCGAGGACCGCCAGGCGCTCGAAGATATTCACCAACTCGCGAACGTTCCCCGGAAAGTCATAGCTCATCAGGCGTTTGCGGCAGCCGGCCGACAGGCTCAGTGACGGCTCGCGGTCACCGTTGATGCGGCTCAGCAGAATGTCGATGAGAAACGGCAAGTCGTCCCGGTGCTGGCGCAGCGGCGGGATTTCCACCGGCAACACGGCGAGGCGGTAGTAAAGGTCGGCACGAAAGCCGCCGGTACTCACAAGGTGACGCAGGTCTTTATTGGTGGCGGCGATCACCTGCACCTGCACGGTTTTGCTCAAGGGCGAGCCGACCGACTGGATGGTGCTGTCTTCGAGAAACTTCAAAAGTTTGGCCTGGACATGCAGGGGGATCTCGCCGATTTCGTCCAGGAACAACGTCCCGCCGGAGGCCGCCTCGATATAGCCTTGCTTGCCGCCCTGCAAGGCACCGGTGAACGCACCGCGTTCGTAGCCGAACATCTCCGATTCGAACAGGCTCTCCGGAATGCTCCCGCAATTGACGTGAATGAACGGCCGATCACCCCAGCCGGCCGCCCGGTGAATATGCCGCGCGATGGCGGTCTTGCCGACGCCGGGCTCGCCCAAAAGCAACAACCGTGCGCGCCGACGAAAGGCACGCACGCCAGTATCGGCAATGCTCGACAGCTGCGGTGACAGGTGCAGCGCATTGTCCTGGGGATCGCGCAGGCCTTGCGGTTCCGCCGGCCGACTACCGAGCGAGGCTCGACGCTGTGGCTGGCTGCCGTCGAAGTCCTTCTGGGTCAACATGCGAAACGGTTTTTCGTAGGGGCCGGTGGGGATGGCGTGGGTGTTGCTCAGCAGGACCCGACCTTCCCGCGAGCGGGTCAGCGCGCTGTTGCCGCCACGGTTCAATGCGGCCAGCAAGTCGTCATAGTTCAAGGCCGAGCGCTGGAAAAAATCACTTTCGGACAAGCCCACGGCCTGTTGCTTGGACAGGCGGTTGACGCGCTCGGCGGCCAGATTGACAAAGCATATCCGGCCTTCGCCGTCCGTCACGATCAACGCTTCGCTGAAACTGTCGAGCAAGGCGTGCAGCGCCGGAGTTTCCAGCAGGGCGCCCAGCACTTCGCTACTGACGTTCACCGAAGAACGCATGCCCATCTGCAACGCAGGTGGCAGGGTGCTGTCTTTCATGGGTGCAACTCTTGGGCGCGGCGTACGCCCTGGCTTTGACGGAACACCGCAACTCGCCAGGCCACGCCTTCACGAATCAGGATCCGTGAGCAATGCACATTGAAGTGGCGTTCGCGTCCACCCAGGTCGGGCAGCGGCAGGCTGTGCCAGGTGCGTTCGGGAAGGGCATTGTCCAGCAGCAGGCGGGCGATGCCGGCACCGCGGGTGATGCCGAAGGTTTCTTCGAACGCGGCGTTACGCCATTGCGGTTGCAACTGTTCATCGATCACCAGCACCGCGTCGGGCACTGCGTCGAACACGCGGCGCAGGGCATCGATGCGCTGCTCGGCGTCGTGCTGCATGCGCAACTCCTGGCTGACATCGCGAATACTGCCCCACATCCGCAGCAACTGGCCGCTGACGATGGTTGCCCGCACGTCGTTTTCCACGTAGGCCGGCGAGCCGTCATGCCGGCGATCCACCGAGAGGGCGCAATCGACGCTGAAACCGGCCTCGATCAAACGCCGCACAAACTCTTCGTTGGCCGGGCTGCGTGGCCAGTACAGGCGCACCGGTTGCTGATTGAAGTCGACATCCGACGGCATCTCGTAGACCTCGGCCATGGCGCGGTTGCACAGGCGCCAGTGGGAGTCGTTTTCGAACACCTGGCGGACGATTTCATCCGGGGAGTTGTTGATGTCCACCGCCTCGACAAACTCTATGCACCAGTAGGCGACCTTGGCGCTCTGTAACATCTGGCTCATCACTTCGTTGGCGTTGTGCATTTCCCGCAGCCGATGGCCCAGCGCCCCAAGAGGGATTTTCAGCAGGTGCAGACGCGCCGGTTGCACCGCGCGCCATTCCAGCAATCCGCTGGCGACCACCTGCAACAGACCGCCATTGTGGCGTATCAGGGTCAATTCCAGGCTATGGACCTGTTCGTCGGCAGGTGGATTGGCGAACAGCGACCGCAGGATACGTACAGAGTCGACGCTGAAGACGCGCTCGATCGGCTGATTCAGCAGTTCTTCGGGTGCGTAACCCAATTGATCGCTCAGGCTGGCGGACAGGCTGAGCAGTTGCCCGCCGGCACTCAGGGTACTGGCAAGGGGCTGGGCTTTGGTGGCCAGCAGATTCAGGATATCCATCGAAGGGGCGGCTCGATTCTACTAATGGGTAATCTGGACACGGCATATCGCATGCCAACTCAAAAGCCTGCGAACAGCCAGCCAATGCAGGGATGGCTAACGGTCGCTGCTGCGATACTGCAGCGAAATGTGCATTTTTACAGCGCTTGAGTCGAGATTAATGCGCTTGCGTCACCGCCAGGCAGCAATCCGATGAGTGACACGGTCTGCGGCGAGGGAGTTCGCCACCGGTAATACCCGCCTTGACTGGCCTGATGTGGCGATAGCACTTTTTCCTTCCTGAGGCATTTGCCACAGAATGAAAACGGTCTAAAAATGCCGTTGCTCACGTCGGGGGCTTTGCTACTCTTGAACATGTAGGTGAAAACGCAGACTGATGCGCAAGCGGATAGCGAGGACGCGTGGGGCGCGCTCCGAAGGGTACACGGTTAGAAAGATCTCCGCGCTGAGATCCAGCCCTTATGCCGTGTGAAGCAGGACAGCGCATTGCTGTACCTGTGAGAGTCCTGATAAACCTCGTAAGCCAGAGACCAGCACTGGCCACCTACTAAAACCTCCCAGAGCCCGCCTTGTGCGGGCTTTTTAATGCCTGTTGAACATTGGATGCGGCTTTTTGCGGGAGCGAGCAGAGCTCGCTCCAGGTTTGGTGGTCAGATCAGGTTGATCGTCACATCGATGTTGCCACGGGTTGCTTTGGAGTACGGGCAGGTCTGGTGCGCGGTGTCCACCAGGGTGCGGGCCAGCACAGGGTCCACGCCCGGCAGGCTGACATTTAGGCGCGCCTGGAGGAAAAACGCGGTGTCGCTCCTGCCCAGGTCGATTTCGGTGGCGACGCTGACGTCAGCCGGCAAGCTCACCTTCAACGCCGCCGCGGCCTTGCCCATGGCACCGATGAAACATGCCGACCAGCCGGCACCGAGCAGTTGTTCCGGGTTGGTGCCGCTGTCGGAAGAGCCTATCGGGGAAAGCTTGACGTGCAGACGGCCATCGTCACTGCGGGACTCACCTTGGCGGCCGCCGGTGGTGACGGTCTTGCCGGTGTACAGCACCGTTTCGATTTGATTGATCATGGGGGCTCCTGAAGGATTTCGGCGTATAGGCCTTGATGTCGCTCGATTGATCGAAGAACACCTGAAGGGCGACCCGCGCACTCTTTCACCTTCATGTACGCCGTGTGTGTCTTGAACCGGCGGTTGTGTATCGCTGTGTAGCTTTGCCGGTCCGACATACACAGCGATACAAATCACCTGACTCCGTAGCGACACACAACAAACGCGTGGCTTTTGGCCGGCGCGCTCGCCGTGCGTCTTTTCGATCGTGGCGTTATTGCGCCTTGTGCACCGCCTGGATGATGACCTTGGCCACGTCCGAGGGGCGCGATTGCTGGGGCACGTGACTGGTTTCCAGTTCGGTCACTTGCGCGCCGATTTTCTTCGCGAATGCACGCTGCAGGTCGGGTTGGATCATGTGATCTTCCCGCGCTACGACGTACCACGACGGTTTGCCTTTCCAGGCCGCGACGCTGGTTTTGTCGTCAAAGGCCGACGCGCGGATCGGTCCCTGGGTGGCGGCCATGATGGCGGTCTGCTCGGTAGGGAGATCCTGGGCAAACCCTGTCGCCATGCCCTGTGGCGTCATGTAGAGAAAGCCGTTCTTGTCAGCGGCAATGTCCTTCACCCCCGACGGGGCCGGGTAGTCCTTGCCCAGGTCCTTGCTGGCCTGGCCCGCATCCGGCGCAAACGCGGCGACGTACACCAGGCCACGAACCTTCTTGTCGGTTCCCGCCTGACTGATTACCGTACCGCCCCAGGAGTGCCCGACCAGCACCACGTTGTTGTCCTGATTGTTCAAGACGCGCTGGGTTGCCGCCACGTCGTCGGCCAGCGAGGTCAACGGGTTCTGCACCACGGTGACCTTGATGCCTTCGGCCTGCAGCAACGGAACGACCTTGGCCCAGTCGGATCCATCGGCGAAGGCGCCGTGGACGATGACCACCGAGGGTTGCGTGGTGGTGGCATGGCTGGCGACGGTAAACAGCGAAGCGGTCATGGCGAGGGCGAGGGCAAGCGTCTTGGGTTTGAACATGATCGGAACTCCTGTGGTTGGTGAGGTCCAGTTTCAGCAATACCCGGATGTTCAGGTATCGGTCGTTTATCCGAGGCGAGCGATAAATTTTCAGCGATGGTAGGGAGAGCACCATGTCGGACCGTGACTGTATCGAGCTCGAAGGCGCCATTCTCGCGTTGTCCATGGTGGGCGACTTGAGCATGGGGCAGCCTTTCGACCAGTCACGTCGCACGGCGCGCCTGGCCGGGTGGTTGGCGCAAACGTGCAATGGTGCCGGCGATCATCAGGAGGTGGCGCGGCAGGTGGCGCTGCTGCGCTGGTCGGGGTGTACCGCCAACGCCGAGGGCTTCACGCGTCTGCTGGGCGATGATGTGGGCGGGCGCAACGCGATGCTCAGCCAGACCCTCAACGCTGCCGGCCAACGGGCGATGCGCAAGTCCACGCCCCTGGCGCAAATCCATTGCGAAGTGTCTGGCGACATCGCCCGCACGCTGGGCTTGAATGCCGCGGCCGAACACGGGTTGCGCCATGTATTCGAACAATACGATGGCGAAGGCAAGCCCCTTGGCCTGCGACACCCCGAGGTGCCGGAGGTGGTGTATCAGGTGCTGCTGGCCGGTGATCTGGAAATCCTGTCCCGGGTCCACGGTCTGGAGGCTGCGTTGGAGTGGATCGCGGCCCAGGGTGGTCGTCGCTATCCGGCCTCCCTGGCCAGCGAGCTTTCGCGTCATGCCGAAGACTGGCTGCAGCAGCTTCGCACGCCACAAGTGCCTTCATCTATTTCGCCGGAGTCAGGCGGGACGGTGTCGCTGACCCTGGTCGGCGATGTCATCGATCTCAAGTTGCCATGGCTGGCGGGTTACTCGCGGCGATCGTCGGAGCTGGCGCGGGAGGCCGCCCGGTTGTTGGGGCTGGCGCAGTCATCGGTCGATGCGTTGGGCCAGGCGGCGTTGATCCACGGTATCGGCCGGGCCGCGGTGCCCAACCGGATCTGGAACACGCCAGGCACGCTGCTTGAAGGCGATCTTGAGCAAGTGCGGCTCGTGCCTTATTGGACGTTGCGCGCCAGCAGCCAGGTGGCCGAACTGGTGGCGCCGGGGCAACTGGCTGCCCATGCTTACGAACGCCTCGACGGCAGCGGCTATTTTCGCAGCCTGAGCGGTGATGCCCTGCAAACCGAACATTGTCTGCTGGCGGCAGCCTTGGCCTGGCAGGCGCTGTGCTCCGATCGACCGTGGCGACCAGCCTTCAGTGCGCAAGCGGCGCAGCAGCTGTTGCTCGACGAGGCGACGCAGGGGCGTTTCGATACGCGCGCGTGTCAGGCGGTCATCGCCGCCGCCCGTGGCGAGACGAGCGTTGCGCCCGGCAAAGCGAACGGTGGCCCGCTGTCCGAGCGCGAGACGGAAATCCTGCGGCGCATCAGCCTGGGCGGCAGCAACAAAGAGGTGGCGCGCCAGCTTGGCATCAGCCCGAGCACGGTGCGCACCCATGTCGAGAGCGTGTTCCGCAAACTGCAATGCACCACTCGCGCGGCGGCAACGCTCAAGGCGCTGACGCTAGGGCTGATCTGAGTTTCAGAGGGGGATTTGCGGCGTCGACAGCACCTGGCGCAGCCCCATGAATGAGCGGATCTGCCGGACGCCCGGCAGGTACAGCAACTGCTCCGCATGCAGCCGGTTGAAACTCTGGCTGTCCTTGGTCCGCAGCAACATGAAGTAGTCGAATTCGCCGGTCACCACATGGCACTCCATGCAGCCGGAGACTTTTTGCGCGGCGGCCTCGAAGGCGGCAAACGATTCCGGCGTGGAGCGGTCCAGCACCACGCCGATCAACACCACCATTCCCGCATCCAGTGCTTCGGGGTCGAGCAGGGCGACAATGCCCCTGATCAGACCTGCCTGCTTGAGCCGCTCGACGCGCCGCAGACAAGCCGGTGGACTCAACTTCACCTTTTCCGCCAGTGCCACATTGGAGATCGACGCGTCGCGTTGCAGCGCCTTGAGGATGGCGCGGTCGATGCGGTCAAGCTGTGCAGGCTCCACGGCTTTGTCGTTTGATTTCTTATGGTTATTTGTTGCGTTCATGATTGTTTACACGCAATAAAGAGTTATTTGAATTTGTTCTGTGAAAATAATGCTTCTATTAATGGCCTGAACTTGCAACACATATTTTCAGGTTTTTTCTTAAGATTGATTCATCGAAGCCGCCGTGAAAGCGCTTGGATATCTCACTCTTTAAGGATTGGCGCCATGAACCTGAATCGTTTTAAACGTTATCCGTTGACCTTCGGTCCATCCCCCATCACCCCCTTGAAACGCCTCAGCGAACACCTGGGCGGCAAGGTGCAGCTGTATGCCAAGCGTGAAGACTGCAACAGTGGCCTGGCCTTTGGCGGGAACAAAACGCGCAAGCTCGAATACCTGATTCCCGAAGCCATCGATCAAGGCTGCGACACCCTGGTGTCCATCGGCGGCATCCAGTCGAACCAGACCCGTCAGGTGGCTGCGGTCGCCGCCCACCTGGGCATGAAGTGTGTGCTGGTGCAGGAAAACTGGGTGAATTATTCCGACGCCGTGTACGACCGCGTCGGCAACATCGAGATGTCGCGGATCATGGGCGCGGACGTGCGGCTTGACGCGGCAGGCTTTGACATCGGCATTCGGCCCAGCTGGGAGAAGGCCATGAGCGATGTGCGGGAGCGGGGCGGCAAACCGTTTCCGATTCCGGCGGGCTGTTCCGAGCATCCCTATGGCGGTCTAGGGTTCGTCGGTTTCGCCGAGGAAGTGCGGCAACAGGAAAAGGAGCTGGGCTTCAAATTCGACTACATCGTCGTCTGCTCGGTGACCGGCAGTACCCAGGCCGGGATGGTCGTCGGTTTCGCGGCGGACGGTCGCTCGAAAAACGTGATTGGTGTCGACGCGTCGGCCAAGCCGGAGCAGACCAAGGCACAAATCCTGCGCATCGCCCGGCATACCGCCGAGCTGGTGGAGCTGGGGCGTGAAATCACCGAAGAGGACGTGGTGCTCGATACGCGCTTTGCCTATCCCGAATATGGCTTGCCCAACGAAGGGACATTGGAAGCGATTCGACTGTGCGGACGCCTTGAAGGGGTGCTGACGGATCCGGTGTACGAGGGCAAGTCGATGCACGGGATGATTGAGATGGTGCGTCGTGGCGAATTCCCGGACGGCTCCAAAGTGCTTTACGCCCACCTGGGCGGGGTACCGGCGCTGAACGCCTACAGCTTCCTGTTTCGTAACGGTTGAGCATGGAACCCTGTAGGAGCGAGCTTGCTCGCGAAAAACGCCCGGACAACACGGGCATTCAGACAGCACGCGTCATCGTTCACGTCCATCGCGAGCGAGCTCGCTCCTACAAGGGGAGCACCACCATGCACGCAATTTCGCAGTCCGCAGTCTGGGTCAAAGAACCTTCGGTGGATGCCGGCGTCGTCATCGTGACCAGCGCCGCGTTGCCCAAATACATGATCGACAAGCTGCATGTGGCAATCGATGACTGGGACCAGGTGGCCTATCTGGTCATCAAGCACCCCGGGGAATTGATGCTCGACTGGCTGCACGCCGGGTCCGGCGCCACGGAGTCGAACCCGAACGCCAAGTGCGATGCCAGCCAACTGCTGCGTTGCGTCTCCAAGGAGAGTTTTTTGCTGGATGTCGAAGTCAGCCCGCTACCTGGCCTTACCTGGCTGGGATCGGTCTGCGGCCACAAGCTGCGTGTCTTCGAACCGGGAAAAGCCGCAACCTCCAGCGCGGCTATGGATCAACAAGTGGAGGCCATTTTATCGGTCACCCGGACGCTGGCTAAAAGCGTATTGCAGGAGCGCTGCTTCACTTAACGAAAGTCAACGCCCGTTCAATGGCTGAATCAATCATTCAAACAACAAAGGCAACGCCTATGAGCCAAACGGCCGACTGTCGCCATCAAACCCTGAAGTGGATGCGCGAGCCTTCCAGTGGTACGCGTATCGTGGTCATCGTGTCCGGACTCGATAGCGATCATATTGACTTGATGCATCATGGTTTCAGCTGTTTCGACAACATCGCGCTGATGCACGTCGATACGGCGAACGCCGGGCCTGACAAGCGTGTTGAAGGGCTCATCGATGCGGTAGATCAAGTCAAAAGCCTGGCCCGTACGAGCCCGCCGCCCCCTCTTGAAGCGCTTCCCGACCTGTGCAGGAGTTGCCCATGAACCCGTCCGATATTCATGCCCAATTGCCGGGTCAGTCAGCCGAAGATCTCCTGGAAATCGCCGAATGGCGCGATGCCTTGTTGTCTGTCATCGCCCATGGCGGCACGGCCCAGGCCAGGCAGATCCTCGACATGCTGGTGGCGGTGGCCAGCCGTTCAGACATCGGCTGGCGGCCAAGCCACGGCACGCCTTACGTCAACACCATCAGTGTCGAGCACCAGCCCGTGTTTCCAGGGGACCTGGCCATCGAAGAACGACTGGCCTCGATCATGCGCTGGAATGCCTTGGCCATGGTGGCCAGGGCCAATCATGCCTATGGCGAATTGGGCGGACACATCGCCAGCTATGCCAGCGCCGCGGATTTGTTCGAAGTGGGCTTCAACCACTTCTTCAAGGCTCGCACCGAAAACAGCGGCGGTGACCTGGTGTTCTATCAGCCGCACTCGGCGCCGGGCGTGTATGCCCGGGCGTTCCTCGAAGGACGCCTCGACGAGCAGGACCTGCAGCACTACCGCCAGGAAATCGGTGCACGCACGAACGGCGCACGGGGTTTGTCGAGTTACCCGCACCCTTGGTTGATGCCGGACTTCTGGCAGTTTCCGACCGGGTCCATGGGCATCGGTCCGATCAGCTCGATCTACCAGGCGCGCTTCATGCGTTATCTGGAGCACCGGGGCCTGCAGGACACCACGGGCAGGACCGTATGGGGCGTGTTCGGCGACGGTGAAATGGACGAGCCGGAAAGCATGTCGGCGCTGACCCTGGCCGCGCGGGAAGGCCTGGACAATCTGGTGTGGGTGGTCAACTGCAACCTGCAACGATTGGACGGGCCGGTGCGCGGCAACGGCCGGATCATCGACGAGTTGGAGGCACTGTTCGGCGGAGCCGGCTGGAACGTGATCAAACTGGTCTGGGGTTCCGATTGGGACGGCTTGTTTGCGCGGGATGCGGATGGCGCGCTGGTCAAGGCGCTGTCCAGCACCGTCGATGGTCAGTTCCAGACGTTCGCGGCGAAAGACGGACGCTTCAACCGCGAACAGTTCTTCGGCCAGAACGAGGCATTGGCGCACCTGGCCCAAGGCCTGACCGACGAGCAGATCGACCGCCTCAAGCGCGGTGGTCACGACGTGGTGAAGATCTTCGCCGCTTATCAGAGCGCACTGCTCGAAGGCCGCAAACCCACGGTGATCCTGGCGCAGACGAAGAAGGGCTTCGGCATGGGGGATGCGGGGCAGGGCCGGATGACCGTGCACCAGCAAAAGAAACTCGACAAGGATGCGTTGATCGCGTTCCGCAACCGATTCAACCTGCCATTGACCGATGAGCAGGCCGCCGACTTGAGTTTCTTCAAACCCGACGCAGACAGTGCCGAAATGCGCTATCTGCATGAGCGTCGCCGGGCATTGGGTGGGTACATGCCTGCACGGCCCACCGCTTGCGAACCGTTGGCCGTACCCGGCATCGACAGCTACGGCGCCTTTGCCATTAACGCTGAAGGCAAGGAAATGTCCACCACCATGGCCTTCGTGCGGATGCTCAGCGGCTTGCTGCGGGACAAACAGCTGGGGCCGCGCATCGTGCCGATCGTGGCGGACGAAGCGCGCACTTTCGGCATGGCCAGCCTGTTCAAGCAGATCGGCATCTACTCCAGCGTCGGCCAGCGCTATGAGCCGGAAGACATCGGCTCGATCCTGAGCTATCGGGAAGCCCTGGACGGGCAGATTCTGGAGGAGGGCATCAGCGAGGCGGGGGCGATCAGTTCCTGGGTGGCCGCCGCGACCAGTTACTCGGTGCATGGCCTGCCGATGTTGCCGTTCTACATCTACTACTCGATGTTCGGCTTCCAGCGCATCGGCGACCTGATTTGGGCGGCGGCGGATCAACGGGCCCGCGGCTTCCTGCTCGGCGCCACCGCAGGGCGCACGACGCTGGGCGGAGAAGGCCTGCAACATCAGGACGGCAACAGCCACCTGATGGCGTCGATGGTCCCCAATTGCCGCGCCTACGACCCTGCATTCGCCGGCGAATTCGCGGTGATTCTGGACCACGGCATGCGCCAGATGCTGGAACGTCAGGAGGACGAGTTCTACTACGTCACCCTGATGAACGAAAACTACCCGCAGCCCAACCTGCCTGAAGGTGTCGAACAGGCGATCATCAAGGGCATGTACCTGTTTGCCCGGCATGAATTCGAGGATGCCCGTGGCCGCGTGCAGTTGCTGGGTTCGGGCGCCATCCTGCGCGAAGTCATCGCCGCCGCCGAATTGCTGGCCAGCGACTGGAACATCGACAGCCAGGTGTGGAGTGTCACCAGCTTCACCGAGCTGGCGCGCGATGCCCGGGAAGTCGAGCGCTGGAACCGCCTTCATCCAGGCCAACCGGCACGCCGCAGCCATCTTCAGGCGTCGTTCAACGATCCGGCGCCGATCATTGCCTGCACCGACTACGTGCGCGCCTTGCCCCAGTTGATCGCCAGTTATCTCGATGCCCGTTACACGGTACTCGGCACTGACGGTTTCGGCCGCAGCGATACCCGCAACCGGCTGCGCACGTTCTTTGAAGTGGATCGCCATCAGATCGTCTTGAGCGCGCTGACGGCCCTGGTTCACGAGGGCCGACTCGATGCCGGTGCCTGTGCCGAGGCCATTGCCAGGTACGCCATCGAGGTTGACGGCGTGGCGCCCTGGGAAGCCTGACGCCGGGCTTCGGACCGAATCGAATTTTCAGAGAATGTTTATGAAGAATGTGCATGAAGTTCGTCTGCCCGACATCGGCGATGCCAGGGATGTGGGTGTCATAGAAATCCTGGTCAGGGCCGGCGATGCGGTGGTCGAAGGGCAGCCCCTGATCATCGTCGAGACCGACAAGGCGTCGATGGAAATTCCTTCGACCCACGGGGGGGTGTTGCAGTCATTGGCGGTCAAACTGGACGACAAAGTCAGCGAGGGCTCGCCGATTGCCAATATCGAAGTTGATCAGCCTGCGTCGCCGCCGGTGCAAGCGTCGGTTCAACCACCGTCAGTTGCCCAACCTGTTGTGATTCACGCGCAGCCTGCGCCTGTCGCTTCAGTGCAACCCATTGCCTCAAGGCCAGACTTGCCCCTGGCGTCGCCTTCGGTGCGCAAGTTTTCTCGAGAGCTGGGGGTTTCGCTGCAAAGCGTTCAAGGGACAGGGCGGCGTCAGCGCATCACCAAGGATGACGTCGCGGCTCATGTCAAAGGTGCGCTGAAGGCGGTGCCTCCCACGGTTTCACCCCTGGGTGATTGGCTGCCGTGGCCGGCGGTGGATTTTACCAAGTACGGGCCGGTGGAAAGCAGGCCGCTGTCGCGCATCAGGAAAATCAGCGGAGCCAACCTGCATCGCAATTGGGTGATGATTCCTCACGTCACCAACCACGACGACGCCGATATCACGCAGCTCGAACAATTCCGCCAGCAAGTGAACAAGGACAACGCCCATCTCGGGGTGAAAGTGACGTTGCTGGCGTTGCTGATGAAAGCCTGCGCGGCGGCGCTCAAGCAGTTTCCCGAGTTCAATGCCAGCCTCGACGGCGACGACCTGATCCTCAAAGGTTACGTCCACATCGGCTTCGCCGCCGACACGCCCCACGGGCTGGTGGTTCCAGTGATCCGGGATGTCGATCAAAAAGGCGTCCTGGCGATTGCCCGGGAAATGTCGGAACTGGCGGCCAAGGCCCGGGCGGACAAGTTGAGCGTTGCCGAGATGAGTGGCGGGTGCTTTTCGATTTCATCGCTGGGCGGTATCGGCGGGACGTACTTCACACCGATCATCAATGCACCGGAAGTGGCCATACTGGGCGTCGGTAAAAGTGTCGAAAGACTGGCACTGGATAGGGGCGAAGTGGTTGCGCGTAACATCCTGCCCTTGAGCCTGAGCTGGGATCACCGCGTCATCGATGGTGCGGCGGCGGGGCGGTTCAATGCCTACTTGACGGGGGTTCTGGGGGATTATCGGCGGTTGGTTTTGTAGTAGGGGGCGGATTGCGTTCAGCCGGAAGCGGCCGGTCGGAAAGGTTGAGACCGGCCCAAAAGCTGACGCTCGGCAATATCAATATCGTGGTCTGACCTCGATGACTAACCCCCATTCCGCTCCATCATCATCAAGTCGGCCAGCTCACGTTCGCGCCGGGTAACTTCCTCTTCCACCGCTCGCACTTCGCGCATGTAAGCCTCCACGGCAGGAGGCAGCGAGCGCTCTTTGAGAGAGATAAAACCGTAACGGCTGTACGACGCCTGATCGTGGAGCGGCAGCAGTACGATTTCACCCGCCAGCAACTCTCGTTCAAAGGCTGACAAAGTGCCGACTGCCAGTGCATTGCTGTTCGCCACGAATTGAACGATCTGCATGGGGACGTCAATTTCAATCGCAGGCACGAAATCGCCAGTCACCGTGTCATAGGCGCCGGCGCAGCCTGGCGTTGCGGGCAGCGGAAGGCCGGCCAGGCGGGAAGGAATACGCGACGCCACCCAAGGATAATCGAGTGTTTGCGACCGCTTCAGAGAGCGTTGCGAAAGCAGCGGATGGTCGGGTCGGCAAAAAAGTCGCCCCTGATGTTCACCCAGTAGCTCGCAATTGAATTCTTCACCGCCTTGCAAGGCGCTGATTTCAGCGATCCCCAAATCAACTGCACCGCTGGCGACCTGGTGCGCAACATCCCGCCACCCGGCGACATGGGCCGTCACCTTGAGGCGCGGATATCGGGCATGCAACCGGGCAATGGCGCGATAGCCGCTGATGACACTGGGGTACGGCCCCAATGCCACTTTGAGTGTGCCGATGTCGCCAACGGCCAGCAGGGCGATGTCCCGCCGAAGGTCTTCTTCGGCCATCAATAAACGCTGGCTTTTTCCCTGCAGCACTTGACCAAACGCCGTCAGGGACACGCCGTCGGTGCGTCGGTCGAACAGAGTAACGCCGAGCTCCTGCTCAAGTAGCTGAATACTTTTACTTAGCGCCGGTTGCGAAACGCCCAACGCTTTGGCTGCCTGACCAAAATGTGCATGTTCAATCAGTGCCAGAAACTGGCGTAAGCGGCGTGGGGTCATGCCATAACCTTTATGTTATCGAAATCGAATAAAACGGAATTTTTCGTAATCAAATGAATATGCTATTCCTTGCCGGGCGGGTCAAGACGAGCAAGAACAAGCCCGTGCCATCAACGGCATCGACACTCCTGGCGAAGGAACACTTCATGAATAACAAGACCCTCGGTTGCGCTCTGGCCATCGCACTGTCTACGGGCTTCAGCCCCACCCTTTTTGCTACTCAGACAACTGCCGTGCCGGCCGCGATCGAGCATTTCGATAACAAAGGAAAATCGCCGTCGACGTACACCATTGAATTTCAGAAAGGTGTGCGCGAAACGCTTCCTTTTGCAGACAAGCGCGATTTTGAAGAAGCCAAAAAAGGCTTCATCGCAGCACCGCCCTACAACAAGATCATGGCCGAAGCGGGGAACGTCGCCTGGAATATGGGCAGCTACAACTTCCTGCTGGACGGCAAAGACTTCGACACGGTCAATCCTTCGTTGCAGCGCCAGGCTTTGCTCAACATGGCCTATGGTTTGTACGAGGTGGTGCCGGACAGGATTTATCAGATACGCGGCTTTGACCTGGCCAATATCACGTTCATCAAGGGCGATACCGGCTGGATAGTTTTCGACACCCTCACCTCAAAGGAAACCGCCAGGGCGGCGCTGGAATTCATCAATGAAAAGCTGGGCAAGCGCCCGGTGGTGGCCGTGGTGATTTCTCACTCCCACGCGGACCACTTTGGCGGTGTCCGTGGCGTCATCGAGGAAGCGGACGTGCGCAGCGGCAAGGTCGCGCTGATCGCCCCCGTGGGCTTCATGGAACATGCGGTGGCTGAAAACGTTTACGCCGGCAATGCCATGACCCGACGCGCGTTCTTTCAATACGGCCTGCTGTTGCCGCGCAGTCCCTACGGTCATGTCGACATGGCAATCGGAAAAAACGCCGCCGCCGGCAACATGGGCCTGATTGCACCTAATCGATACATCGAAAAGGATTTCGAAAGCCTGACCATCGACGGGGTGCAAATGGAGTTCCAGAACACGCCTGGCACCGAAGCACCGTCGGAAATGAATACCTGGTTCCCGCAATTCAAGGCGTTCTGGGCTGCCGAGAACATCACCGGCACCATTCACAACATCTACACCCTGCGCGGTGCTTTGGTTCGTGATCCGCTGGTGTGGTCAAAGAACATCAACAACGCCCTGTATCGCTACGGCCAGCAGGCTGATGTGATGCTCGCCGCGCACAATTGGCCGCGCTGGGGCAATGAGCGGATTCAACAAGTGATGCGCGCGCAACGTGATGCCTATGCCAACCTGAACAATGCCGTCCTGCATGCGGCGAACCAGGGCGTCACGATCAACGAGATCCAGAATGTCTACAAGTTGCCCGAGAGCCTGAAGAACAACTGGGCGACGCATAGCTATCACGGCTCGGAAGAACACAACAGCCGCGCGGTGATCAACCGATACCTGGGTTATTGGGATGCCAACCCGGCCACGCTGATGCCGCTGTCACCGAAGGATTCGGCACCGCTGTACGTCGAAATGATGGGCGGCGCGGCAAAGATCATGGCCAAGGGCAAAGCCTTGTTCGATCAGGGCAAATACCGCGAAGCTTATGAAATTCTCAATAAGCTGGTGTATGCCGAACCGCAAAACAGCCAGGCCAAGGACCTGCTGGCGGATGTCTATGAGCAGGTGGGCTATCAGAAGGAAAGTGCCGGCGTACGCAACAGCTTCCTTGCCGCGGCCTATGAATTGCGCCACGGCATGCCTAAGGGGATGCCGCCCAAATCCGGCGGGCCCGACATTGTCCGCGCCATGAGCACAGAGTTGTGGCTTGAGTATCTCGGCATCTCCCTGGACGGCAGCAAGGTTGCGGACTTGCATTTCGTCCTGAACCTCAAGACGCCGGACAATGGTGAACAATTCGTGGTGGAGCTGAGCAATTCAACACTGACCAGCCTCAAGGGCCAGCAGGCAAAAAATGCCGATCTGACCCTCACCCTTGATCGCTCGGCGCTTGAAGGCGTGATGGCGAAGCAGACCAGCCTCGACCAGCTCGTCGCGCAAGGCAAGGCGACCTTTGAAGGCGATCGCAAACCGTTCGCCCGGCTGATGGCCGCCATGACCCCGTTTACCCCGGACTTTGAATTACTGCCGGGTACGAAGCAGTAACTTCGATTGCGCGGTTAATTCTGGCGCAACTGCATCGGACTGATTCCCAGGCGCTGCCGGAAGGTGGTCGCCATGTGCGCCTGGGAGTTGAAGCCGCAGGCGTGGGCGATTTGTGCCAGGGTGGCTGTCGAATCGCGCATCAGGGCACGGGCCTTGGCGAGGCGGCGGTCGATCAGGTAACTGTGCGGGCTTTTGCCCGTTGCGTGTTTGAACGCGCGCATGAAATAGCCTTCGGACAATCCCAGCAATCCTGCCATTGCCGGTATACCCAGCGGGCCGTCGAGGCCCGCGTCGATGAACTCGTCGAGCAGGCGCATCCGGCTACCGGTGATCGAGCCCTGGGGCACCACCGGCCGGCTTTCATTGCCCGTCGCCCGTTCAGCCAATGCCAGTGCCCAGGCCTCCCAATCGTCCTCCACCGAGGCCTGCAACAGCGCGGCGCGCATGCGCAACGCGAGGGCAACGGCCTGTGGATCAATGCGATTGTTGAAGGCGCGATCCCCTGTCAACGGCGCGCCGTCGGTGCGCACGACCCGCAGGTATTCACCACCCTTGGCTGATTCGGATAGCACGTCGCAGCCAGCGGGAACGAATGCCAGGCCGTTGGGCAGGGCGTCGAAAGGCTGCACTCGATCGCTGCCGATGGCGTGCAGGCCTCGCTGGCTGTCGAAGGCAAAGCCGATCGCCGCCTGGCTCGCGACATAGCGGGTAGCGTAGGCGGCGCCGGGCAGCAATTCGATCGCCCAGGGGCCTGCCTCGATGCGACGGACCGGTTCAGAGGGGAGTGGGGGCAGCAGGCGGTTTCGATGGCTCATGCACACCATAGTAGTGAAGAGAGTACACAAAAGTCAGGTCAGTTTTTTGAAAGCCGGGGTGATGCGCTCCTGTCTAGACTGGGCAAAACCTCAGGGGGATGACCCATGCACACACTGACCCGCGACGATATCGAACAAGCTGCCCGCCACGTTTATCAGGTGATGCCTGCCACCGCCCAATACCCTTGGCCCTTGCTGGCCGAGCGGCTGGGTTGCACGGTGTGGGTCAAGCACGAAAATCACACGCCTACAGGTGCTTTCAAGGTGCGCGGCGGCATTACCTTCATGCACTGGCTCAAACGCTCGCATCCAGAGGCGAAGGGCATAGTCACCGCTACCCGTGGCAATCATGGCCAGAGCCTGGCACTGGCCGCCAGCGCGCTGGGGTTGCGAGCGTTGATAGTGGTGCCGCAGGGAAATTCGGTAGAAAAGAACAATGCCATGCGCGGCTTTGGCGGCGAGGTGGTGGAATATGGCCGCGATTTCGATGAGGCCCGCGAAGAGGCCGCGCGACTGGCGCAAGTACATGGGCTCTATCTGGTGCCGCCGTTCCACACCGAGCTGGTCAAGGGTGTGGCCACCTATGCGCTCGAGTTGTTCACGGCGGCACCGGATCTGCACACCGTCTACGTGCCCATTGGTTGTGGTTCGGGGATTTGCGCAGTGATCGCTGCCCGCGATGCCTTGGGTCTGAATACCGAGGTAGTGGGGGTGGTTTCCACTGAAGCCGAGGCGGCGAAGCTGTCATTTGAGGCTGGAGCCCTATGCGAAACCGCCTCGGCGAATACCTTTGCCGACGGCCTGGCCGTGCGCAAGCCGATTCCCGAAGCGTTTGCCATCTACGGGGCGGCTGCGGCGCGGATTGTATCGGTCAGCGAAGAGCAAATTGCCGAGGCCATGCGCGTCTATTACACCGATACCCACAACCTCGCTGAAGGCGCCGGCGCGGCGGCCCTGGCAGCGCTGATTCAGGAGCGTGAAACCATGGCCGGTCGAACGGTGGGTGTGATCCTGTCCGGCGGGAATATCGACCGATCAGTGTATGCGACAGTGATTGCGTGAATGTTTGAGGCTGTACAAGCCCTCAGAGCAGGCTCCACGACACCCCGACATACACCCCAAGACCCTCGCCCGGCGTGGAGCGTGCCGCATCCAGCCCTTTGTCGTCGTAGCCCGGCGTGACGGTGGCGGCGTAGTGCTTGTTCGTCAGGTTGCGCATGTCCAGCCAGGTCTGCCAGTCGCCCTTGGGCGCGTTGTAGCCCAGGGTTGCACCGAACAGCGCGTAGGGATCGGCGTAATAGCTGTTGGCGTAATCCACAGCCACCTTGGACACTAACTGCGTGTTGAGCGCGGCGAAAAAGCCCTGGGGCCAGTCGTAACGCAGTTCGCCCTGGTAGTAGTGCATCGGCAGGCCCGGCAGGCGGTTGTCGCCGAAACGGTCGTCGTCGCGGTAGTGGAAGTCACTGAAGGTATAGCTCTGGCGCAGGCTCAATTGGCCGCCATCGTCCCGCGACCAGAGGTTGCTCTGCAGGCTGGCTTCCACGCCCTGGTGCACGGTAGGGCTGGCGTTGAGTTCATAGGGGGTGGTGGTGTTGGCATCCGGCAGTACCGACAGCAGTTCGTGGCGCACTTGGGCGTAGTACCAGGAAAGGCTCCACTGGCCCACCACGCTATCGCCGCGTCCACCCAGTTCCAGTGTGGTTGCTGTCTGGTTTTGCAGTTCGATCGGATCACGCTGCGTACCGGTGGCAGGACCGCTGCCGGCCGGGAACCGCTGATTGGCGCTATAGATCAGCGACCACGGGTGTGGCCCTTCGACCGAACGGCTGAGATTGCCGAACAGTTGCAGATCAGGCGTCACCTGATAGCGCAGGCCCAGGCGTGGCGCGTAGTCCCAGTCGTTGAGGCTGGTCTTGCCACCGCCCTCGGGGTAAGTCACAGCGCTTTCACGGCGGGTGTAAATGGCGGCCAGGCCGGTGGTCAGCCACAGGTCCTCGGCGATCTCCAGGTCATTGCCCGCATGCAGGACCGTGTCTGAACCCTGGTAGGTGAAGTTGCGCATGGGCGTGCCCGGCGCGTAACCGGCAGTGTTGCCGCTGGGGATTCGCACCCGTTCGCTGGCGCCGGCATTGGGCAGGTGCTTGGTCACGCGCAAACCCAGGGTGCTTTGGCTTTCCAGGCCCCAGAGGGTGTCGCGGCGCTTGTAGTCGAAGGTGCCGCTGACATCGGTGTACGCCACCTTCAGGCGGTTGGGACCCTCGCGCAAATCCATCGGATAGTCGTGGTAGACAAGGCCGGTCTGGATGCTCGAATCGTCATCGAGATAGAACGTTGTCTTGTTGCCGATAAAGGTGCTGCCCGGTTGGTCACGGCTGTCATCGCGCGCGACATAGGTGGGGTTGGCCGCCCGTGGGTCGTGCTCGATGGAGTGCTTGGTCACCCGTCCGGCGAGGTCGTTGTCAGTCTGGCGGTGGCGCAGGTAGAAGCGTGTTTCCAGGTTCGGGTTGAAGCGATAGCCGAAATTGGCGATGACGCCCTGACTCTCACTGGCCGTGTGGTCCTGGTAGCCATCGGAACGTGCGTCGGTCGTGGCCACGTAGTAATCGAAGTCGCCCAGCACCTGCCCGGAACTGACCTGGCGCTGCTGATAACCATGGCTGCCCATCGCGTAGCGCACTTGCAACTTGGGTGCGTCGTAGCCGGTGTGACTGACGTAATCGATGGCCCCGCCCAGGGCCAGTGCGCCACGGTCGAAACCGTTGGCGCCGCGCAGCACTTCCACGTGGTCGAGCCACAATGGTTCCAGCAATTCATAGGGTGTACCGCCAGGTCCGGTGAGTGGCAGGCCATCAAGCATCGTGTACAGCCCCGAAGCGTGGGCGCCCGGGGCACGGTTGATCCCCGATCCACGGATCGAAATCTTCACCCCTTCGTTGCCTGCAGACTGGGCATAAATCCCCGGCTGATAAGCCAGCACATCCTGGTTACTCGCTACCCGACCCTGCAGGGTACGGCGCATGTCCACCACATTGGTGCCACCGGGCACCTGGGCCAGCCGGGCCTTGGCGTCCTCGACCGACACGTCTTCGCCACTGCCGTCCTCAGCCCCAATCAGTACTTGTCCAAGCTCCAGGCCCTGGGCCTCGGCCATGGCCGGACAGACAAGGGCCAGGCCCAGCAAAGCAGCGGGCAGGGAATTGGGCGAGGGCATTGAGAGAACTCCAGACGTACAGGAACGGGCAGTGAAGAACTGCGACGTATGGAGGAACGAAGGAAACACATGGGGATTTTGTTTTTTTGGCCAGGTAAACGGTTATAGGTGGGGCGGTTGAGGTGCCAAGGGCTGATTGCCTGCGAATTGCTGCAGGGGTTCTGAAAAAACAGCCTGTGTCATTCGGCGATTGCGGCATAGCAAATAGCCATTGTACTGACTGAGGAAGTGGGAGAGTATTTGCCCACCTTGTCGATTTTACGCGTTGGGGTTGTACAGCAAAGCCTGGCACGAAGCCGGGCCTTTTTATGTGAGGCAAGGAAGATGCGAACGCTCCTTTTTGTTGGAATGATGCTTACTCCACTCGCATTCGCGGACGCTTATCCGCCATCTCACGACTGTAACCAGCCAGATACTCCATACGAGTTTGACGACCAGTATCAGCGAGATCAATTTGAGTCTGATACTGAAGAGTACAAGCGCTGCATAAGCGATTTCGTTGACGAACAACAGGATGCGATCCGAAAGCATAAGTCTGCGGCAGACGAGGCTATCGAGGAGTGGAATTCGTTTGCAAGATCAACTTGAAATCGCAAGACGAAAATATGAAACCCGGCCATCGTGCCGGGTTTTTACGTAGAGGTGATATGCAAACGGCTGACCAGCCAGTGGTGCTTTCAAGTCAAGAGCGATTGGCCCCATCAGATTGGAAAGGCGGTGCATCAGGCGTCAGGGTGAAACAGGTGTAACCCTATTTCAGGACTGGACAGTAGCCAAAACGCTGGAGAACAGGGCCTGGACTTTTTATCCAGCGCAGAAGGCACAGTTCCAGTCGGCTTGATCACCCGCTTCTCTTTATTTCCCAAAGGAATCATTGAGTTACTAAATGGTCATACCCACGGTTAAACGCTGTTCGAAAGACATTTCCGAGCAGCCACACCGTTTCATGCCCCCTGACCTTTAGGACACTCAAATGAATCGCGCAGTCATGATGATCCTGGCCATTTCAAGCTCTCTCTTGCTGGGAGGCTGTGGCCATCACTGGGATGACGGAGAAAGGTACGGCCGATACCACGATCATGATCATCGCCGCGGGTATGACCAAAGGGATGACGATGATCAGGGTTATGACCGTCGATACGATCGTCGCGACTATGATCGCGATCACCGTCGTTATCGTGATCGTGATCGTGACGACAGAGACGACTGATGCAATCCGGCGTCTTTCGATCGCGAACCCCAGAAACGACAAAGCCCTGAATAATCGGGGCTTTGTTGTTCTAACATGACGTCCGGGCGACCAGCGTCATATTCGTAGAAGATCAGCGCCCTGGGCCAGCAGTGCCCAGGGCAGGATGCCGTCCTGGAATTCACTAGTTCGGTATGTGCTGCGGGCAAGATGAGGGCTTAGTCAACCATCACCTCGTCCAGTGCCTGCTCGAGGGTGCTGACCGTGCGCTCGATATTGTGCAGCTTTTCGAGTCCGAACAGACCGATGCGGAAGGTCTGGAAGTCGGCCGGCTCGTCGCATTGCAACGGCACTCCGGCGGCGATCTGTAGGCCGTGGTCGGCAAATTTCTTGCCGCTCTTGATGCCGGCATCATCGGTGTAGCTCACCACTACGCCAGGGGCCTGAAAGCCGGCTGCGGCCACGCTTTTGATGCCTTTGCCGGTCAACATTGCGCGCACCCGATCGCCCAGAGTCTGTTGTTCGCTGCGGACCTTGTCGAACCCGTAGGCTTGCGTCTCTTTCATCACGTCGTTAAATCGCGCGAGGGAATCGCAGGGCATGGTCGCATGGTAGGCATGTCCGCCCTGTTCGTAGGCCTGCATGATCTGAAGCCACTTTTTCAGGTCGCAGGCGAAGCTGCTGCTCTGCGTCTGTTCGATGCGCCCGAGGGCCAAAGAACTGAGCATCACCAGGGCGCAGCAAGGGGAGGCGCTCCAGCCTTTCTGTGGTGCGCTGATCAGCAGGTCGACTGCGCATTTCTGCATATCAACCCAAAGCGCGCCTGAGGCGATGCAGTCCAGCACGAACAGGCCACCCACCGCATGCACGGCGTCGCCGACGGCCCGCAGGTACTCGTCGGGCAGGATAATTCCTGATGAGGTTTCAACGTGGGGGGCGAAGACAATTTGCGGCTTGTGCGCCGCAATGGCTGCCAGCACTTCGTCCAGAGGGGGTGGGGCGTAGGCAGCCTGGCGACCCGTGTCGACCGGTCGGGCTTTCAGCACCGTGGTGGCTGCCGGGATGTTGCCCATCTCAAGGATCTGGCTCCAGCGATAACTGAACCAGCCGTTGCGTATCACCAGGCATTGCTGGTCGGTGGCAAACTGTCGCGCCACCGCTTCCATGCCGAATGTGCCGCTGCCCGGGACCACCGCAACAGCCTGGGCGTTGTAGACCTGTTTCAGGGTGCTGGAAATGTTC
Source organism: Pseudomonas sp. G(2018) (assembly GCF_005502415.1). NCBI lineage: Bacteria > Pseudomonadati > Pseudomonadota > Gammaproteobacteria > Pseudomonadales > Pseudomonadaceae > Pseudomonas > Pseudomonas sp. G(2018). Next base: position 70,469 of record NZ_SCOO01000007.1, on the reverse strand, counting down.
TTCATCACGCCTTGAAATGACTGCGACATGTGGTTGAGCGAGCGGTCGGTGTAGACCACTGAGTACTCGACCAGCCCCTCGGGATCGATACTGGGATATAGCTTTGACATAGGTGACTCCTTTGGCAGAGATCTCAGTGGTATCGACCCTGCCCTAAGCCTTGGCAAATGACAAGATTGCTCGGGATTGAATTACGACTTCTGTCGAGCGGCCGGCATCATCAATGCTCGCAGGTGGCTGCTGAGTTGTGGGGGGGCGGGCCTTAAAGGTGCCTGCCTCCTTACGTTCGGTCGATAACGACCAGTTACGAAGGGCAGCAGCCGACCCATTGCTCACGCTCGCGATGGACTGCAGTCGGCTGTGGATTCAAACGGCAGCAATAGGCGAAAACTACCTTTAGTGAAAGCGGGCTATTCGGTGAATCAGGTTCCGAGGCAACAGCTACTCTAACCTTATTAAACGAGTAGAACCTCATCAGCCGTAGGCAGCCGGTTAGACTTTCACGCAGGGCGGCGAACTCGGTTGGTATCTCTTGATGGCGGACACCCAAACTGGCGACTGTATTCCCGGCTGAATTGCGACGGGCTTTCGTAGCCCACTCGATAGCAGGCACTCGCCACATCCAGCCCTTCGCCGAGCAACAGGCGGCGGGCTTCCTGCAGGCGGAGTTGTTTTTGATACTGCAGCGGACTCATGGCCGTCACTGCCTTGAAGCGATGATGCAATGTGGAGCTGCCCAAATTGGAGACCCGGGCGAGTTCTTCGATGCGTAAGGGTTGGGTGTAGTGGTTGTTCAACCAATCGATTGCCCGCGTTACCCGACGCGTTTGCGAGTCACCGAGGGCAAGCTCATACAGACGACGTCCGTGCACGCCTCGCAGGAGGCGGTAATACAGCTCGCGAAGGGCGAGGGGCGCGAGCATGCCGATGTCTTTCGGTGTTTCCAGCAGCCGGACCAGCCGAAGCATTGTTTCCAGCAGGGGCACATCGACCTTTTCAAGGAAAAGGCCAAGTTCCGGCTCGTCCGGGACGCCCGTCGGGGGAGCATCGGCGATGACCTGAGCGATTTCCGTGGCCTCGAAATCAAAACGGATACACAGGTAGGGCGCCTCCGGGCGGGCCATCAGCACGCGACCGGAAACCGGAAGCGTCACCGATACCACCAGGTAACTGAGCGGGTCGTACAGGTAATGGTCGTCGCCCAGGCCGATTTCTTTTTGTCCTTGCACGATCAGGCAAAGTGCCGGCTTGTGCACGGTATGGATAAGCTCCGAAGGCGCGTCAAAACGGATGACATGCAGGGGCGCTATGGCGGTCTCATAGATCCCGGGTGCGGTAAACCGTTGCGTCAGCAAGCGAACCAGTTCGTCACGGTAGATGGCCGTGTTCTGAAGGATGAAAGCATCGCTCTGTTCCATTTCAAGGCTCTCACAAGTGTTCATGAGCGTCTGCCTGAAACTTTCCAGGCAGACGATATTCACCCGACATCATCAAATTGCTCATTGCCGATAAAGAATCATGCCGGCGTGATACAGCACATCGTCATGAAAGTGGCCATCAGCGGTAAAGCCGCTATCGTCCCAGTACTGGATGTAGTCCCCCACCATTTCGTAGCGGCCCTGGTAGGCGCTCTTATTTTTACCACGAGCCTCGTCGTAACGCCCAGTCGCCAGTAGCTCGTGACGGATGAATCCATCAGCGGTGACCCACATGCCTGCGTAACTATGATCAGGCGTGGCTTGTTTTGCATTTTTCATCAGTTTTTCTCCTCGATGGCAGGCTTAGCCGATATGACCCAGCGCAGTCTGGTTTGAGCCGTCTTCGGCAACGCGAAAACCCGGAGTGCGGTCACTGCCGCCTTCAGACACCCGCATGCCGGGAGTTCGATCAGCACCGTCTGCGGCCAGGTACAGGCTGGTAGGGGAGAGGCTGACCGCGCAAGCAACGATCGCGCTGATCGCCAGTGAAAGGGAAAGCCGTTTTGCGTTTTTCATTGTTCAGTCCTCGTTGACGTAGTTCAGCTGAGTGGCCTGCCGTGGCCTGTGTCTGCGTCCGTTGCGTATTTTCAGATTACGTAGCCGAGCGGAGCGGCGTTAGGACGAAACTGCCGCAGATTTGCCTGATCCTCTTGGCTTGCCGAAGTGCCTGCCAGCTCCTTCCTGCGGTGGCTCACCCGGCCGTGACGGTCATGCCGCCGTCTGCCATGACCACCGAACCGACCATGAAGCTGGCACGGTCCGAGGCGATGAACGCGACCACTTCGGCGATTTCTTCCGGTTGTGCAGCGCGGCCGATCGGCGCGGCCTCGCCATGTTGGGCGAGAAATGCAGGGCCATCGTCGACCACATCGTTGAGGATGTTGGTCACCACATCCCCCACACCGACGGCATTGACGCGGATGCCGTGGCCAATGACCTCAAGCGCCAGGGTGCGCGTCAGTTGGGCAAGCGCGCCTTTGGAGGCGGTGTAGGCGGCAATGGTGGGGAAGGCGAAGTAGGAGGCGTAGGACGCGATGTTGACGATCGAACCGGATTTATTAGGCATCATCGCTTTGACCGCTTCGCGGCTATGCAGAAATGCTGCCGTGGCATTGACCGCCTGAATGCGCTCCCAGTCTTCGCGAGTCATGTCGATGACCAGCTTGTTGATGATGATGCCGGCGTTATTGACCAGGATGTCCAGTCGACCGAACTGCTCGACGGCCAATGCGACCGCGCGCTCGGCTGCCCCGTCCTGAGTGATGTCGGCCACCAGCGGTACCAGACCAGGGCGAACCAGCGCCTCCACCTCAGGGTTTATATCTTCGGCGATGACCTTGGCGCCGCGGGCATGCAGCAGCAGTGCGATGGCCTTGCCGATTCCACTGGCCGCGCCAGTGACCAGAGCGACTTTACCGGCCACTTCGTTTGGCTTGCTGTTCTTGATATCGGTCATGATGTACTCCAGCGTTTGATCGAGCAGGGGATAAGCCGGGTCGGCGCCCGCAAGGCGCTGTCATCGGCGACGGGCCTACTGTCTCGCAGCGAGGCGAGGTCGGCTTTCGTGAGATTGCCCACGCTGTCGGGGTTTTGCGCCGAATGTCAGTGAGGGAGGTTCGGTGCTCGATTCAACCAACGGGGAAAGCCCGATATCATTGATCCGGACTCAACGCGCAGATTTCGGGCAAGTGCCTGGTGAAGGCTGTCTGGCTTTGCACAACCGAGTATGAAAAGGACGTGTTCATGACAAACACCAGGCGAACGTCCCTGGCACAGATGTCGACTTCCTCCCAAGACTTGCGCATCACAGGGGAGTCGATGCGTGAATACCTGCCAGGCGAACCGCAGGCGTTACCACCGTGCCGGGAAATCAAGGACATCGTGATTCAGCTGTTTACCCATCGCAGCGTCATTGAGCCCATTCTCGTGCCTGCGGTGGTGGAACCGCTGCTCGTCCTGGTTCTGGCGGGGGCGGCGAGGGTGGAGGAGCGCGTGCTGGGTGGGGAGTGGGAAGCGGCAGAGGTCAGCGCTGGCGATTTTTTCCTCACCAGTTCCGATGAGCCTTATGAAATGCGCTGGCGGACTCACGGAGGCGATACCTTCGAAGTCATGCATCTTTATCTGGGGCTGCCGCTGATCGAGCAAGCGTCTCGAGAACTGTTGGGTGAGCACGCCGGGCCTGTGCGTTTGCGCGATGTTTCAGGGGGACGGGACGGGCGCGTCGCGTTTGTCATGGAGCAGTTGCGCAACGAACTGGTCCTGGAACGCTCGCCCAGCTCGCTTTTCGCCCGCTCTCTGGCGCAGGCGCTGGTCGTACATCTGGTGCGCAGCTATCTCGCAGATACCCGGCCCGGGCGTCGGGTCAATGCCTTGCAAGCCTACAAACTGCGCAAAGTCACTGACGCCATGAGCGCGGATCTGGGCGCTGAGTTCAGCCTGGAAAAGCTGGCCAGGTTGGCCGAACTGAGTGAATACCACTTCAGCCGAATGTTCAAGCGTGCGACGGGACTGTCGCCTTCACAGTACTTCATCCGCTTGCGCATGGTTCGCGCACGGCACCTGTTGCTGGAGACCCGGCGCAGCGTCATCGACGTTGGGCTGGAGGTCGGCTACTCAAGCCCCAGTCACTTCTCCCAGGTATTTCGTCGTGAGGTGGGCGTAACGCCCAGCGAGTTCCGTGGGGCTTGAGCGTCGCTGCGTTACATGTTTTGCAGACGATGCACACAGACACGAATAGGCAAAAGTTGCGCAGGTTTTGGCACGCGTCGACGAGGCCCGTGCCCTTAATCTTTCCGACGTACCCCGCAGCAACGCCCGCGCCTTCAGCGGTCGGCGCTGAACTTCAATGCATACAGCAGGAGCTACGGATATGTCGAACATTCACAACAAAGTCGTCCTGATTACCGGTGCAAGCAGTGGTATTGGCGAAGCGGCGGCGAGGTTGATCGCCGCCAAAGGTGCCCATGTGGTACTCGGCGCCCGCCGTACCGAGCGTCTGGAAAAACTAGTGCGCGAGATCCAGGCCGAAGGTGGCTCGGCAAGTGCCTGCGCACTGGACGTTACGGATCTGCAATCCATGCACGCATTCGTGGCATTCGCCAAAACGCAACATGGCAAGGTCGATGTGATCATCAACAACGCGGGCGTGATGCCTCTGTCTCCCCTGGCCTCGTTGAAGGTCAACGAATGGAACCAGATGCTCGATGTCAACGTTCGCGGAGTACTGCACGGTATTGCCGCCGTCTTGCCGGACATGCAGGCGCAAGGTTTCGGTCAGGTCATTAATATCTCGTCGATTGGTGGCCTCGCGGTTTCTCCGACAGCCGCGGTGTACTGCGCGACCAAATTCGCAGTCAGGGCTATCTCGGATGGTCTGCGGCAGGAAACGGACAAGATCCGGGTCACCGTGGTGTGCCCGGGGGTCGTTGAGTCCGAACTGGCGGATACGATTTCGGATGATTTGGCCCGCGAGGAAATGAAAGCCTTCCGGCGTGTGGCGCTCAACGCAGACGCCATTGCGCGAGCGCTCGCCTATGCCATCGAGCAGCCCGACGATGTTGATGTGAGTGAGATTGTGGTTCGTCCGACCGCCAGCCCACACTGAGCAGTTTTGGGAGCAAGGCGCACCCTGGTTCGGAGGCAGTCGTTCATGAGCGGCTGCTCTCGGCCCAGAGTGTGTAAAAACGCTTCACCAAAATTGAAGTATGCGCATCTACGTTAAATCTGAAATTTATCGGCACGTCAGCAGATGTGGATTTCGCGTAGAAACGCGATTTCCAGTCCGATTTTGAGTACCTGTCGCGCTCAAAAACGTTTTTACACAGCCTCGGCCGCAAGCTGCCTATTGCACACCATCAAACGTATGCTTCACTTTTTGGTCAAGCTATTTGATTTGGGTGGGAAAAGGGCGCGCAGAGGTAGGGTTGGGGAAATGACCCAAAAGAAGCGGAAACGATCCAGAGAGGGTGCAGCAGAAATTGCATGCTGCAGAAACGACAAAGCCCTGAATAATCAGGGCTCTGTCGTATGAAGATGGCGGAGGCGATGGGATTCGAACTCATGGACCTGTTACAGTCGACGGTTTTCAAGACCGTTGCCTTAAACCACTCGGCCACACCTCCGTTTGCGTTGCGGGCGCCATAATACCTGAATGAAACACACTGTCAAACTCTCTGCATAGCTTGTTACAGAGCGTCTGTTATGATCTTTGCGACTGAACGTTACAAACCAACAGGAGTGTCGCCATGCGCGAACAGGATTACGCAGTTAATAACAGCTTGCAGGCTGAGCAGCTAGAGGTTAGCCGCGTCCTGCGCAACACATATGGCTTGCTGGCACTGACGCTCGCCTTCAGCGGTGTGATGGCCTACGTTGCCCAGCAGATGCGTGTCGGCTACCCGAACATTTTCGTGGTGCTGATCGGCTTTTATGGCCTTTTCTTCCTCACCAACAAACTCCGTGATTCCGCCTGGGGCCTGGTGTCGGCATTTGCCCTGACCGGTTTCATGGGTTTCCTGCTCGGCCCGATCCTCAACCGTTACCTGGGCATGCAGGGCGGCGCTGAAGTGGTCAGCTCGGCCTTTGCCATGACGGCACTGGTGTTCGGTGGTCTGTCGGCCTACGTGCTGATCTCCCGCAAGGACATGAGTTTCCTCAGTGGCTTCATCACTGCGGGTTTCTTCGTGTTGCTGGGTGCAGTGGTTGCCAGCTTCTTCTTCCAGATCAGCGGTCTGCAACTGGCGATCAGCGCAGGTTTCGTGCTGTTCTCCTCGGTCTGCATTCTGTTCCAGACCAGCGCCATCATTCACGGCGGCGAGCGTAACTACATCATGGCGACCATCAGCCTGTATGTATCGATCTACAACCTGTTCGTCAGCCTGTTGCAGTTGTTCGGCATCATGAGCCGTGATGACTGATTGTCAGCGTTAAGCAAAAAACCCGCTTCGGCGGGTTTTTTCTTGTCTGCAATTTGATGAGAGAACTATGCCATTGGCGGTAGCCGGCGTTTGACCGGGGTTTTCTTGACGATCGCGGTGTTGGTTTCGGCGTGGGTGTTGAGACGATCGAGCAGGGTATCCAGTTGTTCCATCGAGCGAACGTGCAGGCGCGCGATGAAGCAATCGTCACCGGTCACCTTGTCGCACTCGGTGAACTCGGGAATGGCCATGATCTGCCGTTCCACTTCCTGCAACTGACCCGGCAGCGGGCGAACGCGCACGATGGCCTGGAGTTGATAGCCAAAGCATTTCGGGTCGATTTCAACGGTGTAGCCCTTGAGTACGCCACGTTCCTCGAGGCGGCGCAGGCGTTCGGCAACGCTGGGTGAGGACAGGCCGCTGAGGTGTGCCAGGGCCTTGAGCGAGCGTCGCGAGTCTTCCATCAATGCCGTGATCAGCACTTGGTCGATGTCATCGGTCATGGCGAAAACCTCTATTAGGCATTTTTTCAGAATTGCCTTTATAAAAAAGGCAGATTACGAGTTTAGCCTGATTTTTGCGCTGGAGAAGCGCCTCGGCTGATTGGCATACTTTGCCCACTAACAGAGGAGTCTGGAAATGGACAAAACAATACGTCGCGGCTCGTTCGAAATGACCGCCGCCATGCTGATCTCCGGGACCATCGGCTGGTTTGTGCTGGTGTCGGGACAACCGGTGCTGGACGTGGTGTTCTGGCGCTGCCTGTTCGGGGCCGGTGCGCTGCTGTTGATTTGCGCGGCATTCGGCTTCCTGCGCCCCGGCATCCTGACTCGCACCACGTTCCTGTTGGCCGTATTCAGTGGTGTGGCGATCGTCGGCAACTGGGTATTGTTGTTCGCTTCCTATTCCCGCGCTTCGATTGCCATCGGCACCGCAGTCTACAACGTGCAACCGTTCATGCTGGTGGGCCTGGCCGCGGTCTTCCTCAACGAGAAAGTTACGCTGCAGAAGCTGGCATGGCTGGGTGTTTCGTTTCTCGGAATGCTGGCGATCGTCAGTGCACATGGCGGGGAGGGCGAGAGCGGTAACGAGTATCTGATAGGTATCGTTCTGGCCTTGGGTGCTGCGTTCCTCTACGCGATCGCCGCGTTGATCATCAAGCGCCTGACCGGCACGCCGCCACACTTGATTGCGTTGGTTCAGGTCAGCACCGGCGTGTTGCTGCTCGCGCCATTCGCGCACTTTTCGGCCCTGCCACAGGAGGCAAGCGCCTGGGGCAGCCTGGTCACCCTGGGCATCGTGCACACCGGCGTGATGTACGTGCTGCTATACGGCGCGATCCAGAAACTGCCGACGGCATTGACCGGCGCACTGTCGTTCATCTATCCGATCGCGGCGATCTTCGTCGACTGGTTTGCCTTCGGCCATCGCCTGGAACCGCTGCAATGGATCGGGGTAGCTGCGATTCTGCTGGCCGCCGCCGGCATGCAGCAGGGCTGGAGCTTGAAGTTTCGGCGGACGGTTACCCCGTAAACCGCTCGGATGTTCCAGCGCGACGCAGTGCATACGATAGCGCCGATACGAGTCCAGCAACGGACGCAGTACCGGCGCAGCAGCGGTGGCAGGGTGGTACTCAGATTCGCGCTCCTCAGAAAATGTAATCAGTGGTCAAAAAGCTCGAACTGCGCCCGCTGATGATCTCGCTGATCAGATCCTTGTTAGTCTCCTGAAACTTGGTCGCCACCAACGTACGGATCGAAAACACCCGCAACGCGTCATGCACCGACAACGTACCCTCGGCGGAATTTTTGCGTCCATTGAATGGGTAGGTGTCCGGGCCGCGCTGGCACTGGGCATTGAGGTTGATGCGCCCGACCTGGTTGGCGAAGGTGTCCACCAGTCGGCCGACAGCGACCGGGTTGGTGCCGAAGATGCTCAACTGCTGGCCGAAGTCCGACTCCAGAACGTAATCGATCACCGTGTCCAGATGACGGTACGGCACGATCGGCACCACCGGGCCGAACTGTTCTTCCTGGTAGACGCGCATCTGTGGCGTCACCGGGTACAGCACCGCCGGGTAGAAGAACGACGCGCGGGCCTCGCCGCCATGGGGGTTCACCACTTTCGCGCCTTTGCCGACGGCATCGGCCACCAGCGCGTGCAGGTAATCGACCTTGCTCGACTCCGGCAGGGGCGTCAGGGCCACGCCGCTGTCCCACGGCATGCCGGGTTTGAGCGAGGCCAGTTTGGCGTTGAATTTCTCGATAAAAGCATCGACCACGTCTTCGTGGACGAAAAGGATTTTCAGCGCGGTGCAGCGCTGGCCGTTGAACGACAGGGAGCCGGTGACCGCTTCGTTCACGGCGTTATCCAGATCCACTTCCGGCAGGACGATGCCGGGATTCTTCGCGTCCAGCCCCAGCGCCGCGCGCAGGCGGTGAGGGCGCGGATGCAGTTTCTTCAAGTCACTGGCGGCCTTGTTGGTGCCGATGAACGCAAAGATATCGATCTTGCCGCTGGCCATCAGCGCGCTCACGGTCTCGCGACCACTGCCGTAGATCACGTTGATCACCCCGGCCGGGAAGCTGTCGCGGAACGCTTCCAGCAGCGGGCGAATCAGCAGCACGCCGAGCTTGGCCGGTTTGAATACCACGGTGTTGCCCATGATCAGCGCCGGAATCAACGTGGTGAAGGTTTCGTTCAACGGATAGTTGTAAGGCCCCATGCACAACGCCACGCCCATCGGTACGCGGCGGATCTGGCCGAGGGTGTCCTGTTCCAGTTCGAAGCGGCTGGAGCGGCGGTCGAGTTCTTTCAGGGCGTTGATGGTGTCGACGATGTAATCGCAGGTGCGGTCGAACTCTTTTTCCGAATCCTTGAGGTTCTTGCCGATTTCCCACATCAGCAGCTTGACGACGGCCTCGCGCTGTTCGCGCATGCGCCCCAGGAAGGTTTCGACATGCTGGATGCGCTCGGCCACGCGCATGGTCGGCCACAGACCCTGGCCGCGATCGTAGGCGCGGACGGCAGCGTCGAGGGCGGTCAGTGCGGTGTCGGCGTCCAGCAGCGGCGTGCTGCCGAGGATGACTTGTTCGTCACCTGATGCGGTGCTCAGGTACACCGGGCTGCGCACTGTGGCGAGGGCGCCCGGCCAGGTTTTCAGGGTGCCGTCGACCAGGTATTCACGCTGCTCGATCTGGCCGTCCAGACGGTATTTTTCCGGGATGCTGCCGGCCTCGGGAAACAGGTTGCCAAGGAGATCTGCTGTGCTCATGTCGCTACCCCGTGTGAGTTGGCGAGCCAGGCCCTCTGTGGGAGCGAGCCTGCTCGCGAAGGTCGTGAACGATAACGCTTAAAAATCAGATGCCCTGCGGCGCCTCTGGATTTTTTGCGAGCGAGCTCGCGCCTACAGTTAATTTCCATGACGGATCACCCGATTTTTTCAGTCAATCGAGCGGCGATGGGCAGAATAGAGGGGTTGAGGGTCTGGATCTTGTGTCACAAGCGTAGACTGCTTTGCGCGATTCTTGAAACGCTACTTTTGACCTCAGTCCACACAACGGCCAGTGCTGCGGTTAAACTTCGCGTTCTTTCTAAAGGAGTTCACATGAGTCACTACCAGCCGGGCATCCTCGCCACCCCTGTTCCGCCTCACGCCCGCCATATGTTCTTCGCCCTCGAATCCGCTGCCGATCTGCCGGCCGCGCTCGACAAGTTGGTGCAACTGGTGGACGGCACGTCGGCTGTGGTCGGTTTTGGTGAGTCCCTGGTCAAGGCCCTGGATGGCAATATCGAAGGGCTGCGGACGTTCCCGGCGATGAGCGGCGTGGGCGTGGATAACCCGTCGACCCAACACGCGCTGTGGTGCTGGTTGCACGGTACCGACCGTGGCGAATTGCTCAATCGCAGCCACGTTTTTGCCGCTGCATTGGCACCGGCCCTGCGCCTGGTGCAGGTGACCGAAGGTTTCCGCCACCGCGACGGCCATGACCTGACCGGCTACGAAGATGGCACCGAGAACCCTCGCGACGAAGCGGCCGCGGCTGCGGCGTTGGTGGGCGAGGGCGCTGAAGGCACGGTTGGCGGCAGCTTTGCCGCGATCCAGCAGTGGCAGCATGATCTCAAGCGTTTCCACGCAATGCCGTCCCACGAAACGGACGACATCATGGGCCGGCGCTTGAGCGACAACGAGGAACTCGATGACGCGCCGATCTCTGCCCACGTCAAACGTACCGCCCAGGAAAGCTTCGCCCCTGAGGCATTCGTGGTCCGCCGTTCGATGCCATGGATCGAAGACGATCGCGCCGGCCTGATGTTCCTGGCATTCGGATTCTCCCTCGACGCCTTCGAAGTCCAGCTGCGACGCATGAGCGGTCTGGAAGATGGCATCACCGACGGTCTGTACCGTATCAGCCGGCCGATCACCGGTGGCTACTACTGGTGCCCGCCGCTGAAAGACGGTCGCCTGGATCTGCGCGCCTTGCGCATCGGCTGAGCATGACGATGAACGTGGTGCGTTGGGGCATGATCGGTTGCGGCAGCGTTGCCGAGCGCAAGAGCGGGCCGGCCTTTTACAAGGCACCCGGTTCGGCGCTAGTGGCGGTGATGGGGCGGCGTCTGGAAGCGGTCAGCGATTACGCCGCGCGTCACGGCATCGCCCGGATCTACACCGACGTTGATGGGTTGATCAACGATCCCGAAGTCGACGCGGTGTACATTGCCACGCCCCCCGACAGCCATCACGCTTACGCCCTGAAGGTGGCCGCCGCAGGCAAGCATTGCTGTGTCGAAAAACCGATGGCGCTGCACGCCGGGCAAAGCCGTGAGATGCAAAAGGTTTTTGCCGATGCCGGGCTGCACCTGTTTGTTTCTTACTACCGGCGTTCGTTGCCGCGCTTCCAGCAGGTGCGGCAGTGGCTGGAGGACGGGCGGATCGGCGAGGTTCGGCACCTGAGCTGGACGTTGACCAAAGCCCCGTCGCCGGCCGATCTTGGCGGTACGGATAACTGGCGCACTGATCCTTCGATTGCCGGCGGCGGTTATTTCGCTGACCTCGCCAGCCATGGCTTCGACCTGTTCCAGTACCTGCTGGGCGATATCGTCGAAGTCGCCGGGTTCACCGCGCGGCAGGCGGGTTTGTATGCCGCCGAGGATGCCGTCAGCGCCAGCTGGCGGTTTGCCGGGGGAGCGCTGGGCATGGGCTGCTGGAACTTCGTGGCGGATCGGCGTGAGGATCGGGTCGAGGTGATTGGCAGCAAAGGCCGGATCAGCTTTTCGGTGTTCGACGAACAGCCGGTAGAGCTTGAGACCGATGAGCGACTCAGCCTGACCATCGAGCATCATGAGCATATCCAGTGGCATCACGTGTTGAGCATGAATGCTCATATTCGTGGTGAAGCCCGGCATCCAGCGCTGGCCGCAGAGGCGCTGAAGACAGATTGGGTCATGGACCAAATCCTCAAGCGCCACTAAACCTGTGGGAGCGAGCAGGCTCGTTCCACAGGGTGTTAGTGGTGGTCAGAAAGACTTGCTGGCACTCGCCACCACAGTCGCACTGCACACATCATCAAACCCCCAGTTGCTGGTGCACTGGCTCTTCGACAGATCTGTGTCGATGTAACTCAGCCCCAGCATCACGCCGGCCAGTTCATGGGTCAGCTTGACTTCCCATTCGCGGTACGAATCCTCGGCCTTGCCCGAACGCGAATACAGGTGCGGGTCCTTGAAATCCATCATGCCGTAGCGCAGTTTCAAGCCAACGTCGTGGGGCAATTCGGTCTCGTAACCGACATAGCTGTAGAGCGAATTCTGCTTGCTGTCGATGCCCGGTGCATCGGCGGAGTAGTAGGCCGCGAGTTTTACGCCATGGACGCTGAGAATGCCGTAGACCTCACTCTGGTTGAACTGGCTCTCCCTCGGGTAAGTGTATTTGAGATAGCCGACATCAAGGCTGACCGCGTCGGTGGCCTGCCACAGCCAACCGGCGTAGTAGTCGATTTCCTGGCGGGTTTTCAGGCCGCCGCCATAGTCGACGTTGGAACTCCAGGCGCCCAGGTACAGGCCGCTGGTATGGGCGAGGGTCATGGCGCCTTGCAGGGCCGGGTCGTTCTGGGTCTGGGAGATACCGCGGGTGCGATAGTCGCTGGCCAGGGTCACGTCGAGCAGCAGGGCGAAGTCATCGTTCAAGGGCACGGCCTGGCTGCTCAAGGGCAGCAAACTCAAGGTCCCGAGGGCGAGCAGGGTGGAAGCTTTCATGGGGTGTTTCCCGTTATTGTGATTGTTATGGGCAAGGCTGTTGTGGATGTACGGCAGGCAAAGCTGCGCCGGGCCTCGTGTCGAAACGCGAGGCAGGGCTGCGGATGGGTGGATTTTTCTTAGAGGGTAGCGGCGTAGACCTGGCGACCGGCGAACCAGGTCTGCAGCACTTGGGTATCGTGCAGGGCCTTGTTGTCGACGCTGAACACGTCACGGTCGAGCACGATGAAATCCGCTTGCTTGCCGGCACTCAACGAGCCGATCTGTTGGTCCAGGCCAATGGTCCGGGCGGCATTGAGGGTGTAGGCGTAGAACATGGTTTCGCGGTCAAGACGCTCATCGGCATTGAGTACCCCCAACGGACCGTCACGGGTGATGGCCTGGGCCATGGCATTCCACGGGTTGGGCGAGGACACCGGCCAGTCGCTGGCCCCGGCGATGGTTGCGCCCTGCTTGAGCAGCGAGTGCGCCGGGTACTGGTAACGGAAGGCCAGGGCGCTGACGTAAGGCTTGATCATGTCCGTGGTGTAGTCGTCGGCGCTGGCCCAGAGCAGTTGCATCGAGGCGATGACATCAAGCGGCTTGAAGCGGGCGAATTCTTTCGGGTTGACCATCTGCAGGTGGGTGATGGAGTGGGTGACGCCGCTCTGGCGGTCCTTGCGCGCCTGTTCGATACCGTTCAATGACTCGCGCACCGCTCGGTCGCCGATGGCATGAATGTGCACCCGCCAGCCCCGTTGATCGATGGCGCTGACCAATTCGCCGAAACGCTTCGGATCGATCAACAGTTCGCCCTGTTTGTGCGAGTTGCTGTAGGGATCGATCATCGCTGCACTCTGCGCCGGGTATTCGATCACGCCGTCGGCGAAGATCTTGATGCCCGGCAAGGTCAGGTTGGGGACGTCCTGAAATTGCTGGCGAACCTTGTCCAGGGTGTCGAGATCGGCCGGTACGCTTTTCGGATTGGCCACCAGCAGCGCGGCGACGTGTGCGGTCATGCCGCCGCTTTGCGAAAGTGCCTTGTACACCGGCAGCACGCCGACGGTTTTCTCCGTGGGCTTGAGGGCGAACACCGGCTCGCCCGGCGCGGCGTTGGCGGCGGGGTCCATCCACGCGGTGATGCCGAGGCTGTTGTTGTAGCTCACCGCGGTTTGCGCTGCCTTGAGCATGTCGGCGGCGCTAGGTGCCGGCATTTTCGAGGCAACCCGGTCCCAGCCGGCGTCCACCAGAAACCCGTTGGGATTGCCGTCCTTCAGCTTGCCAATGGTGCCGTCTTCAGCCGCCGGCAAAGACTTGATCAGCGCGGCATCGACACCGGCGCGCTTGAGCATCAAGTCGTTGGCCCAAGCCGTGTGGTGGTCGCTGCCGGTGAAGACGACGGGCACGCTGGCCCATTCACCGCTGTTGAATTTCTTGCCCAAGGCTTCGGACTGCGCCCAGTAGGCCGAACTCATGCCGGCCACGCTGAGTACATCGCCGTGCTTCGCCTTGCCGTCGTCACGCCAGGCACGCAAGCGTTTTTCCAGCTCATCGAGGTCGACCACCTCGTCTTCCATGTTCGCCGAGACCCTTTCCAGGCCACCGAAAATGGCGTGGGAGTGGCTGTCGATCAAGCCGGGCATCAGCGTCTTGCCGCCCAGGTCGATGACCCGGGTTCCCGATTCGATCAACGCCTTGATCTGTGCATCGCTGCCGACTTGCAGCACTTTGCCGTCCTGCACCGCCAAGGCCTGAACCTGGGGCTGGCTGCGGTCTGCGGTGAAGATCTTGCCATTGAAAACCACCAGATCAGCCGCTGCCATGGCTTCCAGCGAGGCAAAACTCACGGCGGCCATCAATAGATTCGGGATGAATCTTTTCATTGAATGTTTCCTTGTTATTGCGTCTGATGGCCAGATTAGTGGCTTGCCGAGCCCGGCAGAACGCCTCGCTCACGAAAAACATTTTTGCCTGAATGGAAAAAGAATGGACAAGTTGGGTGCGCTGAAAATGTTCGTGGTCACGGCGCAATTAGGCAGCTTCAGTCGCGCTGCCGAGCAATTGGGCAAGACGCCGTCGGCCCTGACCAAAGCGGTCAATCACCTGGAGGCGGAACTGGGTACGCGTTTGTTCGAGCGCAGTACCCGGCGGATTTCGCTGACGGAATCGGGGCGGCTCTATCTGGAAACGGCGCGTCAGGTGTTGCAGCGACTGGACGAGGCCGGCGAGGAAATCGAGCAGTTGCAACACGGCCTGCGCGGCAGCCTGAAAATCACCGCGCCGCTGGCGTATGGGCAGGCTTTTCTCGATCAGGTGTGCGGCGGTTTTCTTGAGCAATACCCGCAGATCAACCTGCAAGTGGACCTGTGCGATGACTTCGTCAATCTGCTGGAAAGCGGCTACGACCTGGCCTTGCGCGAAGGCCATGACGACTTGCCGGGACTGATCGCCCGTGTTGTCGGCAGCAATCGCCTGGCGCTGTGCGGTAGTCCCGAGTACCTGGCGCGCAAGGGGCTGCCGGTCACCCCGCAAACCCTCGATGAGCACGAGTGGTTGCTGTATCGCCACCCGTTGCTCAGCCGCGAGTTCTGGTGGGCCGAGCGCAGTGGTCAGCGCCTGAGTTTGCCGCAGCCCCGGTCGCCACGCTTGCGCAGCGACAATTACGATTTGCTGCTGGCCAATGCCTTGGCCGGGCGCGGGTTGCTGCACACGCCATTGTGGAGTGCCGCGCCGTATCTGGCCGACGGGCGACTGGTGCGGGTGATGGCTGACTATGACATCGACCCGGACACCTTTGGTCCGTACATCCTGGCGGTGTACCCCAGCCATCGACGGGCCACGGCCAAGGTGTTGGCGTTTATCGATTACATCACCGCTTATCTGGCCGATTCCCTGCCACTGTAGGAGCGAGCTTGCTCGCGAAAAACCCGAGGACGCCGCGGGGTATCTGGTTTTACGCGTTATCGTTGACGTCCATCGCGAGCAAGCTAGCTCCTACAGTGCATCAACGGTACTTGTCAGAAAAACAGCGGAAGAGTACAAATGTACTCCATGACGATATTAACTCCCCGCCGTACCGCCATCCTGACCTTTATCCGCGAGCGTATCGCCGAGTACGGTCAGTCCCCGAGCCTCGCCGAGATCAGCGAGGCGTTCGGTTTTGCCTCCCGCAGCGTGGCGCGCAAGCATGTGCTGGCGCTCACCGAAGCCGGGTTTATCGAAGTCAACCCGCACCAGGCCCGGGGCATTCGATTGCTCGGGCAACCCCCGCGCCCCGAGCTGCTGGACATCCCGGTACTCGGTCGGGTGGCGGCGGGTGCGCCGATCGGGGCCGATGCCGAAGTCCATAGCCGATTGCTGCTCGACCCGGCGATGTTCTCCCGCACGCCGGACTACATGCTGCGGGTTAGCGGCGACTCGATGATCGAGGACGGCATTCTCGACAGTGACCTGGTGGGTGTGCACCGCAACCCCGAGGCGCTCAACGGCCAGATCGTCGTGGCGCGGCTCGACGGCGAAGTCACCATCAAGCGCTTTGAACGGGTCGGCGACCGGGTTCGCCTGTTGCCGCGCAACCCGGCCTATGAGCCGATCATCGTCGAGGCCGACCGGGACCTGGCCATCGAAGGTGTGTTCTGTGGTCTGGTGAGGCAAGGCTGATGGGTGCCGTCGTTGCGCTGGATACGCTGTTCAATGGCGGCCAGGTCTGGAAGGGCCGGCCTGCGCCGCCGGCCGCCAGCCCGCAACCCACCGGCCATGCCGCGCTGGATGCGGCACTGCCCACGGGTGGCTGGCCGGAAGCGGCATTGACCGAGATCCTTCTGGCCGGGCAGGGCGTGGGCGAGTTGCAACTGGTGTGGCCGGCGCTGGCGCGGCTGTCGGCGGCGGGCGAGCGCATTGTGCTGGTGGCACCGCCTTACGTGCCGTACCCCCAGGCCTGGCAGAACGCCGGGGTCGATCTGCGCCAATTGTCGATCATCCAGGCCAGCGAGCGCGACGCGTTGTGGGCGGCGGAACAATGCCTGCGTTCGGGCAGTTGCGGCGCGGTGCTGTGCTGGCCGCACAAGGCCGACGATCGCGCCTTGCGCCGTTTGCAGGTGGCGGCGGAAACCGGCCAGACCCTGGCCTTCGCCTATCGCTCGCTCAGCGAAGCGGTCAACCCCTCGCCAGCGGCCCTGCGCATCGCCATCGATGCCAGGCCTGCGCAATTGCGCGTGCTCAAGTGCCGGGGCGGTCTGGCCCGTTCGGCGCCGATTGCTTTCCCCGTGGGACATTGAGGTTGCCATGCGCTGGGTCTGCATTCTGTTCCCGCAACTGGCGCTGGACGCGATACTGCGTCAGCGCGCCGATCCCAATGAGCCGCTGGCGCTGCTGATCGGCCCGGCCCAGCGTCGGGTGCTGCAAGCGGTCAACGGCCCCGCGCGAGCCCTGGGCCTGCGTCCCGGCCAGACCATGAGCGCCGCCCAGGCCTTGAGCAAGAGCTTCGCCACGGCCGAGTACGATGTCGCCGACATCGAGCACTGGCAGCAGTTTCTGGCTGCCTGGGCCTATCGGTTCAGTTCGCAAGTCAGCGTGCATTACCCGCGGGCGCTGGTGTTTGAAATCGAATCCAGCCTGGGCCTGTTCGGTGCCTGGCCACAATTCGAGGCGCGCTTGCGCAGGGAACTCGGCGAGCTGGGCTTTCGTCACCGCATTGTCGCCGCGCCCAACCCGGTGGCGGCGCGGATGCTGGCCAACGCTTATGACGGCCTGGTGGTACCCAACGAGCAAGCCTTGCAGCATCACCTGGGGCAATTGTCCGTCGACCGCATCGGCCTGGAGACCAGCGTGGCCACGGCGTTGTCGCGCATGGGCTTGCGCACCTTGAGTCAGCTTCAGGCGCTACCCCGGCAGAGTCTGGCCCGGCGTTTCGAGGCCCAGGTACTCAAGCATCTGGACACCTTGCTCGGGTTGCGGCGGTTGGCGCTGGCGTTCTATCTGCCGCCGGATCGCTTCGATGTGCGCATCGAGCTCAATTTCGATGTGCAATCCCATCAGGCCCTGCTGTTTCCGTTACGCCGCCTGACCGGCGATCTGTCGGCGTTCCTGTGTGGACGGGATAGCGGTGTGCAGCGTTTCGACCTGCACCTGGAACATGCGGGGCTGCCGGACACCCTGATCAAGGTCGGCCTGCTCAGTGCCGAGCGCGACCCGGCGATGCTCTTCGAACTGGCCCGGGGGCGGCTGGAGCAGGTTCAGGTCGAGGCGTCGGTGCGTGGGTTTCGCCTGTGCGCCGAAGACCTGCCGACCTTCGTGCCGCAGTTTCAGGAACTGTTCGACAACCGCCCGCAGCAGTCCTTGCCCTGGGAGCAACTGCGCGAACGCCTGCGTGCACGGCTGGGGGATGATGCCGTGCATGGCCTGCGCTTTCAGGCCGATCACCGACCCGAGTGCGCGTGGCAGGCCAGTGCTGACAGTCAGCCCTGCGCGCGATTTCCGACCGTGAAACGACCCGGTTGGCTGCTCACTGAACCGCTGGCGGTGCACGAAGGCTCCACGCGCATCCTCATGGGACCGGAGCGCATCGAGTCCGGTTGGTGGGACGGCGACGACGTGCGTCGCGATTATTACCTGATCGAAACCCGTGCCGGCCAGCAAGGCTGGGCGTATCGAGCGGTCGGTGAGGACGGGCCGCTGTGGCTGCAAGGGTGGTTCGCATGAGCGCCGGGTATGCCGAACTGCACTGCCTGTCGAACTTCAGTTTCCAGCGCGGTGCCTCCAGTGCCCTTGAACTGTTTCAACGGGCAAAAAAGCAGGGCTACCAGGCGCTGGCGATCACCGATGAATGCACCTTGGCCGGTATCGTCCGCGCCTGGCAAGCGGCGAAGTCCGTTGAACTGCCGTTGATCATCGGCAGTGAGTTCCGCATCGACAACGGTCCGAAACTGGTGCTGCTGGTGGAGAACCTCAAGGGTTACCAGACCCTGTGTCGACTGATCACCCGCGCCCGCCGCCGTACGCAGAAAGGCCAGTACCAAATCCTGCGGGATGACTTCAGCGAGCCACTGCCGGGGCTGCTGGCGTTGTGGGTGCCGGACGCGGTGGATGACTTCGAGCAGGGCCGCTGGCTGAAACAGGTTTTTGCCGAGGGCCTGTGGTTGGCGGTGCAGTTGCATCGCGGTCAGGACGACACCCGACGCTTGAGCGATCTGCTGACCCTGGCCAGGGAACTGCGGATTCCCGCCGTGGCGAGCGGCGATGTGCACATGCACGCCCGAGGGCGCCGTGCCTTGCAGGACACCATGACTGCGATCCGTCATCACCTGCCGGTAGCCGATGCCGGGTTGCGCCTGCACCCCAACGGCGAACGGCATCTGCGCAGTCTCGACATCCTGCGCGAACTCTATCCGCCGGCCTTGCTCGAAGAAACGCAGGTCATTGCCCGGCGCTGCACGTTCGACCTCGGCCAGTTGCGTTATCAGTATCCCCGGGAGCTGGTGCCTGACGGGTACTCGGCCACCTCCTGGCTGCGTCATTTGACCGAACAGGGCATTGCCTGGCGCTGGCCGAAAGGTCCGCAAGCCAAGGTACTCAAGCAGATCGACAAGGAACTGGAGCTGATCGCCGAGCTGGGCTACGAAAGCTACTTCCTGACGGTCCACGACATCGTCCGCTTCGCCCGTGAACAACAGATTCTTTGCCAGGGACGCGGCTCTGCGGCCAACTCGGCGGTGTGTTTTGCCCTGGGCATCACTGAAATCGATCCGGATCGCACCACGCTGCTGTTCGAGCGCTTTCTCTCCAAAGAGCGCAACGAGCCGCCGGACATCGACGTCGATTTCGAACACGAACGGCGCGAGGAAGTCTTGCAGTACGTGTTTCAGCGTTATGGCCGGGCCCGGGCTGCGCTGACCGCCGTGGTCAGCACCTATCATGCGGCCGGCGCGGTGCGCGACGTGGCCAAGGCGCTGGGCTTGCCGCCGGACCAGATCAATGCGTTGGCCGATTGTTGCGGTCACTGGAGCGACGAAACCCCGCCCGTGGAGCGTTTGCTCGAGGGCGGATTCGACCCTGAAAGCCCGGTGTTGCGCCGGGTGCTCAGCCTCACGGGGCAATTGATCGGTTTCCCCCGGCACCTGTCTCAGCACCCCGGTGGCTTCGTGATTTCCGAGCAACCCCTGGACAGCCTGGTGCCAGTGGAAAACGCGGCCATGGCCGAGCGCACCATCATTCAGTGGGACAAGGACGATCTCGATGCGGTCGGCCTGCTCAAGGTCGATATCCTCGCCTTGGGCATGCTCAGCGCCATCCGTCGCTGCCTCGACCTGTTGCGCAGGCATCGTCACCTGGACCTGAGCCTGGCGACGATCCCGTCCGAAGACGCGGCCACTTACGAAATGATCGGCCGTGCCGACACCATCGGCGTGTTCCAGATCGAATCCCGCGCGCAGATGTCGATGCTGCCCAGGCTTAAACCGGTCAATTTCTACGACCTGGTGATCGAGGTCGCGATCGTGCGGCCGGGGCCGATTCAGGGGGGCATGGTCCATCCGTACCTGCGCCGGCGAAACAAGGAAGAACCCGAGGTTTATCCGTCGCCGGAACTCAAAGTGGTGCTGGAACGCACCCTGGGCGTCCCCCTGTTCCAGGAGCAGGTGATGCAGATCGCCATCGTCGCCGCTGACTACAGCCCCGGCGAGGCCGATCAGTTGCGCCGTTCCATGGCGGCCTGGAAACGTCATGGCGGGCTCGAGCCGCACAAGGATCGGCTGGCCGCCGGTATGAAGAAAAACGGCTACACCGCCGAATTCGCCGCGCAGATCTTCGAACAGATCAAGGGGTTCGGCAGTTACGGTTTTCCCGAATCCCACGCCGCCAGTTTTGCCTTGCTGACCTACGCCAGTTGCTGGTTGAAATGCCACGAACCGGCCGCCTTCGCCTGTGCGCTGATCAACAGTTGGCCCATGGGCTTCTACAGCCCGGACCAGATCCTGCAGGACGCACGGCGCCATCATTTGCAGATCCGCCCGGTGGACGTGCGGGCCAGCGACTGGGATTGCAGCCTGGAACCGATTGCCGGCGCACAACCGGCAATTCGCATGGGCTTGCGGATGATCAAGGGGTTTCGCGAGGACGATGCCCGGCGTATCGAAGCGGCGCGGTCCAGGGGCGCCTTTGCCGACATCGCCGACCTTGGCGAGCGGGCGCGACTCGATGCCCGAGCCCAGGAGCAACTGGCCGATGCCGGTGCGTTGCGCGGTCTGGCCGGTGATCGCCATCGGGCGCGCTGGGAAGTGGCGGGGGTGCAGAAACAGCTCGGTCTGTTCGCAGGTTTGCCCAGCCATGAGGAGGGGACGGTGGCGCTGCCCAAACCCACGGTCGGCGAGGACTTGCAGGCCGATTACAACAGTCTAGGCACCACCCTCGGGCCGCACCCGCTGGCCTTGCTGCGCGGTGAATTGAAAGCCAGGCGTTGCCGCAGCTCGAAGGAACTGCTGGACGTCGAACATGGGCGGCCGGTGAGCATCGCCGGGCTGGTCACCGGTCGGCAACGGCCAGCCACCGCCAGTGGCGTGACCTTCGTCACTCTGGAAGACGAGTTCGGCAACGTCAACGTGGTGGTCTGGCGCGACCTGGCCGAGCGGCAACGCAAGGTGCTGGTCGGCTCGCAGTTGCTCAAGGTTGATGGGCGTTGGGAAAGGGAGGGCGAGGTGCGGCACTTGATCGCCGGGCGTTTGAGCGACTTGAGCCCACTGCTGGACGGCATCACCGTGCGCAGCCGGGACTTTCACTAATTCCGCAAAACCTGTGGGAAGGCTGATTATTTACCCTCCGGCCAAAACCGCTCCCCACCCCCCGGTGCATCCGTCCACGCCTGCAACGACCGGGTCGGCAAGTCGAAATAATCCCGGGTACGTGCATAGCCATGGCCACCCATGCGCCCAATCGCATCGAGGCCCAGTTGATCGATGTACAGGGTTTTCGGGTCGATCAGTTCGTCCCGCACATGGGCCATCAGCACTTCGCCAAAGATGATCTCCCGCGACTGGCCAATGGACAGCGCCATCATTCGCCGGCATTCCAGTGCCACCGGGGCTTCGCCGATGCGCGGGCATTTGACTGTGGTGCCGGGGATGGCGGTGAGGCCGGCGGCGGTCAGCTCGTCGAAACCGGGGGCGAAGGGCACAGCGCAGACGTTCATGGCTTCCACCAGGGCATCGCTGACGATGTTGACGGTGAATTCCTGGTTGAGCTGGATGTTGCGCGTGGTGTCCTTGGGGCTCTGATCACCGTAGTTCTCCACGCCCAACGCGAGGATCGGCGGATCGGCCGAGAGCGCATTGAAAAAGCTGAACGGCGCGGCATTGACGCGGCCTTCGCCGTCGACAGTGGTGACCAGGGCAATAGGTCGTGGCACCACGCTGCCGATCAGAATCTTGTATTTGTCCCGCGCACTCAGGGTGCTGAAATCGAAGCTTTGCATGGGCAGCATTCTCTAAGAAAGTGGATCAATGGCGCTCAGCGGCGCCTGTGCGCTGTAGTCATCGGCGAAGGGAATGGCCGGTTGGAACAGGGTTTTCCAGTCCGGTTGGCCGAAGGCCCGGTCGCTGTGACTGCGCATCAGTTTTTCGAATTGTCGTTGGGCCTGGCGCTGCAGGGCGGGGTAGTCGACTCCGTTGACCTGACCGTCCTGCATCACACTGCGGCCGTCGATCCAACTGGCGATGCAGTCGTCACCGCGCCCGGCCAACATCAGGTTTTTCAATGGATCGAACAGCGGCCCCAGGTGCAGGCCACGCAGGTTGAACACGGTGATGTCTGCCTTTGCTCCCGGCGCCAGTCGCCCAAGGTCATCGCGGCCCAGGGCCCTGGCACCGCCGAGGGTGGCGGCGTTGTACAGATCGAGGGTGCTGGTCAGCGTGTTGCCGCCCTCCATCAGTCGCGCGATGTTCAAGCCCTGGCGCATGTTGTCCAGCAAATCCGCCGGCCAGGTGTCGGTGCCCAGGGCGAAGTTGATGCCCTTGGCCCGATAGCGACCGAACGAGTCCAATGCCTCGCCGTCCCGGGCGAACACCACCGGGCAATGCACCAGGCTGGCGCCGCCGTCCACCACCCTTTGCAGGTCATCATCACCACGGGTGTAAATGCCGTGGGGCAACAGGCTGCGCGGGGTCAGCAGGTCAAGTTGCTGCAACCAGCCCAACGGTGACGCGCCGCGCAATTGCTCGACCATCGCCACTTCGCCAAGGCCCTGGCAGCAATGCAGACGCATCGGCGCATTGAGTTCCCGGCTCAGCGCAGCGGTGCGCTGCAACAGCGCCGGTGTGCAGGTCTGGATCCGGTCCGGCAGCAGCGCACCGCGGATCAGGCCGTCATTCGTGCCGTCGAAATCCCTGAAAAACCGTTGCGCCGCGTCGAGTCCAGCCATGCCCCGGGCTTCATCCCAGTGGTGGGCCAGTGTGCCGTCGGCCTGCCAGTAACTCATGCCGCTCATGTAGCAGGGGCCGAGATAAGTGCGCAGCCCAAGCTCGGTGACCACGCCGGCCACCGCCGCAAATTCGTCGTAGGTTTCCGCCCACTCGCGGTAGTACATCGAGGTAATCGGCATGGCCGTTGTGATGCCGTTGCGGATCAGCTGCGTGAAGGCGTAGCGGTACTTGAAGGCTTCTTCGTCCGGGCTGTAGCTTTCCCGTGGTCCTCGCGCCAGATACTGCGCCGACCACATCCGGCCCATGTCGCGCTCGTCGCCGTTGTCCAGGGTCAACACCGTGGAATCGAGATCGCCCAAAGCATCAAGGTCAATGAAACCGGGGCCGATCAACGCGTTGCCGTAGTCGATCCACTGATCCACCGGACCCGGGTAATCACGCCCCACAAACACAATGTACGAGCCTTCGAACACCACCTCGCCGTTGCGCCAGAGCACGTGTTTGGTGCCGTCGAAGCCGACCACACAACTGGACTTCAAACCGATGCGCTTCACAAACGGCTGTCCAGCAAACGGCCACCCGAAGCAATCAACTGCCCGCCGCGATAGACCTGCCGCACTGGCCGCGACACCACGGATTCACCCAGGGTCTGTACCGGCATCAACAGAAAGTCCGCAGGCCGACCGATCGCTACGCCATAACCTTCGCAACCCAGGGCCCGGGCGCCATTCACGGTCGCCGCGTCGAACGCCGCTGCCAATTCCTCGTCTTTGTTCAAATCGAAACGAAACGCCAGCAACATCGCCCGCTCCAGCATGTCGCCGTTGCCCATGGGCGACCAGGCGTCGCGAATACCGTCCGAGCCCAGGCACACATTCACCCCGGCTTCGCGCAGGGCGAGGAATGGGGGTACAGCACAATCGGCCGGCGCCGAACTCATCAACGAAATCCCCAGTGCCGCCAGACGTTCGGCCACCGGTTTGACCTGGCTCCAAGGCAACATGCCGAGGCAGTAGGCATGGCTGATCATCACCCGGTCCTGAAGCCCGAAGCGCTCGGTGTAGTCGGCGATCAGTTTGATCTGCCACAGGCCCAACTCGCCCTTGTCGTGCAGGTGAATGTCGACGCCACGGTCGAATTCGCTGGCCAGTTTGAACACGAAGTCCAGTTGCGCGATGGGGTCGTTGTCGATGCCGCAGGGGTCGAGGCCGCCGACGTTTTCCACGCCAAGGGTCATGGCTTCGCGCATCAGCTCGGCCGTGCCGGGGCGACTGATCAGGCCCGTTTGCGGGAAGATCACCAGTTGCAGGTCGATCAAGTCGCGGTATTTTTCACGCAGTTGCTGCATGGCCTCGACATGGCGCAGGCCGAATTCCGGGTCAATGTCGACGTGGCAACGCAGGGTCAGCGAGCCACGGGCGATGCAGTTCTCCAGCAGGGCGCCGGCCCGTTGTGCAATGGGGGCTTCGACTTCGCGCAGTACACGACGCTCGTTGGCAATGTAATCCTTGAGGGTCGGCCCGGCACTGTTCGGGCGCCAGGGTTGGCCCCAGAGGGTTTTGTCCAGGTGCACGTGGCTTTCCACCAGGGCTGCGGTGAGCAATTGGTTCTGGCCGTCGATGTCGGTGGCGAGCAGTTCGCTGGTCGAGGCCGGGCGACGTTGGGTGAAGCGGCCGTTTTCGATCAGCAGGTCTTCGGCGGGGGCGCCGTAGGGGCGCACGTTGCGTAGCCAGCGGGGGGGAGTCATTGCGTACCTCAAAATTTGTGTTGTGTGGGAGGGCCTCTTCGCGAGCAGGCTCGCTCCCACAGGGGAATGCATTTCAATGTGGGAGCGAGTTTGCTCGCGAAGGCCGCGACTCGGTTTCAGATCAGCCCTTGAGCTTCGCCCAGATCCGGTCCTGCAGTTCCCGCGCCTTGTTGCTGCATTCCTTTTCAGGACGCAGGCGCGAGGCGAATTCGTCGGGCATGTTGATGGCGTCCATGACCCGCCACTTGGCATCGATCAGCTTGTCGCTCTGGATGCCGTTGGCGTAGGCGATGGCGTTGGACACGGCCGCAGCGTTTTCCGGCTTCATCATCCAGTCGATGAAAATCCTGGCGTTGCCGGGGTGCGGTGCGCTTTTCGGTACGGCGAAGTTGTCCTGGAACATCGCCAGGCCTTCTTTCGGATACACGTACTTGATGGTGCTCTTCTGCAAGGTGGCCCGCGCTGTAGAACCGTTCCAGTTCTGCATCATGATCACCTCACCGGAGGCCATGCGGTCGACGGTGTTGTCCGAGCTGTACATCTTCAGGAACGGCTTCTGCTTTTGCAGCAGTTCCAGAATGCGCTTGGCGTCTTGCGGGTTTTCCGTGCATTCGTCGACGTTCAGGTAATGGCTGGCGGCGTTGATCACGCTGCTGGATGTGTCGAGGGCGGCGAGTTGGCCTTGCAGTTCCTTGCGCGGCTCGAAGAACTCTTTCCACGAGTCATCGAGCTTGCCACCCGGCACTCGCGCGCTGTCATAGGAGAACCCGGTGGTGCCCCACAGATACGGTGCCGAGAACTTGCGGCCGGGGTCAAAGCTCGGGTCGCGGAACGCCGGCTTCACGTACTGGAAGTTGGGCAGGGTCGGCGCGTCGATTTCCAGCAGCAGGTTCTGGTTGATCAAGGTGCGCATGATCGACTGCGACGGCACGATCACGTCATAGGCGGCGCCTCCGGCCTGCAACTTGGCCAGCAGGGTTTCGTTACTGTCGTAGCCGTCCATGGTGACTTTGATGCCGGTCTCCTTTTCGAACTTGGCCAGCAGGTCCACCGGGTAATAATCGGTCCAGTTGTAGAAGAACAGTTGCTTGGGCTCGGCGGCCTGGGCGCTGATGGCGGTGAAGCAACTCAGGGCCAGACCGGTGACGGCGAAACACATGTTTTTGATGTTCTTTTTCATGAGTGAAACGCTCCAGGATTATTGGTTTTTACCGCGCTGTCCCAGCCAGAAGGCCAGCACCACCAGCACGATGGAAATCACCAGCATCAGGGTCGAGATCGCGTTGATCTCCGGCGTTACGCCGGCCTTGATCGCCGAGAAGATGTACACCGGCAGGGTCGTGGAACCGGGGCCGGCGACGAAGAAGGTCATGATGAAATCGTCGAGGCTGACCACGAACGCCAGCACCGAACCGGACAGCACCGCCGGCCACAACAGCGGCAGCGTCACCCGCCGGAACACCTGCCACGGATTGGCGTACAGATCGTTCGCCGCTTCCAGCAGACTCTTGTCCAGGTCATTGAGCCGCGCGCGGATCGGCAGGTAGGCGAAGGGAATGCAGAAGCCGATGTGGGCGACGATCACCGTCAGCAAACCGAGCTTGATCCCCAGCGCCATGAACAGCAGCAGGGTGGCGACGGCAGTGACGATTTCCGGCAGGATCAGCGGCAGGTTGATCCCGCCTTCGACCATCTTCTGCCCGTAGAACGGCCGGTAAGTCGCCAGTGCCGCGAGCAAGGCAATCGCCGTTGCGCACACTGTGGCGATGCCGGCGACGATGATCGAGTTCAGCGCGGCGGTCTGGATCGACGGGTTGGACAGGATGCGTCCATACCAGTCGAACGAAAACTCGGTCCATACCGTTGCCGAGCGGTTGGCGTTGAAGCTGTAGGCAATCAGCACGAAGATCGGCAGGTACAGGTAGGCCAGGATCAGCAGGCTGACTTCCCGGGTCATCGGCAGTTTTTTCAGGTGCAGGGCGATCATGCGGTGGCTCCCCGACGAAGAGTGTTGGCGGCGCTGCGGCTGTAGAGGGCGTACAGCACCAGGGACAGCAGCAGAATCCCCAGCAGCAGGAACGACAGAGAACTGCCCAGCGGCCAGTTGCGCGCGGTACCGAACTGTTGCTGGATCAGATTGCCGATCATCAGGGTCTTGCCGCCGCCGAGAATTGCCGGCGTGATGAAGGCGCCGAGGCTGGGCACGAATACCAGCAGGGAACCGGCAATCACTCCCGGCATCGACAGCGGCAGGATGATCCGCCGCAGCGCATGCCAGCGGTTGGCGCCCAGGTCATAGGCCGCTTCCACCAGACGCCAGTCGAGTTTTTCCAGGGTCGAGTAGATCGGCAGAATCATGAACGGCAGGAAGCTGTAGACCAGCCCGACGCTGACCGCGAAGTCGTTGTAGAGCAGGGTGATGCCGCCGGCACTGGGGAACAGCGCGTTGAGGCTCTGGGCGACCCAGCCCTGTTCGCGCAGGATGATCAGCCAGGCGTAATTGCGGATCAGCAGGTTGGTCCAGAAGGGGATGGTGATCAGCAGTACCATCAGGTTGCGTCGACGGGGTGTCAGGCTCGACATCCACAGCGCCACCGGAAAGCCGAACAGGAAACACAGCACCGTGGTGCCACCGGCCTGGAACACCGAGCGCAACAGCGCTTGGGCGTAGACCCAATTGAGCTCAAGCTCACCGTCGAATCCTTCCTGGAAAAACAGCTGCACGTAGCTTTGCAATTGCCAGTCGGCCTGCCAGTCGACGCCACCATAGACGTTGCGCGGCAGCAGGCTGATGTAGCCCATGATGCCCAGCGGAATGGCGATCAGGGCCAGCAGGGTCAGTACCACCGGGCTGAGCAACAGTGCGCGGTTGAGGGCGGGAGAAGTGCTGCTGACGCTCATCTCAGGCCTCCATCAACAGACAGGCGTGAGGCGGCAGGTTGACCGCCACGCGATCGCCGACGCCACGGCTGTGGTTCAGGCCTTCGTTGTTTTCACGCAGCATGACCTTGATGTCGTTGTTCAAGCGGCACTGGTAGAGGGTTGCGGTGCCGACGTACAGCACGGCCTCGATCACCCCGCGCAGGTGATGTGGTTGCGCCGGGTCCACCAGTTGCGAACGCTCCGGGCGGAAGGCCAGCTGCACCTTGCCGTCGATGCCTTGGGCCGGGCAGGGGATTTCCACCGGCATGCCGCTGGGCACGAAGAGGTGTTCGTTGTTTTGCCCGCGTTTGAGGTGCCCGGGCAGGAAGTTGATGTCACCAATGAACTGGGCGACGAATTGATGCTGCGGCCTTTCGTAGATGTCGTTGGGCGTACCGATCTGCAGGATCTTGCCGGCGGACATCACGGCAATGCGATCGGACAGGGTCAGGGCTTCTTCCTGATCGTGGGTGACAAAAATGAAGGTGATGCCCGCTTCCTTTTGCACA
The DNA here is from genome assembly GCF_005502415.1 of Pseudomonas sp. G(2018). Lineage (NCBI taxonomy): Bacteria > Pseudomonadati > Pseudomonadota > Gammaproteobacteria > Pseudomonadales > Pseudomonadaceae > Pseudomonas > Pseudomonas sp. G(2018). Next base: position 42,254 of record NZ_SCOO01000007.1, on the reverse strand, counting down.
CGCTTGAGCTCGACCTGCATTTCCTTGCGCAGCTTGAGGTCCAGCGCCGACAGTGGTTCGTCGAGCAGCAGCACTTTGGGTTTCGGCGCCAAGGCCCGGGCCAGAGCCACCCGTTGCTGCTGGCCACCGGACAGTTCTGCCGGTTTGCGTCGGGCCAGGTGCTGCATTTGCACCAGCGCCAGCATTTCATCGACCCGCTGCGGGATCAGCTTGCGATCAAGACCCTGCATCTCGAGGCCGAAGGCGATATTCTGCGCAACACTCATGTGCGGAAACAGCGCGTAACTCTGGAACACTGTGTTGACCCGCCGCTTGAACGGCGGCAAGTCGTTGACCGGTTCGCCAGCGAGGCGGATTTCACCGTCACTGACGTGCTCGAAGCCGGCGATGGTGCGCAGCAGGGTGGTTTTGCCACAGCCGGAGGGGCCAAGCAGGGTGAAGAACTCGTTGTCGGCAATATCGACCGATACATTATCGAGGGCCGGTGCCAAGCCGGGATCGTCGGAATATCGCTTGGAGACGTTACGCACTTCAATTGCAACCGGATGACCCATAATGGTGCATTCCTCTAATTATTGTATGCAAAATCTGGATGCAATTTAGAAATACCCGGATTAACCTGCTCGTGCAACCCCCTTTTTCAAGGCTGTTCATTCGCCTGGGGCCGGTTGCATAGCGCTCAAGGAGTCATCGAATGGCGGAAAAGAAACTGGAAACCACGGTCGACCGCGTCTACCAAGGGGTTTACGAGGCGATCAGCAAGCGCACCCTGCGGCCCGGCATGAAGCTCGGCGAGGCCTCGCTGGCTGAACTTTTCAATGTCAGCCGCACGTCGGTTCGTGCCGCGCTCAAGCAATTGGAAGCCGATGGCCTGGTCACCACCGAACCCAATAAAGGTGCGTCGGTCTCGTTGCCCAGCGACGAAGAGATCCGTTCACTGTTCGAAACCCGGCGCCTGGTCGAGATCGGCATCGTCAGCGAGTTGTGCCGTCGGCGAGATACCGCCGTGACCCAGGACTTGCGCGATCACCTGTTGCTGGAGGACGAAGCGCACCAAAGCGGCGACCATGAGCGGTTGATCCATCTGCTCGGCGAGTTCCACATCAAACTCGCCCGCAGCTTGAACAATCCGGTGTTGCTGGACTGGTTCCAGAAACTGATTTCCCGGGCTTCGCTGTACGCCGCCGCCCTGGATGACGACAGTCACGAAGCCTGTCGCGACGACGAACATTTGCGCTTGATCGAATACATCGAAGCGGGCAACCAGAGCGCGGCGATCGAACTGACCTGCATGCACTTGAATGGCATCGAGAAAGCGATTCTCGACGTGGCCGCCACGCTGAAAACCAGCTACAACCCGCTCAAACACCTGATTGAGGTTTAGTCGCACCACTCGATTCCGGGCTTGCAATCTGTGGGAGCGAGCCAGCTCGCGAATGCGGAGTGTCAGTTGCCATAGCTGTTGAATGTGCCGGCCTCTTCGCGAGCAGGCTCGCTCCCACAGGGATCTGCGCTTGCCATGGATCCCGCGATAATCAGCTATACCTCTATGAAACCATTGGCATCCGCGATGCTCGAAACAAACGGGTGCAGTTACCGGATACAGAGTCAGCCAATGCAGTTTCTAGACGATAGCCACGGGTGTGCCGGCTGGAGCGGCGAAATGGCCGGGCGCATTCGTGCGTTCGATTGGAGCCACACCGAGCTTGGCGCCATCGATACCTGGCCCAGGAGCTTGAACAGCACGGTACAGCTGATGCTCGCCTCGCCGCTGCCGATGGTGATGCTTTGGGGCCGGCCCGGCTACATGATCTATAACGACGCCTATTCGAAATTCGCCGGCGGGCGCCATCCCTACCTGTTGGGTTCGCCGGTGGAGCTGGGTTGGCCGGAAGTGGCCGATTTCAACCGGCATGTGGTCGATACCTGCCTCGCCGGCGGCACCTTGTCCTACCGCAACAAAGTGCTGGTGCTGCTGCGCGACGGGGTGCCCGAAGACGTCTGGCTGGATCTGTATTACAGCCCGGTTGCCAACGATGACGGCTGTCCCGCCGGCGTCATGGCAATGGTGGTCGAAACCACTGAGTTCGTGATTTCCGAACGCCTGCGCCAGGCCGCCGAAAATGCTTATCGCGCCGACAACGAACGGGTGCGCCTGGCACTCAATGCCGGGGCTTTGCTCGGCTCGTTTGTCTGGGACATCAAGGCTGACGTGCTGAGCGGCGATGAACGCTTTGCCCGCACCTTTTCCTATCCTGCCGGGCAACCCCTGGACAACCTGCCCCAGGACATCGCCGAAGCGCGCATCCATCCCGATGATCGCAGCTGGGTTCAGGAGCAAGTCAAACAGTCCATGGAAACCGCCGCCCCCTTTCACGCCGAATACCGGGTGCTGCGCCCCGATGGCAGTTACCTGTGGGTGCTCGCCAGCGGTTGTTGCGAGTTTGATGAGCAGGGCGAACCGTTTCGGTTCCCCGGGGTATTGATTGACATCCATGAACGCAAGACTGCCGAAGAGTCCCTGCTCAGGTTCACCCGTAATCTGGAGCAGCGCGTAGCCGACGAAGTCGAAGCGCGGCTGGCGGCGGAAGAGCAACTGCGTCAGTCACAGAAGCTCGAAGCCATCGGCGGCCTGACCGGTGGCGTAGCCCACGACTTCAACAATCTGTTGCAAGTGGTCGCCGGCAACCTGCACTTGCTGGCGCGTCATGAGCCGGACAATGCCAACGTGCAACGCCGTGTGGCGGCATCGATTGCTGCCGTGGAGCGCGGCGCCAAACTCTCTTCGCAGTTACTCGCCTTCGCACGGCGCCAGCCGCTGACCCCGGCTATTTGTACGCCGCAGCAGATTTTCGACGGCCTGGGCGAGCTGTTGCAGCGTGCACTGGGGGAAACCATCCAGATCCAGATGAGCGCTGCCGAAGATCCCTGGGCAGTGTTTGTCGATCGCAATCAACTGGAAAACACGATCCTCAACCTGGCGATCAATGCCCGGGACGCAATGTTGGGTGAGGGGATCATTCAGTTGAGCGCCGACAACATCACCCTCGACCGCGCGTTTTGCGCGGGCAAGGGGATCGTCGCCGGCGACTATGTGCGCGTGACGGTGGCCGATACCGGCTCCGGCATGCCGCCGCAAGTGCTGGCACAGGCCTTCGAACCGTTTTTCACCACCAAGCCCGACGGCCAGGGCACGGGGCTGGGCCTGAGCATGGTGTTCGGTTTCGTCAAGCAAAGCGGAGGGCATGTCGAGATGTCCAGCACCGTCGGGGAGGGTACCCGGGTGCAGTTGTATTTCCCGCGCAGCCTGCGTACAGCGGCCAGTGAGACAACGGTCCTGGACGTGCAGCAACGGGGCGGGCACGAATGGATTCTGGTGGTCGAGGACAATGAAGCCGTGCGCACCTCGACTGTGGAGTTGCTGCGCGAAGAGGGTTATCAGGTCCTGACTGCGGCCAATGCCGATGTCGCCATGCAGATGTTGCTGGAGGGCGTGGTGGTGGACCTGATCTTCACCGACGTGGTCATGCCCGGCCTGATCAAGAGTTCTGACCTGGCGGCGTGGGCGAAAGTGCAGAACCCACCTTTGGCCGTGCTGTTCACCTCCGGTCACACCCGTGACATTATCTCGCGCAACCACCAACTCAGCCCCGACACCCATTTGCTGAGCAAACCCTACAGCCCGCAAGCACTGACCCAGATGATCCGAACCGTCCTCAATGCTTAAAAAACCTGTGGGAGCGGGCTTGCCCGCTCCCATAGGGGGATGGTGTTTTTTTCAGTAATTTATGTAAGGCGACCCGATGACTTCAACGCGCACCACCACCCCCCCCTCAGGCATGGTCAGGGTGCGCGGCGCCCGGGAACACAACCTCAAGAACATCGATGTTGATATCCCCCGCGATGCCCTGGTGGTGTTCACCGGGGTGTCGGGTTCGGGGAAGTCTTCCCTGGCGTTTTCGACCCTGTACGCCGAGGCGCAACGGCGTTATTTCGAGTCCGTGGCGCCTTATGCGCGGCGCCTGATCGATCAGGTCGGGGTGCCGGATGTCGATTCCATCGAAGGCTTGCCACCGGCAGTGGCCTTGCAGCAACAACGGGGTACGCCGAGTACGCGCTCTTCGGTGGGCAGCGTCACGACCCTGTCGAGCCTGATCCGCATGCTGTATTCGCGCGCCGGCAGTTATCCGGCGGGGCAGCCGATGCTGTACGCCGAAGACTTTTCGCCGAACACACCCCAGGGCGCCTGTACCGAATGCCACGGTCTGGGTCGGGTGTATGAAGTCACCGAAGCGCTGATGGTGCCGGACCCGAGCCTGACCATTCGCCAGCGTGCGGTCGCTTCCTGGCCATTGGCCTGGCAGGGCCAGAACCTGCGGGACATCCTCGTGACCATGGGCTACGACGTCGATATCCCCTGGCGTGAACTGCCGAAAAAACAGCGCGACTGGATTCTCTTCACCGAAGAAACCCCGACGGTGCCGGTGTATGCCGGGCTCACCCCGGAAGAAACCCGGGTCGCCCTCAAGCGCAAGATGGAACCGAGTTACCAAGGCACCTTCACCGGCGCGCGGCGCTACATCCTGCACACCTTCACCCATTCGCAAAGTGCGCTGATGAAGAAGCGCGTCTCGCAATTCATGCTCGGCAGCCCTTGCCCGTTGTGCGACGGCAAACGCCTCAAGCGCGAGGCCTTGTCGGTGACCTTCGCCGGCTACGACATCGGCGAGTTGTCGCAGATGCCATTGCTGCAAGTGGCCGATGTACTCAGGCCGGTGGCAGCCGAGCATTATCTGCAGGAGGGCGAGGAGGCGGGTGAGGTGCTGACCCACAGCCAGACCCGCGAGGCCCGAGAACAGCGCGTCGCCCACGGCGCCAGTGGTCACGCCAATGCGCCGGATGTACGGCACACGCCGAACCTGTCGGTGGAAAAACGCCTGGCCGCGCAACGGATCGCCCAGGACCTGCTGGAGCGGGTCAGCACCCTGACCGATCTGGGCCTTGGTTACCTGGCACTGGAGCGCAGCACCCCGACACTGTCGTCCGGCGAATTGCAGCGCCTGCGCCTGGCAACGCAGCTGGGTTCGCAGCTGTTCGGTGTGATCTACGTGCTGGACGAACCATCTGCCGGCTTGCACCCGGCCGATGGCGAGGCGTTGTTCGAGGCCCTGCAACGCTTGAAAGCCGCCGGCAACACCTTGTTCGTGGTCGAACACGACCTGGAAACCATGCGCCGCGCCGACTGGTTGATCGATGTCGGCCCGGCGGCGGGCGAGCATGGCGGTCGGGTGCTGTACAGCGGCACGCCCATGGGGCTGGCCGATGTTACTGATTCACAAACCCGCGCTTATCTATTCGCCGAGCACATCGCCAAATCCCGAACCTTGCGCAAGCCAAGCGATTGGCTGCGTCTGGAAGGCATCACCCGCAATAACCTGAACAACCTCGACGTGGAGTTTCCGCTGGGCTGTTTTACCGCGGTGACCGGGGTTTCGGGTTCGGGCAAATCCAGCCTGGTCAGCCAAGCCTTGCTGGAGCTGGTCGGCGCGCACCTCGGTCGCCCTACCTCTGACAGCGACTCGCAAGAGCCGAGCCTGGAAGACGACGCGCCGCAAGTCAGCGGTGGCCAGGTCACGGCGGGACTGGCGTCGATCAAGCGTCTGGTGCAAGTCGACCAGAAACCCATCGGCCGCACCCCGCGTTCCAACCTGGCGACCTACACCGGGCTGTTCGACAACGTGCGTAAGCTCTACGCCGCCACGCCCGAGGCCCTGGCGGCGGGTTATGACGCCGGACAGTTTTCCTTCAATGTCGCCAAGGGCCGCTGCCCGACCTGCGAAGGCGAGGGTTTTGTCAGTGTCGAGTTGTTGTTCATGCCCAGTGTTTATGCACCATGCCCGACCTGCCACGGTGCCCGTTACAACCCCGAAACCCTGGCAATCACCTGGCAGGGGCGCAACATCGCCCAGGTGCTGCAACTGACCGTGGACCAGGCGGTCGAGGTATTCGCCGAGCAAGCAGCCGTGCGTCGTTCGTTGGAGGTACTGCGCGATATCGGTCTGGGTTACCTGCGTCTCGGCCAACCGGCGACGGAGCTGTCCGGCGGCGAGGCCCAGCGCATCAAGCTGGCCACCGAGCTGCAACGCAATCAACGCGGGGCGACGCTGTACGTGCTCGATGAACCCACCACCGGGCTGCACCCGCGGGACGTCGATCGCTTGCTTGAACAGTTGAACAACCTGGTGGAGGCGGGGCACACGGTGATCGTTGTCGAACATGAAATGCGCGTGGTGGCGCAGAGTGACTGGGTGATCGATATCGGTCCAGGGGCTGGGGATCAGGGTGGGAGGATTGTCGTAGCGGATACGCCGCATAAAGTGGCCAGGAGCAAAAAGAGCCGGACGGCGCCATTCCTTGCCAGGACTTTAGGCTCGGCTTGAATGAGCGCCGGGCAAAGGTTTTATCGTTTTTGATACAGGGCGACGAACGGACACCGCTGGTCAGACAGATGGTCGACAGAACCGGCCAACCAAGGCCATTCTGATAGTTGGCGAACGCAATCAGTCGCGTTTGCTACCGATTAACAAACGGAGGTGTTCCATGCCGGTGCCCCACGACCTTTTTCAGGATCTGAAACGCACAAAGGAAGAAATCCAGAAGAAACGCGCCGAGGATCCGTTACTGGATTCACTGATCAACAAGTATTCCCAGGCGGATAAAGCTGTGGTGGAGGCAGAGGAAGCCAAATCCAGCGATGACGCGGTGACCAAGCTCAAGGCGAAGCGCTTGGAGGTCAAGGACAAGATCGTCAAACAACTCCAGTCGTCGTCCTGATTCAGCGTAATGAGTCACCGACGACCGGTGATTGAACCGTTGGAACGGCGATTAAAACCGGCACTTCGAGTGTTCAGAGTCCGAATAACGGGCTCCATGCGAGGTGCCACATGCAACAGAATATCCCCGCGAAAAAACACCAACAATCCCCGTGGGAGCGAGCAGGCTCGCTCCCACATTGTTATCCGGGTTATTTCTCCAAGGCGGTACTCAATGGCAACCGCACCATGTTCTTCGCCTTCAGCGAGCCGAAATACAACCACTCCCCATACTCACGCACCGTGGTAACCGGCGAGTAATTGCCGCTGCTGCCATCCTGCAGGTTGGCGATCACCTTGCCCTCGATGTCCAGGCCCAGGGCAAACGCGCGTTTCTCTACCGGTTTGGGAAGGATCGTCATGGCCCGCACGATCATCTTGCGCACGAACGGATGCGCCGCCGTGGCATCGAGCAGTGCGTTGCGCGGCGCGTACAACGCCACCCAGAAACGGTCGCGGCCATTGAATGCCAGGTTATCCGGCAGCCCCGGCAGGTTGTCGATGAACAGATCGTGAGTGCCGGCCTTGGGGCCGCTGAGCCAGTAACGGCTGATACGATAGGCGCCGGTTTCGTTGACCAGCACAAAGGCATCGTCCGGCCCCAGGGTGACGCCATTGGCAAACTCCAGCTTGTCCAGCAATACCGTGGTCTTGCCGGTCTGGAAGTCATAACGCAACAAGCGTCCGTCGCCACCGTGCTCGATGATGGCCTCGCCGTCCTCGCCGTAGCCGAAGCGGCTGGAGGCGTCGCTGAAATAGGCGTAGTGCCCGGACTTATCGATGGCCACGTCATCGGTGAAACCGAAGGGTACGCCGGCGGCTGTCGTGGTCATTGCCACCAGGCGACCCTGGGCATCCAGCGACAGCAAGCCCTTGACCGCGTCGGCGATCACCAGCAAACCATTGGGGTGCCGAGCCAGTCCCAGGGGCCGGCCACCGGTATCGGCCAGGACTTTGGTGACCTTACCGTCGAGACTGGTGCGGATCAGCCGACCGTCATGCAAACCGGTGATCAACGTATCGCCTTCCAGCAGCAGCGCCTCCGGGCCGTCAATGTTCGCGGCACCGACCCGTTCCATGCCCTTGAGACGTTGATTATCGGCATAGACGCCGCTGGTGAGAGACGGCGCGGGCTGCGGCGTCCAGGCCACCGGTTGCACTTTGGTCGGCATCAGCAGCAGGAACGCGCCAATGGCAATGATCACCAGCAACAGGCAGTGGTGAAATCTGATCCGTCGACTCACGCATTGACTCCGGACTGCGCCAGGTGTTTTTGCGCCATTTCGCGCAATGCCAGCATCGACGCCGCCGACTCGCGATCGATCCGGCGCCTGAGCAGCAGTTTGTTGGCGATGCGCATCCCCAGGCCGCTGAACTGATACTCAAGCGTGCGGATAAACCGCGTGCCGTCGCCCTTGGACTCACACTCATACATCAGTATCAACGACAGACCGTGATCGCCCTGAGCCTGGGCAATCCAGCGCCGCCCCGGCAGGTACTCGTCCACCACCCAGCTCAGATGCCCGTCACGCCCGCCGGCACGGATGTCCTCTTCGAACCGCGCACCGGCATGCAGGGGACCTCGCTGTCCGTTGATCTTGAGCGATGACGGATGCCATTCCGGCCAACGGGTCACGGTGCTGGCGTAGGCGAGTACGTCGATGGGGTTTCCAGCAATCTCGATCTGATGCTTCATGCGGGTCATGGGCGTTCTCGTCGGGTACGGGGTGGCCTGCTCCGGCTCCCAGTAGAGGGTGCCGAACAGATAATCCATCAGCGGGAAAACGATGTTGAAATTGCGCTCCTGCATCATTTCGCGGCGGTGGTGCAATTCGTGCAGGCGCCGCATCTGGCGGATCCACGGCAGGCGCGTCAACGGATTGTGCGGTGGCAGGTGTTCGCAGGCGTGAAACACCTCATAGGCCAGGTAGCCGAGGACCAGACAGCCCGCGACCAGCCCGGCGACGTTGGCATCGAACTGCTTGAGCAGCCACCAGATCGGCAAGGTGATGACCAGGGTGTGCAAGACGATCAACCAGGCCGGAAACAGAATCACCCGCCAGTCGCGGGCGCTGTTGTAGGTCATGTACCCGGGTGCGAAAAAACTGTGATGGTCGCCGGCATGGCGAGAGTAGAACATTCGCGCAAAGGCTTTTTTGTGATGGCCCAGGTGTCGATGCACCAGATACACACCCAGGTTGAAGAACAACAAGGTCAGCGGCACCGCCAGCCACGCCAGCGGTTGCACCTGGTGCACCGTACTCCAGAATGCGGCAATGGCCAAAATGCCGAACAGCAGCACGAAGGCGCCATGCAGCCACGGGTTGTAGAGCGGGTGAATGTTGGCGCGGTAACGGCTGCGGAATGCTTCGGTGGTCTGCCTCACTGCAATCACCTGTCGTTATTGTTATCTCCAGCAGATTAGTCGATCCCGACGTTTTGTTTGGATGAACCTTGAGGACACAACGGCCATGATCCGGTGCAAACCGGACTCAGGTCAGCGGGTTCCAGCGTTGCGACCAGTCGTCATCGATCTTGATGACTTCGCGCAGCAAATCGAAGGCCCGTTGCAGGGTTTCCGAATCGCGGTCGCGGGAGTAGACCAGGTACGTCGGGTAACTGAACTCCGGGGCCTTGGGCACTTGCTCCAGCACGCCGCTTTCCAGATAACTCTGCACGACGCGGGTGCGGAAGTAGCCGCTGCCGCCATTTTCGAGGATGTACTGCAAGGCCAGCGGGCCAAGGTTGAAGCTCAGGGCCGCCTTGGCTTTTTCCGGCAGGGCGGCATCGTGCTGGCGACGGAAATCCTGGCCCCAATCGATGTACACATAAGGATCGGCGCGCCCGGGTTGGCGTACGAGGATGAGTTTTTCTTCCAGAATCTGCTCGACTTGCAGGCGCGGCCAGTATTCGGGCTGATAGACCAGTGCCGCATCCAGCACCCCGAGTTCCAGTTGGCGCAGCAGATTTTCACCGTCGCGGATCTCCATGCGCAGCGCATGGCTGGGGATTTTTTCCCGCAGTTCGCCGGCCCAACTGAGCATCAACGGATTGCACAGGCTGACCTCGCCACCGATGTGCAGCACGTCGTGGTATCCCTCGGGCAGCGGCAAATCCCGGCGCGCGGCTTCCCAGGTTTCCACCAGTTGATTGGCGTACACCACGAAGGCTTCGCCGTTGGGTGTCAGGCGCGCCCCGGCACGATTGCGCACAAACAGGGTGCTGCCCAGCTGGCTTTCGAGTTTCTGAACCCGCGCGGTGATCGCGGTCTGAGTGACATGAAGCTTCTCGGCGGCCGCGGCAAGGCTGCCGTGGCGGACGATTTCCAGAAAGGTGCGGGCGAGATCGATGTCCATGGGGTGGCCGGTGAGGAGAGTGCCCGCATTGTAAGAGCACTCACCATCTGTGGCGAGTGAGACGCTTGTTCTTACAGGAGTTGTTTTGGAATTCAAAACGCAAAGCACGAACAGCCAAACGCTCCCCAGAACTCTCGAAAATCACTGACCGGTGCATTCGACAATCGCGCCCGCTCATGACTGTGCGCATGCACCGCACAGGCCCCGACGCACTGATGAACCTGTGCTGTCAGCGGTGCTGCTCTCCAGTGCCCCGGCACCTTGGCCACCGGCGACCACTCCGGCACCACCGGGATCGGTGGCGGCCCGAGTTTTTCGAACTCGGCGCTGCCGTAGACAATCTTGCCATCGACGATGGTCAGTACCGCTTCGATGTCCTTGATCCCGTTGTCCTCGATGTGGAAGTAGTCCGCCGACAGTGCAATGAGATCCGCCAATTGCCCGACCTTGATCTGGCCTTTCTTGCCTTGCTCGGAGGAGAACCAGGCGCTGCCGTGGGTGAAGATTTCCAGTGCGGTATCGCGGCTCAAGCCTTGCGGGTACAGCTCCAGACCGCCGACGGTGCGCCCGCTGACCAGCCAGTACAGTGAAGTCCAGGGGTTGTAACTCGACACCCGTGTGGCGTCAGTGCCGGCGCCCACCGGCACACCTTCGGCTAGCATGCGGGCAATCGGCGGCGTGTGTTCGGCGGCCTTGGCGCCATAGCGCTCGACGAAATATTCGCCCTGGAAGGCCATGCGATCCTGAATCGCGATGCCACCGCCCAGGGCTTTGACCCGCTCGATGTTGCGAGGGGAGATGGTTTCGGCGTGGTCGAAGAACCAGGGCAATCCATCAAAGGGGATGTCGCGATTGACCTTCTCGAACACGTCGAGCATGCGGCTGATGGATTCGTTGTAGGTCGCGTGCAAGCGGAACGGCCAGCGTTGCTCCACCAAATGGCGGACCACCGGTTCCAGGTCCTGCTCCATGGCGGACGGCAGGTCCGGGCGCGGTTCAAGGAAGTCTTCGAAGTCGGCGGCGGAGAACACCAGCATTTCCCCGGCACCGTTGTGCCGCAGGAAGTCATCGCCCTGATGCAACTTGACGCTGCCGGTCCAGTTGCGGAAATCCGCCAGCTCTTCCTTGGGTTTCTGGGTGAACAGGTTGTAGGCGATGCGCACTGTGAGCTGTTGGTCCTGGGCCAGTTGCTGGATGACTTGATAGTCGTCGGGGTAGTTCTGATAGCCCCCGCCGGCATCGATCGCACTGGTGACCCCCAGGCGATTGAGTTCGCGCATGAACTGACGCGTCGAATTGACCTGGTACTCCAGCGGCAGCTTCGGCCCCTTGGCCAGGGTCGAGTAGAGAATCATCGCATTGGGGCGGGCGATCAGCAGGCCGGTGGGGTCGCCATTGGCGTCGCGCTGGATTTCGCCGCCGGGCGGGTTCGGCGTGTCGCGGGTATAGCCCACCACCTTCAAGGCTGCGCGGTTGAGCAGGGCGCGGTCGTAGAGGTGCAGGATAAACACCGGTGTGTCGGGGGCGGCCTTGTTCAGTTCGTCAAGGGTGGGCAGGCGTTTCTCGGCGAACTGGAACTCGTTCCAGCCACCGACCACCCGCACCCATTGCGGCGTCGGGGTACGGTCGGCCTGCTCCTTGAGCATGCGCAGTGCATCGGCCAGCGACGGCACGCCTTCCCAACGCAATTCGAGGTTGTAATTGAGGCCACCACGGATCAGGTGCAAGTGCGAGTCGTTGAGGCCGGGAATCACCGTGCGTCCGTGCAGGTCGATGACTTGCGTAGCAGGTCCTTGCAGGGCCATGGCCTGGGCATCGCTGCCCACCACCACGAAACGCCCGTCCTTGATCGCGACGGCACTGGCCTGGGGTTTCTTGCGGTCGACGGTGTGCAGGCGTCCGTTGTACAGGATGAGGTCGGCGGGCGTTTCCGGCATCGTTTTACTGCCTGCGAACAGCGGACTGATCCAGGCACCGATGGCGCCCGCGGACAAGCCTTGCAGTACGTGGCGGCGGTTCAAACCGTTAGGGTCGTCAGATGGGCTCATACCGGTGCTCTCCGCAACTTGAGTCGAGGACAAACAGCCGCTGGCTGACCCAGGCGGCCAGAAGGAATATAGACGGCAAATCCAGGTCGGGCCGTTTTCCGGAGCCAAAAACGACGAATCCCGCCACAAGGGGCGGGATTCGTGTGCAGCCAGCGAGACTCCCGAAGCAGGGAGCCGCGGTCTTAGGTCGGGAACAGCTCGGACAGTTTCATGGCCAGCATCATGTCGCCTTCAGCGCGCAGCTTGCCGCCCATGAACGCTTGCATGCCGTCGGTTTCGCCGCTGACGATGCCTTCCAGGGTTTCGCCGTCCATCACCAGGGTCACCTGGGCGTCCGGGTTCTCGCCTTCTTGCAGCTCGCAGGTGCTGTCCTTGACGATCAGCGAGAAGTTCTTGGTGTCGTCGATGCGGAAACCGAAGACCAGGTCCAGACCGGCAGCAGCGGCTGGGTTGAACTTGGCTTTCATTGCTTGTACGGCATCTGCTACGGAGGTCATGGTTTGATCCTTTTTTTGGTAATTAGAGCAGGGTAATAAGAGCTGGGTGATTACAGCCAGGGTCACAATAGTCCGGACTCAGCGAAACGTGATGAGTTCCGGGGCCTTCAGCAGTTGCAGGTGCGCATGACTGTTGAAGGAAGCCAGGGCCACCTCGCGACCACGGAACTTCAGGTGGTTGAGCGAGGTGTTGACGATTTGCCAGTTCAATTCAAAGGCCTGCCTGGCAGGCATTTGTGTAATGAGGTGGAGCATGGCGGTGATGGTGCCGCCGGAAGTGAACACCGCGATTTTCTGGGTGTTGTCGGCACTTTCAAGGATTCTGTGCAGACCGGCCCGAACCCGCTCGACAAAACCCACCCAGCTTTCCAGCTCCGGCGTGTCGTAGGTGCCGGTGAGCCAGCGCTCGATGATCAAGGCGAAGATGCGCTGGAATTCGGCGCGGTTTTGCGCGGCGTTGCGCAGGATGTTCAGGGCTTCGGGTTCGTCCGGCAGCATCGCCGGCAGTAGCGCGCGGATCACCGCGTCGGCGTCGAACTCGTTGAACGCTGAATCGGTTTCCAGGATCGGTACCGGCAGGCCCACCGCGGCGAATTGTTCCAGCGCGCTGTTGGCCGTATGTTGCTGGCGGCGCAAGTCGCCCGCCAGGCAGCGATCGAAGCTGATACCGAGTTCGGCCAGGTGCTGGCCGAGGATTTGCGCTTGGCGAACACCGATGGGCGACAGGACGTCGTAGTCGTCTGCACCAAAGGAGGCCTGGCCATGTCGAATCAAATAGATGCTGCCCACGTCCGCGTCGTCCCGGTACGTTGAAGGTTTGGCGAGGTTATGAGGATGACGGTGAGCTGTCAATGAAAAAACATACGCTTGTTTGAAATGTCTGTTGCAGGCCTGTTGCCAGAGGTTTCATGGCTGGCCGCAAGGCCGGCGCATGGGTATGCTGAAGGTATCCCGCGCGCTTCCATGCCGCGCATCGTCTAAGGAGTCCCTGTGGAGTTTTTGTCCGAGTACGCCGTTTTTCTGGCCAAGACCGTGACCCTGGTGATCGCCATCCTGGTGGTCCTGGCCAGTTTCGCGGCCTTGCGCAGCAAAGGTCGACGCAAGTCGGCCGGCCAGCTGCAGGTCAGCAAGCTCAATGATTTCTACAAAGGGCTGCGCGAACGCCTTGAGCAAACCTTGCTCGACAAGGACCAGCTCAAGGCCTTGCGCAAGTCCCAGGCTAAAACCGAGAAGAAACAGAAGAAAAAGCCCGAAGCCAAACCCCGGGTGTTCGTGCTGGATTTCGACGGCGACATCAAGGCTTCGGCCACTGAAAGCCTGCGTCACGAAATCACCGCGCTGCTGACCCTGGCCACACCCAAGGATGAAGTGGTGCTGCGCCTGGAAAGCGGTGGCGGCATGGTGCACAGCTACGGTCTGGCATCCTCGCAACTGGCGCGTATCCGTCAGGCCGGCATACCGTTGACCGTGTGCATCGACAAGGTCGCGGCCAGCGGCGGTTACATGATGGCGTGCATCGGCGAGAAAATCATCAGCGCCCCGTTCGCGATCCTCGGTTCGATCGGGGTGGTTGCACAGCTACCCAACGTCAACCGCCTGCTGAAGAAACACGATATCGACTTCGAAGTGCTGACCGCCGGCGAGTACAAGCGTACCTTGACGGTGTTCGGCGAAAATACCGAGAAGGGCCGGGAGAAGTTCCAGCAAGACCTGGACATCACCCATCAACTGTTCAAGAACTTCGTCTCCCGCTACCGCCCGCAACTGGCCATCGACGAAGTGGCCACCGGGGAAATCTGGCTGGGTGTCGCGGCGCTGGACAAGCAACTGGTGGATGAACTCAAGACCAGCGACGAATACCTGGCCGAACGCGCCAAGCAGTCCGAGCTTTATCACCTGCACTACGCCGAACGCAAAAGCCTGCAGGAACGCATCGGCATGGCCGCCAGCGGATCGGTCGATCGTGTATTGCTGAACTGGTGGAGCCGGTTGACCCAGCAACGTTTCTGGTGACGTTCGAAGCCACATCCTCATGACCCATCAAAAACCGTGGAGCGATTCCACGGTTTTTTTTGGTCTTCAGTACGGTTCGATTTCTGTCCGGCAGCAGTGCACTTTCCATCGGTTGCTGTCGATCACTCCGACATTGAAACGAGGGCAGATTGGGTAGGGTAATGTTTTTGACGTGACTGCAAAGGAATGCACCATGAACACGTTTCTTCACGAACAGGATTCTTCCCCGCACCCGGCACCCTCTCTACGAATGCGCGACGAATTGAGAGCGACGATAGACGGCGCGCTTCCCCAGACCCCTGACCAGTATGGCGAGCACCTTATCCGCGAAAAGTGGGGGCCGGGCATCGATCCGCAGACCGCGCAACTGGTCACGCTGCATTACGATTATTGGCTACGTCCCGAGCTGGACGGCAGCCATCTGGGGCGAGTGGCGAGGTCGCAGTCCTTGGTTCAGGCGCTGCTATCCGATTATCAGACCATTGGCGACGGTCACTTTTATGAGACAGGTTTCGGCTTCTACGTCCCGCCGGATATCGGACCGTCCATACGCATCATGGAACAGGCCGAGCCGACTGACGATCATCGCACCTATGAAGGTATTTATCGCCGCTCGGAGCCGCAATCCTATGGGCCGCAGACGCAGATCAGCCTGACCCCTGCGAGTTTCAAAAAATGGGTTTGGGAGCTGCAGTTCAAAGAGTTGTATCAGGCCTATGTCGATCAGGCCTGGCCGTCCGACAAGGTGATCGCGGCGCGCGAACCCTACGCCCTGAGGACATCGACCAAAGCCGCTTTTGTCATGACGGCGTGGCTGCAGCGTCAGGAAGATTGCCTGTCTGAAAAAGGTCTGGAATTGGCCATGCAGGCGGCGGGGCTGCCAGCCGGGCAAACCTGGGAAACTCTGACGATCGAACAACTGCGTGCGTGCACGCGCATTCCCGTAAGCGTCCAGGCGAGCCGCTTGAAGCTATACCGATACACGGCAAGGGACATCTGGTGCTACCGCGATCGATCCAGCGGTCGAGTGCTAATGTTTATCCCTGGCAACTCTTCACCGCTGCATGAGTTCGCCGACAGGGGCCAGTTGCGCCAATGGATAGTCCAACAGGGCAAGGCTGGCGAAACGAAGCAGGCGCTGGCTTGTCACTTCGCCGAAGAGGACCGTGACGACGGTACGTTCCATGCCGGAGTACTCACGGCGCTCGATGGCATGGCGATGTTCCCGCGAAAGCACATGCTGTCCAAAGACTCGGGCTTCTTCAACGACGAGGGATACTGGGACCCTGCCGACTACATCGATTTCGAACTGCCTTCCCCGCACGCTGATCCGTTTGCGCAGCTGGTCTTGAACATGAAACGGGCTGCCCAGGCCAGCGTCGAAACGATTCGCGATGATGCTCAGGTCAACCGCGACAACTTGAGTGCGGTCGTCGAACCGATAGCCCAATGGATCACCCGGTTCGGTCCGCTGGCTTTATTTGTGCCTGGAGGAGAGGGATTGATGGTCCTCGCCGGACTGATCGACGCCGGATACGGGTTGGATCAGGCCGTTAACGGCCAGACCGCCAGCCAGCGCTCCCAGGGTGTGACGCGAACCGTGTTCGGTTTGCTCAACGCGCTGCCGTTGGCAATGGGCGTTGCTTCGCTGGGCAGGGATGGGGCGGAGTTGGCTGTGGTGACCAATGTGGAGCGCGAAAGTGGAGGGGCAAGCGGGTCGATCGAGGGGCCAGCCGTTGCACAGACGCCCCGGCAACCGCAATTGCCTTTGCCGACCCGTACGGAGCTTTTGCGAGGAGTAGGGGCGCCGGCCGGCACCTTTACTGATGAAGTACTGGCACAGATCGGCAAGGTCAGCGAAGTCGATGATGACATGCTGCGGCTGATGCAGTCAGGACGCGCGCCGACGCCCCTGCTGGCTGATACTGTCGATCGTTTCAGGATCGATCAGGAGGTGACGGCGCTGGGCGATCCAGGGAACGCGCAGGCTGAGTTCAACCGTCGATATCAGGCGCTCCAGCAGTCGGAGCACCCATGGGTGCAGCTGTTTCAACGTACATACCCCGACCTGCCCAAGGCCGCCGTGGAGCAAGTGCTGGATCGCTATGGTGTCGATTTCACGGCGTCACCCGAACCGGTCCGGGCCAGGGAGCTGTTCAAGCAACTGGACGGCAAGGCGCGCCAATACCAGCAACATGTACGCCTTAATCGAGCCTACGAAGGTCTCTATCTTCGATCCATAACCAATACCGAATCGGACACACTGATGTTGCACTCCCTCAGGGGCCTGCCTGGATGGCCCAAAGGGCTGCTAATCGAAGTACGCGACAGTTCGATCGGAGGCCGGATTCTGGATCGCAGTGGTCCGCTCGATACGCCTGATTGCCGGATCCTGATCAAGTCGGGTAAGCACTATTTACCCCAGCATGCGTCAACCCACGCCGCTGGCGTCACCAATTTTTCCGAAGCTGTCGTGGCTGTTCTGTCCAATGAGGAGCGATCGGCGCTGGGGTTGGTATCGAGCGACCCCGGCACTGAGCTGAGGCTGAAAATCAGCGACCAGCCATTGTCCCGCTCAGAACTGATGCTTGGCCTGGGCAGGATGGAATCACGGTTGCCGTTCGAGGCCGAGGGATTGAGAGGGGGTGTTTATCCGAATACACCTCAAGAGGCGGCACTGACCCAGCAAGCGATGAGGTTGCAACTCAAGGAGATCTATCCCGACTTATCCAATGGCGAAGCTGATGCGATCTTGCAGCCATTGGGGAGCGGGGCTCAGGCTTTTATCGACGGTACAAAACAGCAGTTGCAGCAACTGTATTCGGATCTGGAGACCTGGATTGATCAAGTCGCGGTCGACATCGACGATATGGACGTCGACTTGCTGCAAATGGGGGATCCCGGGACAGAAGGGCTGACGGCCGAGCAAATCGACGAGTACAACGTCGGACGGATCCAGGAAGTGATGCAGTATGAGGGCGAAACTCGCGGTGAGCTGGCGGATGAGCTCATTGCGATCTGGCAAAAAAAGCCTCCCCAGGGCAATAGCCACTACACGGGAAATCACGTTGATGGCTTCAGGATGGACATGAGTAATGAGGATTATCATCGGCTGCCGCTCCTGAATGTCCGGTTCAATGACGTGGTGGAGTTGAATATGAGTAACTTCCACTTGTTCGAACGGGAGACTCTGAATGGCTTTCTCGAACGCTTCCCACATTTGCGAACCTTGAACCTGGAAGGCACGGACTTGCGGTTACCCAACGCTGTAGGGGAATTGGAAAGTGTGTTGCCGCCGACAATCCCCCAGTTGCAGCATCTCACGTCGTTGAATCTACGTTCCACCTGGCTGACCTTCCAGAAGAACACGGTGGCGCAGCCAGTTTTGCTGGACGACGAGCAAGTATTGGCTCTCCCGGAAAACACTGCGGGACAGTTAAGTCCATTGGTCAATTTGCAATCATTGGATCTGAGCGATAACCCGTTGGTTTTTCCCCCTGTTGTCATGGGGATGAGTCAATTGCGGTCATTGAAACTGAGTAATACGGACATCAAGACTTGCCCCGTCGGGATTATGGATCAGCCCTATCTCACAACCCTGGACTTACAGGATAACCAGATCCAACGAGTTCCACAGTCGGTGCTGAATCAGGCTATCGCTAGGGATCGAGTCCTGCTGTGGCGCAACCCGATCAACGACGAGGACACCCTGCAACGATTGGTTTCGCATCGGGAGCAGACGGGCATCAACTTGTGGTTGAACACGGCGGGCAATAACTATGGGGACCCGGCGGTCTGGTTGAACGGCATTGAACCAGCGCTAGGGGATGCCCGGTTACAGTTATGGCAACGACTGGCGCTCAGGCATCGCGGCGGACGGTTTTTAGGGACCATCAATACACTGACGCTCACCCCGGATTTCCAGGTCAACTATCTGGATCTTCAAGCGCGGGTGTGGCGATTGTTGGCTGAAGCCGATGCGTCGCAGGAATTGTGGGGGCGATTGATCCAGGATGTGCGGTTGCCAGGGGGGGCTTTCGACAACCCGTTAGCGGCATTCGCAACATTGGAGGACCGGGCTCGGCTTTACGCCCACTGGGTGGCGTTGGGGCGGCCATTTCCGCCTGTAGGGGAACCCAGGTGACAACTCGCGAGCCTTGAGCCCGCAAGGGGCTCAAGGCATCACGATTCAACGACGACGGAACAGCGGCAGCGGTTCGTCGGTGGCGGCCTGATAGGTCACCGAGAAGTCCTTGAGACCTTCAAGGGCTTCGTACGGGTCTTTATCGGCGCGAATGGCAAAGGCATCGAAGCCACAGCGGTGCATATAGAACAGCTGGTCGCGCAGTACATCGCCAATCGCCCGCAGTTCGCCTTTGAAACCATAACGGTCACGCAGCAGGCGGGCGTTGGAGTAGTTGCGGCCATCGGTGAAGGCCGGGAAGTTCAAGGCGATGACCTGGAAGCTGGCCACGTCTTCACCGATTTCCTCGGCTTCTTCATCGGCGTCCAGCCACACACCCAGGCCACCATCGCGGGCCAGGAGCATACGGCTGTGTTCGCGCCACAGTTGCAGCGGGACGATGTAATCGTCGCAGTTGGTGATTTCGTCGATGTTGAAGTCTTTGGGCAGCAGGTGCCAGGTTTCGTCGACGACTTCGTTGTTCTTAATGATTCGCTGCATAGACGCGTTCCTTGAAGAGGTCGATGCCAATACGCTGATAGGTGTCGATGAAGCGCTCGTCTTCGGTACGTTGTTCGATGTACACGTCGATCAGCTTCTCGATGACGTCAGGCATATCGTCCTGTGCGAAGGATGGGCCGAGTATCTTGCCCAGGCTGGCGTCACGGCTGGCGCTGCCGCCGAGGGACACCTGGTAGAACTCTTCGCCTTTCTTGTCCACCCCGAGGATGCCGATGTGGCCGACGTGGTGGTGACCGCAGGCGTTCATGCAACCGGAAATGTTCAGGTCCAGCTCGCCGATGTCGAACAGGTAGTCCAGGTCGTCGAAACGGCGCTGGATCGATTCGGCGATCGGGATCGACTTGGCGTTGGCCAGGGAACAGAAATCGCCACCCGGGCAGCAGATGATGTCGGTCAGCAGGCCGATATTCGGCGTGGCGAAACCGTTCTCGCGCAACTCGCCCCACAGGGTGAACAGCTTGTCCTGCTCGACGTCGGCCAGGATGATGTTCTGCTCGTGGGAGGTGCGCAATTCACCAAAGCTGTAGCGGTCGGCCAGATCGGCCACGGCGTCGAGCTGCTTGTCGGTGATGTCACCCGGCGCAACGCCGGTCGGCTTCAGGGACAGAGTCACGGCCACATAACCCGGCTTCTTGTGGGCCAGGGTATTGCGGGCGCGCCAGCGGGCGAAGCCCGGGTGTTCCTTGTCGAGTTCAGCCAGTGCGGCGCTCTGGTTGTCCAGTGCCTTGTAGTCAGGGTCGACGAAGTGTTTGGCGACGCGATGCACTTCGGCGTCGGTCAACGTGGTCTGGCCACCGCGCAAGTGTTCCATTTCCGCATCGACTTTCTGGGCGAAGACTTCAGGGGTCAGCGCTTTTACCAGAATCTTGATCCGTGCCTTGTATTTGTTGTCACGACGACCATAGCGGTTGTACACCCGCAGGATGGCGTCGAGGTAGCTCAACAGGTCTTGCCACGGCAGGAACTCATTGATGAATGCGCCCACCACCGGGGTGCGGCCCAGGCCACCGCCAACCAGCACGCGGAAACCCAGTTCGCCCGCGGCGTTATGCACTGGCTCCAGGCCAATGTCATGGACTTCGATGGCGGCACGGTCGGAGGTCGAACCATTGACGGCGATCTTGAACTTGCGCGGCAGGTAAGCGAATTCCGGGTGGAAAGTCGTCCATTGACGAACAATCTCGCACCATGGGCGCGGATCGATCAGCTCATCGGCCGCGACGCCGGCGAACTGGTCGGTAGTGACGTTGCGCAGGCAGTTGCCGCTGGTCTGGATCGCGTGCATCTGCACGGTGGCCAGTTCAGCCAGGATGTCCGGGATGTCTTCCACCGCCGGCCAGTTGAACTGCACGTTCTGCCGGGTGCTGATGTGGGCATAGCCCTTGTCGTAGTCGCGGGCGATTTTGGCCATCATTCGCATCTGGCGCGAAGTCAATTGGCCGTAAGGCACCGCCACACGCAGCATGGGTGCGAAGCGCTGGATATAAAGCCCGTTCTGCAGGCGCAGGGGGCGGAATTCTTCTTCGCTCAGCTCGCCTGCCAGATAGCGTCGGGTCTGATCACGGAACTGCTTGACGCGGTCCTCGATGATCCGCTGATCGTACTCGTCGTATACGTACATATAAGTCCTGTTCTCAGGCTTGGGTCGCTCGGATACAGCTGCGTTTTTGTGCTTGCCGGAACCCGATAGAGCCTCTGCAATTCTGCGCGCACGGCCGCGCACTCCCTACGGAGCTGGGGCAAGATACCAGTTTGCGGTTATGCGCAAAAGTGATGTTTGAGTATATGTAAAGAACCAAATCGCCTAACGAGAACGGTTGCCACTTAACCCACATTTGTCGTGCGGGCAATCATCGTCTTAACTGTGGTCGAGTCTTTATGCAATCACCGATAAAACCGACAAGAGGCGATGCAATGAGCAACCCAACCAAAGCAAGGAAAAGCGATAGCACGGTCGATGCCTGGGCGATTCTGTTCCTGATCATTCTGGTCGTCGGCACTGCTGTATTTTGGGTCAGTCATCAATAAACGACCCCGTCCGGGCCTCGTTCCGACGATTGTCGGACAAAAACCGGAATAAACGCCGTTTTGCGGGCGTTCGCTGGCTATAATGCGCGGCGAATTTCCGGGGGCTCGGACGACCAATGTTGAAGTTGCTGTGTGGCGCATTGCTGGCGCTGGCCATGGTCGCGGGACCGAGCGCTCAGGCGGCGTCGGTGCTGTTCCTCAATCCGGGAACGACCAGGGAAGCTTTCTGGGTCAGTTACTCGCAATTCATGCAGGCCGCCGCCAAGGATCTGGCCATGGATCTGCGCATCGAGTACTCCGACCGCAACGCCGAGATCACCCTCGCTCAAGCGCGTAAAGCCTTGCAAGGGCTAAACCGTCCCGACTATCTGGTGTTCGTCAACGAGCAATATATCGCTCCCGAAATCCTGCGCCTGGCCCATGGCAGCGGGGTAAAACTGTTTATCGTCAACAACGCCCTGACCCCGGACCAGATGCGCCTGCTCGGCGCCCGGCCCGACAAATACCCCGACTGGGTGGGCAGCCTGGTGCCCAACGACGAGGAGGGTGGCTACCTGATGCTCAAGGAACTGATCCGTTTGCATCCTCCGGTTGCTCCCGGTCAGTACTTGGACCTGCTGGCCTTCTCCGGACTGAAAATCACACCCTCGGCGCAATTGCGGGAAAAGGGCATGCGCCGGGCATTGGCCGAACACCCTGAGGTGCGTCTGCGCCAGCTGGTGTACGGTGGCTGGACCCGGGAACGAGCCTATGAACAGGCCAAGGTGTTATTCAGGCGCTACCCGCAGACGTCGCTGATCTGGTCAGCGAATGACGAAATGGTTTTTGGTGTGATGCGTGCCTTTGAAGAATCGGGCGGCAAGCCTGGCAAGGACGCGCTGTTCGGTACGATCAATAACTCGCCCGCGGCCTTGCACGCGTTGCTCGACAATCGCTTGAGCGTGTTGCTGGGCGGGCATTTCAGTCTGGGTGGCTGGGCGCTGGTGCAGTTGCATGACTACGACGAGGGCATCGACATCAGCCAGTACGGCGGTCGTGACCGGCAGATTCCGTTGTTACAGTTGATTGACCGGGCACAAGCCAAGCGTCTGCTGGCAATGGGCGCCTCGCAGGATTTCGGCGTGGATTTTCACAAGCTTTCGGCCAAGGGGCGCCCGACGTCCTGGCGCTACCCGTTCAGCCTGCAAACCCTGATGCACTAAATCTTTGCCAGATGCACCACCAGTTGCACGATGCCGTAGAGCATCAGTGCGAACACGGCGGTGAACAAGATCCCCAAAATCACGAAATGACTGGGTTTGCCGTGGGTGAAATCCCGTGCGCGATTCTTCCCGCTCTGCACCCCGAACG
Source organism: Pseudomonas sp. G(2018) (assembly GCF_005502415.1). Lineage (NCBI taxonomy): Bacteria > Pseudomonadati > Pseudomonadota > Gammaproteobacteria > Pseudomonadales > Pseudomonadaceae > Pseudomonas > Pseudomonas sp. G(2018). Next base: position 19,385 of record NZ_SCOO01000007.1, on the reverse strand, counting down.
CCGCCGCCATGACGCTGTGCAGCATCTGCCAGAAGGTCGGTGGTTTATTATTTGACTCGTCCATAAACACCTCTTTGGTGCAACCCTGCGATTAACTTTAGTGGCGTGATCACAGAAGTCAAATAACGCTGTCTACCTGTTATTTCTGATAGTAGATCGGTTGAGTGAAATCGATTTAACTGGATTTGCATCGCAATAGAATTGCATTACTTGTAAGGAAACTACCATTGCAAATCATTAATTTCGACAGGCGAGCCATTCGGCCCGCTATGCCAACCAATTTTCAAGCAATTCCGGCTCATAATTCTTTGGAGTTGAGTTGGGTAAAACCAATCGATGAAAATATTTATAAAAGTTACATTTGGGTGAGCGGAAGCAACTCCGAAACAGAGGTGGAAGGCACGCAGTTTTTTGTAGAGAACCTGGAGCCTGGAACAACGTATTGTGTTGCATTGCAACTTGAAAACGAGTTGAGACAGCGTTCGCTTCGGGTCTATGGAAGTTTCACCACGTTGGAGGATTTACCTTCAACGCCTGATAATCTGACAACGACCAGACAAACCACTACCAGCGTGGACTTGGCGTGGGACCAGGCCAGCGGTGGCCCCGGGCTGATGTATGAGATCGACGTAGATGGCGTCCTCTATGAAACTACCGACCAGGCAACAATTTCGGTAGAGGGACTGGCCTCTGGAACTGAATATAAGTTTGCCATTTCGTCCTATGACCAAAGAGGTAATTTTTCGGCACCTGTATCGATTGTTCATCGCACCCTGGATGAGCTGTCAGTTCGCCGCGTAATAGCTTCTCCTCGGCATGATGCATTTGCGTTTGATGCTGCCGATACTTTTCCACGGACCGGTTTTCCGGGGGCGCAATTGGAGTTTGATATCGTAGGGGGAGAGCGTCCTTATAATTTGACTGTCAGCGACAGTGCCGTGGCAACGCTGAACGGGAACGTTGTGACTTTACATAAAAAAGGCAGCGTAATTGTCGTGATCGAAGACAGTCAAGGAGTGAAGGTTAATTACTTGATCAATCCTTTGCATTGGTTTAGTACGCCTTCAAACGTTACTTACACTCACACGCAGGCAGCAGCGCAAGGGCCGTTGCCGGATGTGCATATTATGAGTACGCGAGGCGGCGCAGGGGACCGGCGGGTCGGGAGTTTGTGTTCGGAATGGGGAGATCTGAGCCGGTATGGCTGGCCACAAACCAATGATACGGTCTCTTATTGGACCAGAAATGCCTCTCCCGAACCACCTCAGGGAAGGACCTACGAAGCGGTCAACACAGCGAACAATCGTTGGGGTGGCCGATTGGAAACAATAATGTACTACGCAAGTTTTATGTCTTAAAGCTTGAATGCATGCCGCTGGAAACCCGGCGGCATGCATGATCTGCCTTCAGTCGCTGATCAATCGTCGTAACCGAGGTTAGGCGCCAGCCAGCGCTCGGTGACGCTTAGTTCCTGGCCTTTACGCGACGTGTAGCTCTGCACCTGGTCCTTGTCGATCTTGCCCACGGCAAAGTATTGCGCCTGCGGGTGAGCGAAGTACCAACCGCTGACTGCCGCCGCCGGGAACATCGCGTAGTGCTCGGTGAGGAACACACCGCTGCGGCCGGCACGCATTTCGGCCGCCTCGGGGTCGAGGAGGGCGAACAGGGTGGCTTTCTCGGTGTGATCCGGGCACGCCGGGTAGCCCGGGGCAGGGCGGATACCGGTGTATTGCTCTTTGATCAGCGCCTCGTTGTCGAGGGTTTCGTCCTTGGCGTAACCCCAGTGTTCCTTACGCACCTGCTGGTGCAGCCACTCGGCGCAGGCTTCGGCCAGGCGGTCGGCCAGGGCTTTGACCATGATCGAGTTGTAGTCGTCGCCAGCGTCCTGATAAGCCTTGGCCACTTCTTCGGCGCCGATGCCGGCGGTGGTGATGAAGCCACCCACGTAGTCGGTGACTTCGCTGTCCTTCGGTGCGACAAAGTCCGCCAGGGAGAAGTTCGGCTTGCCGTCGGTCTTGATGGTCTGTTGGCGCAGGTGATGCAGTTTGGCCAAGGGCTTGCCGTCATCGCCGTAGAGTTCGATATCATCGTCGCGCACCTGATTGGCCGGCCAGAAGCCGAACACCGCGCGGGCGCTGATCAGTTTCTCGTCGATCAGCTTGGCGAGCATTTCCTGGGCATCGGCGTACAGCGCGGTGGCGGCTTCACCGACCACTTCGTCCTGGAGGATGCGCGGGAACTTGCCGGCCAGGTCCCAGGAGATAAAGAACGGCGTCCAGTCGATGTATTCGGCCAATACCTTCAGGTCGATGTTGTCCAGCACCTTGGTGCCGGTGAACGTCGGTTTGACCGGGGTGTAGGTGCTCCAGTCGAACTGCGGCTTTTTCGCAATCGACGCGGCGTAGCTCAGGCGTTCGGTGCGGGCGCTGCGGTTGGCGGTGCGCTCGCGGACTTCGATGTATTCCTCGCGGGTTCTCTCGACGAAACCGGCCTTCAGCTCCTTGGACAGCAGCTGCGTGGCCACGCCAACCGCGCGGGAAGCGTCGGTGACGTACACCACGGCATCGTTGCTGTACTTGGGTTCGATCTTCACCGCCGTGTGCGCCTTGGAGGTGGTGGCGCCGCCGATCATCAACGGCAGGTGGAAATCCTGGCGCTGCATTTCGCGGGCGACGTGGACCATTTCATCCAGCGACGGGGTGATCAGGCCGGACAGGCCGATGATGTCGCACTTCTGTTCCTTGGCGACCTGGAGGATTTTCTCCGCCGGGACCATCACGCCAAGGTCGACGATGTCGTAGCCGTTACAGCCCAGCACCACGCCGACGATGTTCTTGCCGATGTCGTGTACGTCGCCCTTGACCGTGGCCATCAGGATCTTGCCCTTGGCTTGCGGCTTGTCGCCTTTTTCCAGTTCGATGAACGGGATCAGGTGGGCCACGGCCTGTTTCATCACACGGGCGGATTTCACCACCTGCGGCAGGAACATTTTACCGGCGCCGAACAGGTCGCCGACGATGTTCATACCGGACATCAACGGCCCTTCGATCACTTCGATCGGACGGGCGAAGGACTGACGGGATTCTTCGGTATCTTCAACAATGTGGGTGGTGATGCCTTTGACCAGTGCGTGCTCCAGGCGCTTGTTGACGTCCCAGTTGCGCCACTCTTCGGTCTCGGCTTCCTTGACACTGCCGTCGCCCTTGTACTTGTCGGCGATGGCGAGGAGGGCGTCGGTGCCTTCCGGGGTGCGGTTGAGGATCACGTCTTCCACGGCGTCGCGCAGTTCCACCGGGATCTGATCGTAGATCTCCAGTTGACCGGCGTTGACGATACCCATGGTCAGGCCGGCGCGGATCGCGTACAGCAGGAACACCGAGTGGATCGCCTCGCGCACCGGGTTGTTGCCACGGAACGAGAACGACACGTTGGACACGCCACCCGAGGTCAGGGCATACGGCAGCTCGTCGCGGATGTAGGCACAGGCGTTGATGAAGTCCACGGCATAGTTGTTGTGTTCTTCGATACCGGTGGCCACGGCGAAGATGTTCGGGTCGAAGATGATGTCTTCCGGCGGGAAGCCGACTTCATTGACCAGAATGTCGTAGGAGCGTTTGCAGATCTCTTTCTTGCGTGCTTCGGTGTCGGCCTGGCCGGCTTCGTCGAACGCCATCACCACCACGGCGGCGCCGTAGCGCTTGCACAGCTTGGCGTGATGGATGAACTGCTCGACGCCTTCCTTCATGCTGATCGAGTTGACGATGCCCTTGCCCTGGATGCACTTGAGGCCGGCTTCGATCACTTCCCATTTGGAGGAGTCGATCATGATCGGTACACGGGAGATGTCCGGTTCGCCGGCAATCAGATTGAGGAAGGTCACCATGGCCTTCTTCGAATCGAGCATCCCTTCGTCCATGTTGATGTCGATCACCTGGGCGCCGGCCTCGACCTGTTGCAGGGCGACTTCCAGGGCTTCGGTGTAGTTGTCTTCACGGATCAGGCGGGCAAACTTGGCGGAACCTGTGATGTTGGTGCGCTCGCCGACGTTGACGAACAGCGAGTTGCGATCAATGGTGAACGGCTCCAGGCCCGAGAGACGGCAGGCCTTGGAGATTTCCGGAATCTGGCGCGGTGCATAACCGGCCACGGCTTTGGCAATGGCTTCGATGTGACCCGGGGTTGTGCCGCAGCAACCGCCGACGATGTTGAGGAAGCCGCTTTGTGCGAATTCTTCGATGACCTTGGCGGTTTGCGATGGCAGTTCGTCGTACTCGCCGAATTCGTTCGGCAGGCCCGCGTTCGGGTGCGCCGAAACGTGGGTGTTGGCTTTGTTCGACAACTCTTCCAGGTACGGGCGCAATTCGCTGGCACCCAAGGCGCAGTTCAAACCGACCGAGATCGGTTTGGCGTGGGCCACGGAGTTCCAGAAGGCTTCGGTGGTCTGGCCGGACAGGGTGCGGCCGGAAGCGTCGGTGATAGTGCCGGAGATCATGATCGGCAACTCGATGCCCAGTTCTTCGAACACACCTTGCACGGCAAAGATCGCAGCCTTGGCGTTGAGGGTGTCGAAAATGGTTTCGATCAGGATCAGGTCGGCGCCGCCTTCGATCAGGCCTTTGGTCGCCTCGGTGTAGTTTTCCACCAGTTCATCGAAGGTCACGTTGCGGTAGCCCGGGTTGTTCACGTCCGGGGACAGCGAGCAGGTACGGCTGGTCGGGCCGAGTACGCCGGCGACGAAGCGTGGCTTGTCCGGGTTCTCGAGGGTTTTGGCATCGGCGACCTTGCGCGCCAGGCGAGCGCCTTCTACGTTCAGTTCGTAGGCCAGTTCTTCCATGCCGTAATCGGCCATGGAAATGCGGGTGGCGTTGAAGGTGTTGGTTTCCAGGATGTCAGCACCGGCATCCAGGTAGGCTTTTTCGATGCCACCGATCACGTCCGGGCGCGTCAGCACCAACAAGTCGTTATTGCCTTTGACATCGCTCGGCCAATCGGCGAAGCGTTTGCCACGGTAATCCTGTTCCTCGAGCTTGTAGCTCTGGATCATCGTACCCATGCCGCCATCGAGAATCAGAATGCGCTCTTTGAGGGCGTGCTTGAGAGCTTGAAGGCGAACACTGCGATCGGACATTGGGACTACTCGAAAAGACCATGACGAAGGGCCGGGATAATAGCAAACCTGTGCGCTTTTAGAGCATGCTCGGGTTTTGCATGAATATCGCTCATGTTGGTGCGAGCGTCAGACCGGTAGAATCGCGGCGTTTTTCAAGGATCGGGATCAGGGACATGTCGTATCGCGTCGTCATCAGCAGTGTGTTGCTGTTTTTAAGCTGGGGCGCCGTGGCGCAAGACCCGGTTATTTCTCCTTCTATTTCCTACAGTCGCGACATTCAACCGATCTTTACTGAAAAGTGCGTGGCCTGCCATGCCTGCTATGACTCCGCCTGTCAGCTCAACCTGGGCAGTGGCGAAGGTGCGGCCCGTGGCGCGAGCAAAACCCCTGTTTACGACGGCGACCGCAGCCAGGCCGCAGCACCGACCCGGTTGTTCTACGACGCCTTCGGCAAGCGTGCCTGGCAGCAAAAGGGCTTTTATTCGGTACTCGATGCTCAAGGCAGTCAGGCGGCACTGATGGCGCGCATGCTCGAGCTGGGTCACCGGACGCCGCTGCAACCCAATGCCAAACTGCCACAAGACATTGCCCTCGGCCTCAACCGCGACAATATGTGTGCCATGCCGGCGGAGTTCGACGCTTACGCCGGTTCCCATCCGAATCAGGGCATGCCACTGGCGGTCACCGGGCTGACCGATCAGCAGTACCAGACCTTGCAGCGCTGGCTCGCGTCCGGCGCGCCGATCGATGAGCAGGGCCTGGTGCCCAGCGCCCGGGAAGCGTTGCAGGTGGTGCAATGGGAAAACCTGCTCAACGCACCGGGTGCCCGACAAAGTCTGGTGGGGCGCTGGTTGTTCGAACACTGGTTTCTCGCGCACCTCTACTTCAAGGACGGCGAGCCGGGGCATTTTTTCCAGTGGGTGCGCTCACGCACGCCGACCGGCCAGCCCATCGACCTGATCAATACCCGTCGCCCGAACGATGATCCGGGCACGCAGTTTTATTACCGATTGTGGCCGGTGCAGGGCGTGATCGTGCACAAGACCCACATCACATATCCGCTGAGCGCGGCGAAAATGGCCCGGGTCAAAAGCCTGTTCTACAACGGCAACTGGCAGGTCAGCGCCTTGCCGGGCTACGGGCCGGAAAGTCGGGCCAATCCGTTTGCCACGTTCGAGGCAATCCCGGCCCAGGCGCGTTATCAATTCATGCTCGATAACGCCGAGTATTTCGTGCGCACCTTTATTCGCGGCCCGGTTTGCCGGGGGCAAATCGCCACGGACGTGATCCGCGACAACTTCTGGGCGCTGTTCCAGGCGCCGGAACACGACCTCTATATCACCGACCCGAATTACCGTGGTCAGGCCACGCCGTTGCTGGCGATGCCGGGGCAGAACGACGACGTCGGCAGTGTCCTGAGCCTGTGGCACGACTACCGCGACAAACGCAATGAGTACGAGGCCTTGCGTCGCGACAGCTACGCCGACCTGCCGGCACCCAGTTGGTCGACCTTGTGGGCCGGCAACGACAATGCGCTGCTGAGTATCTTTCGGCACTTCGACAGTGCCGCCGTGACCAAGGGCCTTATCGGTGATGTGCCGCAAACGATGTGGCTGTTCGACTTCCCACTGCTGGAACGCACCTATTATCAGTTGGCGGTGAATTTCGATGTGTTCGGCAACGTCTCCCATCAAGCTCAGACACGCCTGTACTTCGACCTGATCCGCAATGGTGCCGAGCAGAATTTCCTGCGCCTGATGCCCGCCGATTCGCGCGATGGCTACCTCGATGACTGGTATCAGAGCAGCGGCAAATTCAAGATGTGGATGGACTACGAGTCCATCGACAACGACAAGCCGACCGCGCTTAAGCTCGATGAAAAAGACCCGAAACGCGACTTCGCCATGCAGTTGCTGGCCCGCTATGGCGAACTTGATGCCAAGCCGGATCCGATCAACCGCTGCGACGGCGCCTATTGTTCGCGCCCGAACATCGACCCGGACTTGCAGAGCGCCGAACAGGCCTTGAGTCGCCTGGCGTCACGCCCGGCGGCCGGGCTCAGGGTCATCGATCAGTTGCCGGAAGCGACTATGCTGCGGGTCGAAACCGCGAACGACCAGCGTGTGGTGTACAGTCTGCTGCGCAACCGCGCGCACAGTAACGTGGCGTTTCTGCTCGGCGAGTCGCTGCGTTATCAGCCGGGGCTGGATACCTTGACCATCTTCCCGGGGGTTCTAAGCAGTTATCCGAACTTCATGTTCAACCTTCCCGCCGGGGAAGTCCCGGCGTTTGTGGATGCGATGGAAAACGCCAAGGATGCCGATCGTTTCGAGAAGATCGTCGAGCGCTGGGGGATTCGCCGCAGCCATCCGCAGTTCTGGCAGTACTTTCATGACCTGAGCCGCTACATCCACGAGACCGAGCCGGTGGAAGAGGGCGTGCTGGATATGAATCGCTACGAAAACCTCTAGTAGACCGCTGATCCCCCTGTGGGAGCGAGCAAGCCCGCTCCGACAAGGGATCAGCGCCAACTTTCCCGACAAAAATACTAGGACTTTGTCCGGCGCGATGATTGGCGTAAACTGCGCCCAAGCCTGCGAGGAGTTTCCATGACCGCTATTACCATCACCGACGCCGCCCACGATTACCTGGCTGATCTGCTCTCCAAGCAGAACACCCCGGGCATCGGCATCCGCGTCTTCATCACCCAGCCTGGCACCCAGTACGCCGAAACCTGCATTGCCTACTGCAAGCCGGGCGAAGAAAAGCCTGAAGACACCGCACTGGGGCTCAAAAGCTTCACTGCTTACATCGATCACTTCAGCGAAGCCTTCCTGGACGACGCGGTTGTCGACTACGCCACCGACCGCATGGGCGGCCAGCTGACCATCAAGGCGCCCAACGCCAAAGTACCGATGGTCAACGCCGACAGCCCGATCAACGAGCGTATCAACTATTACCTGCAAACCGAGATCAACCCGGGGTTGGCCAGCCACGGCGGTCAGGTCAGCCTGATCGATGTGGTCGAAGACGGCATCGCCGTTCTGCAGTTCGGCGGCGGTTGCCAGGGCTGCGGCCAGGCCGACGTAACCTTGAAGGAAGGCATCGAGCGCACCTTGCTCGAGCGCATCCCCGAGCTCAAGGGCGTCCGTGACGTCACTGACCACACGCAGAAAGAAAACGCCTACTACTAAGGCGTTCGCTGCGAACTAAAAAACGGCGCCCCGTGAGCGCCGTTTTTTTTATGGGTGAAATTCACTGACGCCTTCGCGAACAAGCCCGCTCCCACAGTTGATCGCATTCCAATGTGGGAGCGGGCTTGCTCGCGAAGAGGGCCTATGGACGATACAAATGTGCATGCCCTGCACGGTACAGCGACGACTCACTAAAGTGATCACTCCCCAACACCCGACCCACCAGTATCAACGCCGTGCGCCGAAACCCTTTGGCGGCCACTTTCCTGGCAATATCCTCAAGTGTCCCCACCACCCAATCCTGATCCGGCCAGGTCGCCCGGTGAATCACCGCGATCGGGCAATCCGCGCCGTAGTGCGGAAGTAGTTCGGCCAGGATTTTCTCCAGATGATTCACCCCAAGATGGATCGCCATGGTCGCCCCATGCTGCGCCAGGTTGCCCAGTTCCTCTCCCGCCGGCATGGCGGTTTTGTCGGCATAGCGGGTCAGGATCACGCTTTGTGATACGTCCGGCAACGTCAGCTCTGCGCCCAGCAGCGCTGCGCAAGCCGCCGTCGCGGTGACGCCGGGGATGATCTCAAAAGGAATGTCGAGTTCACGCAGGTGGCGAATCTGTTCGCCGATGGCGCCATACAGGCTCGGATCGCCGGAATGTACCCGGGCCACGTCCTGACCATTGGCATGGGCAGCCCTGATCAATTCGATGATCTGTTCCAGATGCAATTCGGCACTGTTGACCACCAGTTCCGCTCGGTGACCTTCGAGGACGGCTGTGGGTACCAGCGAGCCCGCATAGATGATGACCGGGCAGCTGCGAATCAGCCGTTGGCCTTTGACGGTGATGAGTTCCGGATCGCCGGGACCTGCGCCAATAAAGTAGACGGTCATCGTCGGTTCCTGTGAAAAAAGGGGGTGGGCAAGGCTTCAAATGAAGATTGCTCATGATCGAAGGCGCGGATTATCGGGGATTTTAAGCAGCGTAGGCCAATGCCAGTGTCGCCTGGGCATATTTTTGTCGCGGGATCAGCAGTTTTGCCGGCGCATTGGCCAGTTGTTCGGCCATGGCCAGGGCGGCACTTTCTGCCACGCCGTAGCAACCGGTGCGCTCGAAGGCGATCTCCGAATGGTGGCTGAGCTGCGTTTGATAAGCCGCCAACTGTTCGCTGCTGAAATACATCAACTGCAAGCCGAGTTGTTCGGCCAGTTCGATCAGGGCCGGTTCGTCGCGCTTCAAGTCGATGCTGGCCAGGGCCTTGATCTGATGAAGTTCGATCTGGTTGGCCTGCAGCGCCTGATCGAGCAGCGCCCGCAGCGTACTGACGGGGCAGCCGCGCTGGCAGCCCAGGCCGACCACCAGGGTCGGCGCAGTGCCGGTATCAATCATGCGTGGTATTGGCCATCGCTTTTGCGGCGGAACAGCCAGGCGCTGATCAGGCCCAGGGCCAGCCAGAACGCGACGTTGGTCAGCTGCGAAGCGATTTTGAACTGAGTCTCCAGTGCTTGCGGGGCGAGCATAGAGTGCACTTGCGGTTGCGGTGCGCCAATCACATGGGGCACGGCAAGGATCGCCACGCCGAGGGCTTTCATCAGCCAGTGGCGGCTGAACGCGATCAGCGCGATGCCGACAGCCGTGGAGGCGGCGGTGAGGATCCACCATAGCTGCCGTTGTGCCAGATCGGCGGCAGCCGTGCCCGGCAATTCAGGCGGCAGGCCGAGGGTCGGCGCCAGCACGAAGGTGGCGTAACCCGCCAGTCCCCAGAGCAGGCCCTGGGACGTTTTGGTCGGCGCGCGCAGGGTGTAGAGACCGGCGAGCATCAGGGCGAAACCGACCGCCACCACCAGATTGCCACCTGTGGTCGACAGCACGCGCTGCCAGCCATCTTCCGGCTCCCAGGCTTCGCCATCATGGGTGTGGGCGGCGACGCCGGCGGCGTGTTCATGCACTTCAACGGCTGCGGGTTCGGATTTTTCGTAGGTCTCGGCCTGCAAAATCAGCGGAGAAACCCAAAGGCTTTGCAGCAGCGTCAGCAACAGGGCGGCCAGCAACCCGGTGAAACCTGCGGTTTGCGCAATACGCTTGATCATGTCGGCAGGTCTCAATGGCACGGGAACGCGGCGCTGTGACGGGTATCGTGGGCGGCATTGTGGACCGCTTCGATGTGCGAGAACCCGGCGAAGTACACAAGGCTGGCGCCGAGGATCGACGCGAAAACGGCGGCGGTCAGGCGTTGGGTCAGGGTTGTGGCGCTGCTGGCGGTACTGCTGTGGCCGGTGCTGCTGATGATCGACATGGCGTTTCCCTCTGTTCTGTCAGCGGGGAATCAAAAGCGCATGCAAGACCCTGCGCACAACCGGCGCGCAGGGATTCGAACAGCGCCCGCCCACCGCGGGTTTGTCTTTCAGTGATGTTTTGGTCACTTTGTGTTGCGGGCCGGTCTCCGGGCTCACGAGGGGCGCAGGCTTTCGCCTTGACCTGCAAGCATCACCTTCCCATGCCACATCGGCACAGTGGATCTGACGCTTCGCTCGCTTACCGTTGCGGGGGCAGCACCGGACTGACATGGCCTTGAGTAAAGCACATGATTCACCGGTTTCCCGTTTCACCCTGTGAAGGGCACCCGTAACAAGGCGTGTAGGAGAGCATGGGCGGGGGTGGGGCGTCAATTGGCAGGGGTTCTCATCTTCAAACCGAGGTGAATTCCTCGCAAGCAGGTGACCGCATGCCAATGTGGGAGCGAGCCTGCTCGCGAAGGGGCCTGTGCGGGTGTCACAAGACATTGACCCGCCCCCATACCATGCGTAGCCTTGCGCTTTCGAGGTTCTTCGGCGTTTGCCGAAGCTAAGAAGGGAACGCGGTCGATGCCGCGGCTGCCCCCGCAACTGTGAACGGTGATGTTCGCTGCCACGCCACTGCACGCTCAGATCCTGAGCCCGCGGGAAGGCGCAGTGAATGCCAGTCCAATAACTGGCACACCGTCAGCCAGGAGACCTGCCTCGATACAGATTCTCACTACAACCGGGCGGGGTGATCCGGTGGCGAACGCTTCCGGTGCGCATGCGCGTTGCCGGTTCTCGTCCCGTATGCCCGCCACCTTGCCAAAGGGCATCCGATGAAAACACTGGCCAAACTCCCCGTCACCATCGTTACCGGCTTCCTCGGCTCGGGCAAAACCACTTTGCTGCGGCACATGCTCGACAATGCCCAGGGCCGCCGCATCGCGGTGATCGTCAACGAGTTCGGCGAGCTGGGCATCGACGGCGAGATCCTCAAGCAATGCTCCATCGGTTGCACCGAAGAAGAAGCTGTTGGCCGGGTCTATGAACTGGCCAACGGTTGCCTGTGCTGCACCGTCCAGGAAGAATTCTTCCCGGTCATGCGCGAACTGGTTGCCCGTCGCGGCGATCTCGATCACATCCTCATCGAAACTTCGGGCCTGGCCCTGCCAAAACCGCTGGTCCAGGCTTTCCAGTGGCCGGAAATCCGCAGCGCCTGCACCGTTGACGCGGTGATCACCGTGGTCGACAGCCCGGCCGTCGCTGCCGGCACCTTCGCTGCGTTCCCCGATCAGGTCGACGCCCAGCGCAAACTCGACCCGAACCTGGACCACGAATCGCCACTGCACGAACTGTTCGCCGACCAGTTGTCCAGCGCCGACCTGGTGATCCTCAACAAGGCCGACCTGATCAACCCGGAAGACCTGGCCCGCGTGCGCCTGGAAGTTGCCGAGGAACTGCCGCCGGCGGTGAAAGTCATCGAAGCGAGCAACGGTCGTCTGCCGCTGGACGTGTTGATCGGCCTCGGTGCCGGTTCCGAAGAACACATCGACAGCCGCCACAGCCATCACGACCACCATCATGAAGGCGAAGAAGACGATCACGATCACGATGCTTTCGATTCCATCTCCATCGAGTTGCCACAGGCTGACGAAAGCCTGCTGCTGGATGCGCTGACCCAACTGGTTGTGCAGCACGGCATACTGCGGATCAAAGGCTTCGCCGCGATCCCGAACAAACCGATGCGCCTGCTGATCCAGGGCGTGGGGACCCGTTTCGACAAGCACTTCGACCGTCAGTGGGGCGCTGAAGAAACGCGTATCACCCGGCTGGTGCTGATCGGCCAGGAACTGGACGCCGCCTTGCTCGAAGCGCAACTGCGCGCCGCGCTCAGCGTGTAAGCCATGCACCTGCTCAGGACCCAGCCCGGCGGATTTGTGTCGGATGACAACATTGCCGACCTTGGACAAACCCCCGCCGAGCTGGTGATCCTGTGCAGCGGCGACTCCAGCCTGGCGCTGCTCGCCGAAGCGGCGCAGCAGTTGCCCGACGATTACCCGAGCGTACGCCTGGCCAATCCGATGCAGGTGCAGAATCACGCCTCGGTTGATCTATACGTGGATGAAGTGCTGCGCCATGCCAAGGTCATTCTGATCTCGCTGCACGGGGGAATCGCCTATTGGCGTTACGGCATTGAACGCCTGGTGGAGCTGTCGCAACGTGGCGTGCAACTGATTCTGGTCCCGGGCGATGACCGTCCGGACCCGGAACTCAGCGACCTGAGTACCGTGCCGCCTGAAGACCGCGACCGGCTCTGGCACTTCCTGCGCCAGGGTGGCATGGCCAATGCCCTGGACTTGTTTCGCTGTCTGGGCAATCGCTGGCTGGGTCGCGATTACCCATGGTCCGAGCCGAAAACCCTACCGCGCACGGCGATTTACCATCCGCAAAAAAGCCCCGCGACGCTGCAGGATTGGCAAGCTGACTGGCAGGCCGATCAGCCCGTAGCGGCGGTGCTGTTCTATCGCTCGCACCTGCAAGCGGCGAACACCGCTTTCATCGATATTTTCTGCCAGCGTTTGCAAGCGGCGGGGCTGAACCCGTTGCCGATTGCGCTGGCCAGTTTGAAAGAGCCCGGTTGCCTGATAGTGGTCGAGGACTGGCTGGATGAAGTCGAGGCGGGGGTGATTCTCAACACCACCGGTTTCGCGCAATCGAGCCCCGAAGCGCCGCACCTGCGTCCGTTTCGCCGCAACATCCCAGTGATTCAGGCCATTTGTGCCCAGGACAACGAGCCGGGCTGGCGCGCCAGCGAGCAGGGCCTCGGACCCCGGGATCTGGCGATGCACATCGCGCTGCCGGAACTGGACGGACGCATCATCAGCCGACCGATCAGTTTCAAGGATCTGGCCTGGCGCAGTGAGCGCAGTCAGTCCGACGTGGTCTGCTATCGGCCACAACCCGAGCGCATGGACTTTGTCGCCGAACTGGCGCGGCGCTGGATCGATCTGGCGCGCCTGCCCAACGCGGAAAAACGCGTGGCGCTGATCCTCGCCAATTACCCGACCCGTGATGGTCGCATTGGCAATGGTGTGGGTCTCGATACTCCGGCTGCGGCGCTGAACATCCTGCGAGCGCTTCATCAAGAAGGTTATCCGCTGCCGGCCGAATTGCCGGACAGTGGTACTGCGCTGATCCAGCAATTGCTCGGCGGCGTCAGCAACGATCTGGAAACCATCGACCAACGCCCGTGTCAGCAAAGCCTGGCCATGGACGATTACCTGACGATGTTCAACGCACTGCCCGAAGCCAATCGCGCGGCGGTACAAGAGCGTTGGGGATCGCCGGAAAACGATCCGATGTGCCGGGGCGGTCGAATGATGATCGCCGGGTTGCGTTTCGGCCTGACCTTCGTCGGTATTCAACCGGCGCGGGGTTATCAGGTCGATCCGAGTGCGGTGTATCACGACCCGGACCTGGTGCCGCCTCACGGCTATCTCGCGTTCTATTTCTGGTTGCGCAACACCTACGGCGCCCATGGCGTGATCCACGTCGGCAAGCACGGCAACCTCGAATGGTTGCCGGGCAAAGGCGTCGGTCTTTCGCAAAGCTGCTGGCCGGATGCGCTGCTCGGGCCGTTGCCGAACATCTATCCATTCATCGTCAACGATCCGGGCGAGGGCGCCCAGGCCAAGCGCCGCACCCAGGCGGTGATCATCGACCACTTGATGCCGCCGCTGACCCGCGCCGAAACCTACGGACCGCTGCGCAACCTGGAGCTGCTGGCCGACGAGTATTATGAAGCGCAACTGCTCGATCCGCGCCGCGCCCGTGAGTTGCAACGGGACATCCTGCAACTGGTGCGCGACACCCACATCGACCGCGAACTGCAGCTTGAAGAGCAGCTGGACAGCGACGCGGATGCAGCGATCTGGCTACCGCGCCTGGACACTTACCTGTGCGACTTGAAAGAGTCGCAGATCCGCGATGGTTTGCACGTTTTCGGCGAATCACCGGCCGGGCGTCTGCGCATTGACACCTTGCTTGCGCTGCTGCGTATTCCCCGGGGCGATGGGCGCGGGGCGCAGTCGAGTCTGCTGCGGGCGTTGGCCAAGGCCTTTGAACTTGGGTTCGATCCGTTGGACTGTGCGTTGGCCGAGCCTTGGAGTGGACCGCGTCCAGTGGAATTGCTGACGCTCAACAATGAAGTCTGGCGTACGGCAGGCGATACCCGCGAACGTCTCGAGCTGTTCGCCACAAAATTGATCTCGCAGGTGGTGAATGCCCCCTGTGGGAGCCAGCCTGCTGGCGATGGAGTGTCAGCCACATTGATGTCGACTGACACTCCATCGCCAGCAGGCTGGCACCCACAGGAAGCGGGTTGGTCTGAGGTGCAAGCCATCCTCGACAACCTGCGCGAAGTGGTCGCACCACGCCTGGACGCCTGCGGCCCGGCAGAAATGCGCGGTCTGCTCGATGCCCTCAGCGGTCGTTTCGTGCCCGCCGGCCCCAGCGGCGCACCGAGTCGCGGGCGCCTGGATGTGCTACCGACCGGACGCAATTTTTACTCGGTAGATGTGCGCAACCTGCCGACCACCACCGCATGGCGCATCGGTTTCCAGTCGGCCAACCTGATTCTGGAACGCCACCTGCAGGACCACGGCGATCATTTGCGCCAGCTCGGCCTGTCGGTGTGGGGCACCGCGACCATGCGCACCGGCGGCGATGACATCGCCCAGGCCATGGCGCTGATGGGCGTGCGTCCGGTCTGGGCCACCGGCAGTCAGCGAGTCGATGACTTCGAGATTCTGCCGCTGAGCCTGCTCGACCGCCCACGGGTGGACGTGACCTTGCGCGTGTCCGGTTTCTTTCGCGACGCCTTCGCCAACCTCATCCGCCTGTTCGACGCCGCAGTGCAGGCCGTCGCCGCGCTGGATGAGCCGGACGATCTCAACCCACTGGCGGCCAAGGTACGCGCCGAACGTGAAGCACTGCTGCAAGCGGGTCTCGATGAAGACGCCGCGCGGCGTCAGGCCGGCTGGCGTATTTTCGGTGCCAAACCCGGTGCCTATGGGGCAGGGGTACAGGGCGCCATCGATGGTCGTCTGTGGCAGAGCCGCGAGGACCTGGCCGAGGTGTATTTGAACTGGGGCGGTTATGCCTACGGCGGTTCAGACGAAGGCACCGCGGCCCGAGATCAGTTCGCCCAGCGTCTGAGCCAGGTGCAAGCGGTACTGCAAAACCAGGACAATCGTGAACACGACTTGCTCGACTCCAATGATTATTACCAGTTCCAGGGCGGCATGCTGGCCGCCGTGGAAAGCCTCGGCGGAGAAGTGGCGGCCAGTTATCACGGTGATCACAGCCAGCCGGACCTGCCGAAGATCCGCACGCTGAAGGAAGAACTGAACCGAGTCATCCGCTCCCGTGCGGCCAATCCGAAGTGGCTGGAGGGCGTCAAACGTCACGGCTATAAAGGTGCGTTCGAAATGGCGGCGACGGTCGACAACCTGTTCGCCTTCGACGCCACCACCCGATTGATTGACGATCATCAGTATGCGTTGCTGGCCGATGCCTATCTGCTCGATCCAGGCACCCGGGATTTCGTGCGCGAGCACAACCCCCATGCCTTGCGCGACATGACCGAACGCATGCTCGAAGCACAGCAGCGGGGGATGTGGAAGGAGCCGGGTGAGTATCGCGAGGCGCTGGAAAACTTGTTGCTCGATATAGAAGAAGATACCTGATACACCACAATCCCCTGTGGGAGACCAAGGTGGCTGTGAAATTACCGACCAGGAACGAGTATTGAAGATGACCGACACCCCGCATTTCCCCCTCTCCGCCGTGGTCGGCGCCGATGACTTGAAACTTGCGCTGTACCTGACCGCCATTGACCCGAAGATCGGCGGCGTGCTGATCGAAGGCCCGCGCGGCATGGCCAAATCGACCCTGGCCCGAGGCCTGGCGGACCTGCTCGCCAGCGGTCAGTTCGTCACCTTGCCGTTGGGTGCCACTGAAGAGCGTCTGGTCGGCACCCTCGACCTGGATGCTGCCCTGAGCGAAGGCCGCGCACAATTTTCCCCCGGCGTGTTGGCCAAGGCTGATGGCGGCGTACTCTACGTCGATGAAGTCAATCTGCTGCCCGATCACCTGGTCGACCTGCTGCTCGACGTCGCCGCCAGCGGTACCAACCTGGTCGAGCGCGACGGCATCTCCCACCGGCATTCAGCGAAGTTCGTGCTGATCGGCACCATGAACGCGGAAGAGGGCGAGCTGCGTCCGCAACTGCTCGACCGCTTTGGTTTGAACGTCGCCCTCAGCGGTCACACCGCACCGACTGAGCGCGGCCAGATCATCCGTCGGCGTCTGGATTTCGACAGCGACCCCCAAGGTTTTTGCGCCGAGTGGGAAAGCCAGCAGCAAGACTTGCGCGAGCGCTGCCAGAAGGCGCGTAGTGCATTGACCAACATTCCCCTCGACGATGCAGCGCTGGAGCAGATTACCGAGCGCTGCTTTGCCGCCGGTGTCGATGGCCTGCGCGCCGACCTGGTCTGGTTGCGTGCGGCGCGCGCGCACGCCGCCTGGCGTGGGGCGAGTGCCATTGCCGAGGAAGATATCGACGCCGTCGCCGAGTTTGCCTTGCGCCATCGCCGTCGCGAGCACACGCCTGCGGCATCACAACCCAACCAGTCTCCATCCAGCCACGATCGATCAAGGCAAAGGGCCAACCCGAGCGAAGGCCAGGGTCAATGGGGTGAGATGCCCGCCCAGGCACTGCCGACCGGCGCCCGACGTGAAGTGCCGAGCTGGCCAAAAAAGCCCTAGGCATTCGCCCTCGATCTGATGCGGGGGCGAATGCCAGACCCCGCGCCGGACGCCTGGACAACGGCAAGCAGGGTAAGCATCACGCTGCTCGAAGCGGTTCGGTCAATTGGCCCGGCACCTTGCTCAACGGCCGGCCCCGTCAGCGCACGGATCTGCTTTTTCAACTGCGCACCCGTTCGCCCCATGAACTGTGGCTTGTGATCGTCGACGCGTCGGCTTCGACCCGTCGTCATCAGGCATTGAGTGATGCCAAGGGTTTGTTGGCGCAACTGTTCGACGACGCCTACCGTCAACGCGCGCGCCTGGCTTTGCTGACGGCCAGTGGTGCGTTGCCGAAGTGGCAGGTGCAAGGGTTGAAAGCCTCCAGCGGTTTGTGCCACTGGCTCGATGGGCTTGGCGCGGGTGGCGGCACGCCGTTGCTGGCGGCGCTGGGGGAGGCGGGGTGCTGGCTGGCTGCACGGCAAAAGCGGTTCCCGGCGGAGCAGCAGCGGTTGCTGGTGGTGACTGATGGTCGGTTGAAGGAATGGCCGGCATTGCCCGCGCTCAATTGTCCGGGGCTGGTGATCGACATTGAACGTGGACCGATTCGCCTCGGGCGTAGCAGGGTATTGGCGGCGCAATTGCAGTCCGAATATCGGCATATCGATGAGCTGATACCAGGCTGAGTTCTTTGTTGCCTGTGCTGGCCTAATCGCCAGCAGGCTGGCTCCCACAGTGATTCGGGTGAGACACAGAATTCATAAACGCCGTTTTCCCCTGTGGGAGCCAGCCTGCTGGCGATGAGGGCTGCACATTCAAAGATGAAATCGCCAGGTACGCGTCATTCAAGCACCAGCACTGTCCGGGGCTTTGGAATCGGATTGCGCATCAGCGTGCCGACCACCAGCGCAGCCAGTAATCCTGCCAGTCCAGCGACCCACAGCAACAGGCTGAAGCCGCCGACAAACGCCTGGCGTGCCAGCGGCTCGACCACCGACTGTGCGGCCTGCGGCAACAGACTCATGGCCGCCGGCATGTCACCGGCCACCACCCGTGAGGCGACGCCTTGAGTGTGTTCCAGCCACTGCCCGCCTTGTGCCGACAGGTTGTCGTGCAGCAACTGTTCGCTATGGCCCGACAGCAAGGCGCCATAGACCCCGATCGCCAGCATCACCGCACTGAAACGCATGGTGGTGCTCATGCCCGACGCCATGCCGGTACGTTCCCGGGGTACGCAGGCCATGATGTTTTTCTGCGTGTCGCCATTGAGCAGCCCGGCGCCGGCACCGGTCACGGCGATCGCCAGGGCGAAGGGCAGGTAGCCGCCGCTGTTGACCGCCCAGGCGCTGAGCAGGTTGCCGCAACCTACCAGTGTCAGCCCGATCGCCATCATGTTTGCCGGGTGAACGCGTCCCGCCAGCCGTGCGCCGATGCGCGGGAAGATCAGCATGGTCACGGCAAACGGCAGCATGCCCAGTCCGGCGGAAATGGCGGTAAAGCCCAGGCCGTTCTGCAAGTAGAACGGCAGCATGGTCATCATCACCTGGGCGCAGGCGGCGTAGGAGAACATGCCGAGCAGGGCACCGATGAATCGCGGATGCCTGAACAGTTGCAAGTCGATCATCGGCCGCTGTTGCAGGCGCTCGATCACCACGAACAAACCCAGCAGCAGGGCACCGCCCACCAGGCGTGCATAAGTCACGGGGTTGTTCCAGCCGATCCGGTTGGCTTCGATCAGGCCCCAGATCAGGCACAACAGGCTGGCGCTGAAGGCGAGGCTGCCCCAAGGGTCGAGGCGGGCGGCCTGGGCATCACGGGATTCCGGCACTGCGCGCCAGACCATGTACATGAGGAACAGGCCTACCGGCAGGTTGAGGTAGAAAATCCAGCGCCAGCCGACGAATTCAGTGATTAATCCGCCCAGGGTCGGCGCCGCCGTCATGGCCACGCCCATACAACCGCCCCAGAACGCCCAGGCCTTGGCCCGTTCCACTTCATC
>NZ_SCOO01000078.1:0-3755 GCF_005502415.1 Pseudomonas sp. G(2018) | reverse complement strand
ATAGTCGCCACTCTCAGACTCGGCTGTTGATGCCAGCTCATCCCATAACCCAGATAGCCGCAGACCCAAGGTCGTGCCACGCGGCTCTTTTCCCGGTTCAGCGTCAGTTTCAAACGCTGCCTCAGGAACCGCTCGACGCCTGCCATCACGCGCTCTCCAGCACGATGACTGTGCACATAAATGATCACATCATTGGCATAACGCACAAAGCGATGGCCCCGACGCTCCAGCTCGCAGTCGAGTTCGTTGAACAGGATGTTCGACAGCAACGGCAAGAGCGGGCCGCTTTGCGGCGTCCCTTCCTGCCGTCGACTGGCGATCCCGCCCGACATCACTCCGGCCTCGAGATAGCGACGGATCAGCTTGAGTACCCGCTTATCTTCGGCCTGGGGCTGCACATGGGCCGTCAGCACATCGTGGTTGACTCGATAAAAGAGCTTTTCCAGATCAAGTTCCACGCACCAGCGGTGACCCGCCACCACATGGGCACGGGCTGTTTCGAGGGCTTGGTGGTCGCTTGAGCTATAGTCCGAGAACAGCGGGTCAAAGATCGGCGTGAGCTGTTGCAGCGAAGCCTACTGGATCAGGCGATCCATCACATTAGGGATACCCAACTGACGGGTTCCGCGCTTGGGTTTGGGGATGTCGACGGCGCGCACACCTTGCGGGTGGTACTCACCGGCCAGCAACCGAGTCTTGAAGATCGGCCAATACTGTTTCACGTAGCCCGCCAACTGGTCGACTGTCATACCATCGGCACCCCTCCCTTGTTGCTGACCACGCGTTGATGCGCACGCTTGAGGTTGGCCGGTGCAAGCACCCGCTCCATCAGCGTGTCCGGCTCCGCGTTCGTCCACGTCACAGACGCCGTCGATGCTTGCGCCCTATCAGCCGTCATCCTCGGATACCGTCCGGGACTTGAGGTAACAGTCTTCTCTTGGAGAATATTCTGCGGTTCAGCATTCGACGAGACTCTGGCGCCTACTGGCGGCATAACCTGTTCGGCCCTTGGTGGCGTGGTTATTCACCACTTACTACGGCCTCGGCTGACTTTTGCACGCTCATCCCGTCGCCTCACGACGCTCGGTAGCACAATGGCAAGCGTACAGATCTCCCAGGGTAATTCGCGTGACCTTCCTGCTTATGCCTGTCGGATATACGTCGTAGCGTTCCGTGCAAGTATTGGGCTTTGATGAGCATTGCCATCTCACCCCGCTGTGCCGCCTCTATCCGCTTCCTGTTCGTCAGGCCAGCATTTTGCCTCGGGCTTCCTTCAGATTCGCAGTCACCCGCGGCACCCTTGCCTCTGGCTAATACTTCCACATGCCGGGCGTGTAGAGGACTTCCACCTCCAAGTCCTCCGACTCATCACCATAATGAACTGAACAGCGCCAGTTACGGCGCTATGCGCCATGCCTGGCGCACCAACATAAAAGGGCCCATGCAGGCCCCTTGGTAACCAAAACGAACTTACTGAATGCGCCACGACTCGACAATGTCTGCACCAAACTCGGCTTTCCATTCTTTCAGATGACGGTGGTTACCACCCTTTGTTTCAATCAGCTCACCCGAATTCGGGTTCTTGTAAATCTTAACGTCGCGCGCCTTACGGACTGTTTTCGGTGCGGCAGCGACTGGCGAGCGACGACCTGCATGAGGGTCAAGCAGGCTGATGACGTTTTGTAGACTGTAGCCGTACTCACCCAGCAACGCGCGGAGTTTGCTCTCAAATTCCATTTCGGCTTTGAGGCCAGAATCACTTTTCATAGACTCGAGCTCTGCGAGCTGTTCGGCCAGTTGTTGTTCAAGCTTGCGAAATTCAGCCAAACGAGACATGGGAAACTTTCCTTAAGGTTTAGGACGGCACGGAATGCACATTCCTCATGCTAAGTGATGATTTGATTTTCGTCACGCATGCCTCTTTTAAACTCGCCTACGGAGCTCCGACAAAGTGGGTGAAACCGCTCAATAGTTGTGAGGGTCAATATCTCCAGAAAACTGGAGTTACGAGCACCAGTACCGTTAGGATTTCCAGCCTCCCTAGTAGCATTCCAACGGTCAGAAGCCATTTGGCAGTATCAGGCAATGATGAGAAGTTACCTGCAGGCCCGATGATCGTGCCCAAGCCTGGCCCAACGTTACACACCGCAGTGGCGGCGCCACTCAACGCAGTCGTCCAATCCAGGCCGATGAGAGCCAGCCCCAAGGCGATTACGGCAATAGTGATGGTGAAGAAAAACGAGAAGGTCAAAAGCGAGTGCAAGATCTCTTCGTCAATGGGGTGGCCGTTGTACTTCTTCTGGATCACTGCTCGAGGATGGATCAACTGCTTCAGACTACTCACGAGTAGGGCGGCAGCAACCTGAAAGCGGAAGATTTTAAGGCCTCCAGCCGTCGAACCTGAGCATCCGCCGACAAAGGTCAGATAGAAGAACAACAGAACGGCAAAACTGCCCCATAGCGTGTAATCACCCACTGCAACTCCGGTGGTCGTGACGACTGAGGTCACATTGACTGCTACGATACGAAACGCATCCCACCATCCGTAGTCGCTGTGAAAACAAAGCCACGTACCCACCGCTAACCAGGTGACGATCAAGAACCCCACGAATCCGCGTACCTGATGATCCTTGATCAGCGCACGCCGATTGCCGCGCAATGTCGCGACGTACAACGTAAAGGGCAAGCTCCCCAGAATCATGATGACCACAGCTACCCAGTGAATCGCGGGTTGCGCCCAGTGACCAAGTGACGCGTCCGACGTTGAGAATCCTCCAGTAGAGATCAACGACATTGCGTGATTGACCGCCTCAAGCGGCGTCATTCCCGCTATCCAGAGTGCCAGAGCCCCGATGCCAGTAAGTCCCAGATAGAGAAAGAGAATGTACTTAGCGGCCACATGGGAGCGCGGCGTCACTTTTTCCGACCAGTCTGAGGACTCTGTCTGGAAAAGACGCATGCCACCCACTCGCAATAGTGGAAGGATCGCCACAGCCATGCCGATGAAGCCGATACCACCCAGCCAGTGCAGCATCGAGCGCCAGATCAACAACCCAGGAGAGGCTGTAGCCAATCCGCTCAGGACAGTTCAGCCGGTGGTTGTGATGCCAGACATCGTTTCAGAGAACGCATCGGTGTAGCTGATGTCGCTGATGAACACCATTGGCAACGCTGCGAAGGTGCACACCACCACCCAACTACCGGTAGTCAGCAGGTACATATCCCTCGGACGAAGCTGGCCAGTATCTGGGCGCCCTCGCATGATTAGCAGGAGGCCACAGATGAAGGTTATCAAACTCGACCAGAGAAAGGCTGACAGATCGTCGCTGCGCTCATAGGCCACCAGCGTGATCATGGGAATAGCCATGCTAACAGCCAGCGTGATCAGGAAAATGCCTAAGATGAAGCCGATAAGCCGCATTGCTGCGAGGGACATAAAAGTAGCCTGCCAAATTAGCGCCGCGCAGTATCGGATGCTCAACCTCCAAGCCCCGTAAATTTTGCGTAAAATTTCTACGGGCAATCAGTCAATCAAGGTTCGCCTGTTATGTGGCAGAAGCGAGCTCGCCTTCATTCGCTCACAAAACCTCCTCGAATCATACTGATCAAAATTTGACCGGCAAATAAAAAACCCGGCACTTGCAGGCTGTGTGAAAACGCAATCTGCGCCGGCTAAAAGCAAATGCCCCGACTTGTCGGGGCATTTTGCTTTTCTGAAATCTGAAATCTGAAATCTGAAATCTGAAATCTGAATA
>NZ_SCOO01000077.1:0-3931 GCF_005502415.1 Pseudomonas sp. G(2018) | reverse complement strand
AAACGGGATAAACAGATCAGGTGTAATCAGCCCCCTGATCGGATGTTGCCAGCGTAACAGTGCTTCAACCCCGCTGATGCGAGCGTTGGCAAGATTCAATTTTGGCTGGTAATGAATGACGAATTCATTTCGCATCAGGGCATCGCGCATCTCGCCGAGTAACGTGAGTTGCTCATGCTGCACCACGTCTTCGAATTCCGCGGCAAATGCATAACTGTCGTGCCGGCGTTTGGCCGCCTTGATTGCCAGGTCGGCGCGCCTGAGCAAGGCGGTGGGGTCATTACCATCGTCTGGATAAAACACTACGCCCAGGCTTACGTCGATATCCAGTCGCTGGCCATCGAGCCGCATCGGCCTGCGTAGCGCGTCCAGAATCATCTGTATGTACCCGGAAATGGCGGATTTATCGCTGCCTTCGTACAGAATGACGAACTCATCACCGCCAAGTCGAGCAACCAGGTGGGACGCGGCAACGCAGGCGAGCAGGCGGGCGGCTATTTCACTAAGCATACGGTCGCCCACTGCATGACCTAGGGCATTGTTAATTGGTGCGAAGCGATCGATATTGAGGATTATCAGGGCGCCATGTTCACCTGCGCTGGCCGTGGCAAGCGCCTCCATGAAATGTGCCCTGTTGGGTAGGTCGGTCAAGCTATCAACATAGGCCAGGCGGGTTATCCGTTCCTCGCGGATCACGATGTTTTTGCGCATCAACGCCAGCGCTCGCAGCAATACCTGCATTTCCGGGCCTCTACCGCGAGGAATGTTCTCGTTGTAATTGCCCGCGGCGATTGTTTCTGCCACGGCGACCGCTTCACCTATGGGTATGACGATGGAGCGCGAGATCAACAAGGCCAGCAGAGCGCCGAGTACCAGCGCGCTGGCCGTAATCGCGACTATTTGCAGGCGTGTGGCAGTGGCGGACTGCTCAAAATGCTCAACCTCCAGGTTCATCAGTGTTTGTTGACGCTCCGTCAGGCGCAATGTGACATCCAGTAGCGCATTCAGTGCAGGGGCTGTGTACAGTTCAAAGTGCGCTTGAGCCTGAGTCAGGCCTTGGATTTCGATAAGCTCGACCGTCTCCTGAAACAAGACACCATAGCGTTGACGCAACTCGGTAGCCTGGGCGATTTGAGATTGCGAGTAGGCCCGACTGTCCGCATGCGCAAGGCTGGCAATTGCAGCATCCGATGCCGTCATGGCCGCGTCCATCTGCGCATAAAGAGGGATTCGTTGATCCCGGTCGGGGGTTTGCAAAAGGCGCAGAAGCTGGATGGCGGCGTATTGCGAGTGCTGGTTCGCGCGCTCGGCGAGTAGGACGAGTCGGGCGGGCTGATCGACGAACTCGTGCATGCTGGCGCCCAGTGTCTCGAGGCGATGTGAGGTCATCACCGAGAGGGCCAGCAAAAGCCCGAGCAGTGCGGAGAACGCCAGGATCAAGCGGTTGCGGATTGAGGCGAACTGGGCGAATCGCTTCAGGGTGAAGCCGATCATGCTGGTGTGCCTCCTTACTAAGCAGGGCTTCCTTGCGCCCGACTACAGGCGAAAGGCGGCAACCGAGGACTGTAATTTTGCGGCTGTTTGCAAGAGTTCGTCGGTGACCGTTGCAAGCTGATCGGTAGCCTGTTTGTTGGTCCTGGCCATCTCGACGATGGTGCGCACGTTGCCAGCAATCGCCTCGCTTTCCCGGGACTGGTCAGCCGCCAGTTCAGTCAGTTGTTCAAGGTTGTCGAGGGAATCCTGGGCATCGATCTGTAACGCCTCCAGCGGGACGGCAATGCTCTGTATCAAGTCCATGCCGTGCTCCATACCGCGCTTGCCCGCGTCGATATCACGGGCCGCATTCTGGGTCTGTTGATTGATCAATGTCATCACTCGGTCAATCTCTCCGGTGACATCCGCGGTGCGATTGGCCAGAGTACGCACTTCATCGGCGACGACCGCGAAGCCTCGACCACTCTCGCCGGCCCTTGCTGCTTCGATAGAGGCATTCAGCGCCAGGAGGTTAGTTTGATCGGCGATTTGGCGGATCAGGCTGACCGCTCCTGCGACTTCTTTGGCGCTCAGACCGAGCCTGGCGACCGATTGGGCCGAGCCGTCGACGGCCGTGGCGATCTGGGCGATTTCCGCGGCAACCACGGTGATGGCTTGAGCACCTTCCTGCGCCAGATCACGGGCCTTGAGGGCTTGGTTGCGGGCGGTCAAAACGTTGCCCGCCATCGTGCCGATACCTTGGGATAACTGGCCGATGGAGCGATCGATAGACCCCGCCAGTTCGCTCTGCAGTGCCGAGTCCACTTTGACCTTGGCTGCTGGGACCTGCAGTTGCTCGGCCGCCGAGTCTACATTTGCTGCGCTGCTCAGGATCGAGCCGATCAACGTGCGCAGGCGCCCGCTCATGCTGCGCATGCCTGCCAACAGTTTGCCGATTTCATCGTTGCCGGCATTGTCGATCGTGTGTCTGAGGTCGCCAACGGCAATCCGGTCTGCCACCATTCGCGCGCGATCCAAAGGTTGAGTGATACTGCGGGTCATATAAATGGCCATCAGCAGACCTGCGATCAACGCGCTGAAGCCCAGGGCGAGCACCAACTGGATTGAGCGTTCGGATGCCTGCATTGCCAATGTCTGGCGTGCGTGCATGGACAGTTGTTGCTGCTCCGCCATTGCCGTCGTTTGCGTCAACAGTGCATTGAGTGCGCTGCGGGTCGGCCCCGTCATAAGCTGCACGGCCGAGGCTCGCTCGCCCACTTCCAGCTCCTCTACAGTGGCACTGAAGTGCATTTCGTAGTCCTTGCGCAGGCTTTCCAGGCGGGCGAGCATAGCCTGCGACTCAGGTTCGGTCATCAATGCGCGAAATCCCCGCAGCGCTTGATCGATCTCGGTGTTCTGCGCGTCGATCTCCTGATAGATGGCGGTACGCTGTTCGCGGTCTTCAAGGACGAAGAGCAAAAGTAAGCGACTAGCAGCCGTTTCAGCGTGCAGGTTGATGGCTGAGGCCTGCTCGGCACGCGCGGCATCCCCTTCGACCACGTCGTGCATGCTCTGAGCCTGCAGGTCGAAACGTTGCAGACTGATGAGGACGATGGCCAAAAGAAATATGAGGACGATGGCATAGCTGATCGTCAGGCGTTGTCGAATGCTCATCGCAGTGTTTCTTTATGCATGTCGTTGTCGCTCCATGAGGCTGGTGCACTTCCTTGCGGCATTTATCGGCTGAATTTCCGTGCAATGAAGTGATCCAGAGCAACAGCACCAGGACCTTTCGCCAGCAACAGCAACAGCACCGTGGCCCATACACCATGGGTAGGGTACGCATCCGGATAGACCAACAGCTGGATAGTCAGCGTCATGATCAACAAGGCCAGAGCGGAAAAACGCGTGGCTAAGCCAATTAAGATCATTAATGGGAAGAAATGCTCCGCAAAAGCCGCCATGATGGCCGCCGATTCGGGAGCAATCAACGGTAGTCGATACTCTTCTTTAAACAAAAGCACCGCCGACTCAGCCAATCTTGGCAGCCCGAATTGAAACTCTCCAGATACTATGTCGAGAGCTAGGCCTTGCACTTTGGTCTCTCCAGATTTCCAGAAAATGGCCGCAATAGAAAAGCGTCCTAGCAAGGCGATCAACCAATAAGGCGTACGCTCAAATTGCTCAATAAACCATTTGATCAGTTTCACTACGCGGGCTTCATGCATTGAGAACTATTCCTAAATATTGTAACGAATGATGGCACCGTAGCGGAGCATCAGCGCCAATGTCGTCTCAAGGTTAAAAGGGACGTCCGTAGAAACCGCATCAGCGAAGACAGCACCGCGGTGCAAATTTTCGATGAACTCCGCAGCACCGTGTTCTATGCGGACAACTACTACATCTAAATCTTGACGAATTAGCATGGCTGCTTCAGAAACATCCGGGTGTATGCTCC
>NZ_SCOO01000076.1:0-5311 GCF_005502415.1 Pseudomonas sp. G(2018) | reverse complement strand
TGCGCAAGGCAGCGCATTCTACGCGTTGACGTATCGGTCAGGAAAAGACTGTGTTGCGGATTTGTAATTTCGTTAACGCCCATCGCGAGCATTCGAGCGTCGACCGGTTGCTCCTACACAGGGATGAATTCTGCGCCTACACTGCCAACCCGCCAAAGGAGCCTGCCATGCTGATTGTTGCCGACGAAAATATTCCCCTGCTCGATGCCTTCTTCGAAGGTTTCGGCGAGATCCGCCGGGTGCCGGGACGTTCCATCGACCGAGCTACCGTCGAACAGGCCGATGTGCTGCTGGTGCGTTCGGTGACCAACGTCAACCGCGCGTTGCTTGAAGGCAGCAAGGTGCGTTTTGTCGGCACCTGCACCATCGGCACCGATCACCTGGACCTGGATTACTTTCAGCAGGCCGGTATCACCTGGTCCAGCGCGCCGGGCTGCAATGCCCGGGGCGTGGTCGACTATGTGCTCGGCAGTCTGCTGACCCTGGCCGAAATCGAAGGCGTTGACCTGACTCAACGTACCTACGGCGTGGTTGGGGCTGGCGAGGTGGGCGGGCGGCTGGTCAAGGTCCTGCAAGGCCTGGGTTGGAAGGTATTGGTCTGCGACCCGCCACGGCACGCTTTCGAGGGTGGAGATTACGTCAGCCTGGAAGAGATCATCGAGCAGTGCGACGTGATCAGCCTGCACACGCCATTGAACAAGCGTGGCAATCAGCCGACCTGGCATCTGTTTGATGAAAAACGTCTCAAGCAACTCAAGACCGGTACTTGGCTGATCAACGCCAGTCGTGGTCCGGTGGTCAATAACGCCGCCCTGCGCGATGTGCTGCTGGAGCGCGAAGATCTGCAAGCGGTGCTGGACGTTTGGGAAGGCGAGCCGGAAGTCGATGTGGCGCTGGCCGAACTCTGCGTGCTGGCGACGCCGCACATTGCCGGGTACAGCCTGGATGGCAAGCAGCGCGGCACGGCGCAGATCTATCAGGCCTACTGCGATTTTGCCGGGCAACCAGCCCGGGTCAGCTTGAGCGATCTATTGCCTGCCCCCTGGTTGTCGCAGGTGACGTTGAATGCTGAAAGCGATCCGGCCTGGGCGCTGGCAATGTTGTGCCGTGGTGTGTACGACCCGCGCCGTGACGATGCGGATTTCCGTCGCAGTCTTGTCGGCAGCGTGAGTGAACAGCGGGCGGCGTTCGATGTGTTGCGCAAGAACTACCCGTCGCGGCGCGAGATTGACGGGTTGCAGGTGCGGATCGACGGGGATGCGCCGGCATTGCGGCAGATAGTGGCGGCGTTAGGGGCAATGGCTCTCTAGAGATCGAATGGCCGCACCGCAAATCTGTCAGAAAACACCCATAAAAAACCCGGCCAACCAGGGCCGGGTCAAGAAGACGGTGGCTATATCACTTTTGTTCGGCAGGCTTGACCAATCGTTTCTCCAGGTCGCGGCACGCTTCCTGGATCATGTCTTCAGTGATCGGTACTTCGCGGCCCTTCTCATCCACAATCGAGCAACCCAGGGATTCATCTCGTTTCGGGCGGATCACTGGAACGGTGACGTCGCTGCTGTTTTGCAAGGACATGGCCTGTCTCCTCATCAGGTTGTGTGCTTACTGTAGAACCGCCAGGTGACCGGGCCGTGACTACTCCCTGCGATCGTTTCATGGCGGCAGCACCAGTCCACCAGAAATGTCGCGTCCTTGCCACCCGGACTTTAGACCAATAGCGTCTAGGCCCTAGTGTTGACGGTCATAATTAACCTGACTCATTGTGATTTACCAAGTTCCACCCCATTGAGCGGTGTAGGGTGAACCTATCAATTTTTCCGTTGTGGATGAAGCCAATGCTCTCTGTTCGACATCGCCGAGCGATCCGCCTGGCCAGCCGTTTCATCGCGCCGTATCGTTGGCACGCATTCGGTGCCTTGCTCGCGCTGGTCGTCACGGCGGGCATTACCTTGTCCATGGGGCAGGGGATCCGTTTGCTGGTGGATCAGGGCTTCATGACCCAGTCGCCGCACCTGCTCAACCAATCCATCGGCTTGTTCATGCTGCTGGTGATCGGTCTGGCGGTTGGCACTTTTTCGCGTTTTTACCTGGTGTCGTGGATCGGCGAGCGCTGCGTCGCCGACATCCGTCGCCATGTGTTCAATCATCTGATTTATCTGCACCCGGGCTTCTACGAGAACAACCGCAGTTCCGAAATCCAGTCACGACTGACCGCCGACACCACGCTGCTGCAATCGGTGATCGGCTCTTCACTGTCGATGTTCTTGCGCAATCTGCTGATGGTGATCGGCGGGATCGTCCTGCTGTTTATCACCAACCCGAAACTCACCAGCATCGTGGTGGTCGCCTTGCCGCTGGTGATCGCACCGATCCTGATCTTCGGTCGACGCGTTCGTAACCTGTCGCGCCTGAGTCAGGATCGGATCGCCGATATCGGCAGTTATGTGTCCGAAACCCTCGGGCAGATCAAGACCGTGCAGGCCTATAACCATCAGAGCCAGGACGAACGGCGTTTTGCCGCGACCGTGGAACAGGCGTTCGATACCGCGCGCAAGCGTATTTTCCAGCGGGCCTGGCTGATTACTCTGGTAATCGTACTGGTGTTGGGCGCGGTGGGCGTCATGCTCTGGGTTGGCGGCATGGATGTGATTGCCGGGCGGATTTCCGCTGGCGAACTGGCGGCGTTTGTCTTCTATAGCCTGATCGTGGGGAGTGCGTTCGGCACCTTGAGCGAGGTGATTGGCGAATTGCAGCGCGCGGCCGGTGCAGCGGAGCGGATCGCCGAATTGCTGCGTTCGGAAAACATCATCCTGCCACCGGCCACCGACCGGGTGACCTTGCCCACGCGGGTGAAGGGCGACCTGCTATTACAGGACGTGCGTTTTTCCTACCCCTCACGACCCGAAAGCTACGCGGTCGATGGCTTGAATCTGACGGTCAGGGCCGGCGAAACCCTGGCCTTGGTCGGGCCATCCGGTGCCGGCAAGTCGACGGTGTATGACTTGTTGCTGCGCTTTTACGATCCCGCCGAAGGGGGCATCCTGCTCGATGGCGTGCCACTGACAAGGCTTGACCCATTGGACTTGCGTCGCTGCTTCGCCCTGGTCTCGCAAACTCCGGCACTGTTTTTCGGCAGCATCGAAGACAACATCCGCTATGGCAATCCGACGGCGACCTTGGCGCAGGTTCAGGAAGCAGCAAAAATCGCCTACGCCCATGACTTCATCGAAGCCATGCCCAACGGTTATCAAACGCATCTGGGTGACAGTGGCCTGGGTTTGTCCGGCGGCCAGCGCCAACGCCTGGCCATCGCCCGGGCACTGCTGGTGGATGCCCCCATCCTGCTGCTCGACGAAGCCACCAGCGCCCTCGATGCCCAGAGCGAACACCTGATTCAGCAGGCCCTGCCGAGCCTGATGAAAAACCGCACCACCCTGGTCATCGCCCATCGCCTGGCCACGGTCAAAAACGCCGACCGCATTGCGGTGATGGATCAAGGCAAACTGGTGGCAGTGGGTACGCATCAGGAGTTGATTGCCAGTAATGCGTTGTATGCGCGGTTGGCGGCGTTGCAGTTCAGTGATGGGCTCAAAGCTCCGACCGACCAAGTAACCGACTAAGTGGAATACAAAAAAAAATGCCCGAATCTTTCGATCCGGGCATTTTTTATTGCGTCAGGTCGCTGCGTTACTGATCGTCAAAGTACCGCTCATGCCAATCCACCAGCGGTTGCGGTGAGTTGAGTTTCTGGCCGTAGATCACCGAGTACGATAGTACGTTCTGCACGTACTGGCGGGTTTCGTCGAACGGGATGCTTTCCACCCACACGTCGAAACTTAAATGATCCGCGCCGCGCAGCCACTGACGCACGCGACCGGGCCCAGCATTGTAGGCGGCAGAGGCGAGGACACGGTTGCCGTTGAACTGGCTGTGGACCTGGCTCAGGTACGCGGCACCGAGCTGGATGTTCTTGTCCGGTTCGAACAATTGCTGCGGCGAAGCATAAGGAATGCTGAACTTGCGTGAAGTTTCCTTGGCGGTCGCGGGCATCAATTGCATCAGGCCGCTGGCGCCGACGCTGGAGCGGGCGTCATCCATGAAGGCGCTTTCCTGACGGGTGATGGCGAACACCCAGCTTGAATGCAGGCCACGGTTCTTGGCTTCACGCACCAGGGTATTGCGGTGAGCCATCGGGAAGCGGATATCCAGATCGTCCCAATACTGCGCCTGGCTGATGGTGCGGATGGCCGGGAAATACCATTTCAGGTCGTAGGCCAGTTTTGCCTGGGCGACCATTTCGTCACGGCTGAAGTGCCGGCTGACGTGGTACCACTCGCGACGGCCATCGACGATCTGCCCGCGGGCATGGAACTCCAGGGCGCGGCGTATGCCAGGGGTGTTGCGCACCTTGTTGATGGTCGCCTGGCTCAGTACCAGCGGTTTGTTGATCAGCGAATAGGGCGACTGTGAACGGTCGGCGGCAAGGAAACCATAGAAGTCGCGCTCGCGAGCCAGGCTTTTATAGAGGTTTTGCGCTTCCGGATTCTGCGGTTGCGCCAGTTCCAGGCTGCGGGCCTGCCAGTAACGCCAGCGGTTGGTAGTGGCGAGATCCTGGGGCAGGCGGCGGGTCAGCTGATAGGCATCGTCCCAGCGGGCCAGGCGCAGGAGCAGGCGCAGGCGCCATTCGGACACGGTGTTGTCGCGCAACTCCGGGTCGTACTTGGTCATCACATCCAGCGCGCGGCTGTCGAAACGGCGTGCGAGGGTGAGGCCGATTTCCCGGGCGATCGCCACCTTTTCGTCGCGGGAAAAGTGCATGCTGCTGGCATAACCGTCAAGCAGCGCCATGGCCCTGTCCGGGTCCTGACGGGCCAGGCGGCGCAGGCCAAGGCTGACCACATCCGACATCGGCTCGTCCGCCGGGGTAAATCGCGAAGGGTTGTTGAGCAATTCGGGTTTTTGCGCCACATCGATCAACAGACGACCGCGGGGGGTGAGGGTGGTCAGGCCGTTGACCAGGCTGTTGGCCAGCGGGTAGTTGCGTGCCTGGGCGGCGAGTTTGGCGCGCTCCCAGCGTTTCTGCTCGGTCAGCTGGCCTTCGGCGGCCCACATGCCGAACAAGGCGTCGCAGGCCTCGGGCTGGGATTTACCGGTCAGCCAGAGCTTGTTGGCGTTGGCGTAGCCTTCGGACTTGAGGTTGTGACTGATCTGGTACTGCGCGTTCAGGCAGTCCAGTTCAGTGAAATTCATTTTGGGGTCGTAATACCTGACGAAGGTCGCCCAGTCGCCGCGATCGGCCAGCCAGCGC
>NZ_SCOO01000075.1:0-5997 GCF_005502415.1 Pseudomonas sp. G(2018) | reverse complement strand
CCGCTGCTCGATCGCGTGTACATCAACATGATTGAAATTGAGCCAGCCTATCAGCGTAAGGGCATTGGTTTGAGCGTGCTGTGGCACCTCTGGCTGACACACCAGGTGCCGATACCGACGACTGACCTTGGCGCGGAATTGGTCAGTTGCACACTCTTACAAGTATTGGTCACGTTAAGAACAAACCATCGAGTCAAGTCACTACGCGACAAAAACAGCCTTGAAGCTCGCAAGCCTCATAAGTGGTGATAAAATACGTTATCACCACTTTTTAGCAGGGTAGGCCGTATGTCGCTTTTTGAACCGATGCGCGACTTTTTCCATAGACGGGCGGCAAAAAACATGAGTGAAGGCGCAAAGCGGGTTCACCTGGTGCATCGCCGGCAAGAATCGCCCCGGGGAAATTTCGTGTTCCCCGGTACCGACTACTTTGACGACATCGAGGTCGATGGCCAGCGCGTTGGCCATGTCGATTACGGCATCAATCCGCTGCTCGATCGCGTGTACATCAACATGATTGAAATTGAGCCGGCCTATCAGCGTAAGGGCATTGGTTTGAGCGTGCTGTGGCACCTCTGGCTGACACACCAGGTGCCGATCGTACCGATTTACCAATACGCTCTATCTAAAGGTTTCTGGCACCGGGCCCGGCGTCGTTTTTTGGCCGCCGGTGCGTTGATCGAGGAGGAGCTACGTACCGACAGCGAGTTGGCCGACGCCAAGCAGCGTTGGCAGCACCTGGTACCAGAGTCGGAGGTTGACCGCTCGATTCGGGAATACTGGGCTTGGGTTGAAGCTGAAAGAGCTGCCGGGCGCCCGGCCGGGCCGGGTATCCGATGAGCGACCTGATCCCCACTGGCGGCGGTGAGCGGCGACTGTCCGCCGCTGAGTTCCAGCAGCTCGCCACCGTGCCGGCTGCAGCTGAATGGTTCGCCAATATCGACAACCCGCGCACCCGCCGTGCGTACCAGGGCGACCTGGCGGACTTCTGCAATTTCGTTGGACTCACCGGCGCCGAGGAATTCCGCGCGATCACGCGTGCCCACGTTCTGGCCTGGCGCGCGCAACTTGAAAAACGAGGCTTGGCCGGGGCCACCATCCGCCGCAAACTGGCGGCGCTGGCCAGCCTGTTTGATCACCTCCTGGAGAACAACGCCGTCGCCGGCGGTAACCCGGTGCACGGGGTCAAACGGCCCCGGATCGAAAGCAACGAGGGCAAGACGCCGGCACTCGGTGACGACCAGGCCAAGATGTTGCTGACGGCGCCGGACGGCTGGACGTTGAAGGGCATTCGTGACCGCGCCATATTGGCGGTGCTGCTATACCACGGCCTGCGCCGGGAAGAAGCCGCGCAGCTGATGGTCGGTGACATGCAGGAGCGGCGCGGGATCAAGCATTTGAAGGTCAAAGGTAAAGGCGGCAAGACCCGCTATCTACCGTTGCATCCGGTGGCGGCCGAGCGCATTCATGCGTACCTGGAAAAGGACAACAAACGTGAGCCCGGGAATGACTCGCTCTTCCGTTCGATCCGCGGCCGCACAACCGGATCCGGCATTTCCGCGAACGGGATCTATACCGTGGTCGCTCAGTGGGCTAAAGCAGCCGGCATCAAGGTCGAGGGGCTCGGCGTGCACGGACTCAGAGCGACGGCGGCGACCAATGCCCTGGAGCATGACGCCGATATCGCCAAGGTGCAGGAATGGTTGGGTCACGCGAATATCAGCACCACCCGCCTGTATGACCGACGTGGCCAGCGGCCAGAGGATTCACCTACGTACAAGGTGAAGTATTGAGTTATGCGCTTGCCTCCTCTAGGCCAACAACCGGCGAAGGTGGAAGGCTCGCAAGCCTGGACTCCAACCTCAGGCCGCATGGTTCACAAATGATCAGCAGACCAGGTTTGCCCCACACGTTCGTTTTGCAGGAAGGCGTTGGGCAGGAATATTTGTCGCGGTTACTCCGATCGACATCTTCCCTCACGCCAATATCGAGCCCCCCTGTTGCCGGCGCTTGGTAGCCTGCCTCGATCAGTGTTTGTTGCGGAAGTTGGTCCTGTGCCACTAAACCAAGACTATCACCGACATGGCCATCGTCTAGATCTGCCGTTGGTGGGGGCGCATCGTTCGCGACAGTTGTGGGCTTTACGATTTCCGCATCCGAATAACCTGAAGGTGGGGAACTGGGTGCTAAAACTGCAAGTGGCCGAACGCTAATAGGAAAGCGATCCATCCATGAGATAGCAAAGCCGGTGCTTAGCAAGCGGCGGGTGGCTTTGTCAAAACGGCCGCCCGGGATGACGTAGTCGTTCATCGACTGACCGATTTTCTTCCCACCTGGCTGTCCTGTGGAGGACGGCATCAGACCCAGAGCCTCCATTTTTCTAGCCCACTCCCAATTGTGGTAACAAGATCTACTGGGCTTGCCGAAATGCTCCTGCCAGAGGTGGACCATCTCATGGACTAGCGTTTGCAATATTTCCACGAGAGGGATCGACGCGAAGTAGTCGGGATTCATTGCGATTTCGTCGGTCTTCGTGCCATCCGTACGAATGAATCGGGCCTTCGAAAAATAGCCCATGGTTCGCTTTTCGCGCTGGTAGGTGATCATGCACGCCGGCAGACGCTCCTGTGATGCAAACAGGTGATCATTGTAATAATCGTAAGCGCGCTGAAGCTCAGCGTACGCTTCCTCGGTTGGGCGAAGATAACCTTTCACCACATCAATCCCCTTTCGAAAATGTAATGTGCAATACATTTTCATTGCACAAAAAAAGGCCCTGGACCAGAGCCTGCATTTCATAATCCGGTCAACAACTACCCGGTGATTTCGTAAACTGCTCTCACGACGCTCAAGGTCCAATCATCGCTGTTCCAGCTTGCGATTGCGTCAGCAAGCGTTTCCCCAGTTCGCATCGTGGCGTCAGCTTCGTGCAAGCATACGACCTGCCCCTCCCCTGTACCAGGCAGCAATCCTGAAAAGAAACTGGGTCGTCCACCGCAGTCCGGGCATCCCTTAATGAAGTGGTGTATGGCCTTCAATTTGGCGAGCTCCGCTACTTTGTCAAGCGCGTCAGCAGAACTCAATATTTCGCGGAGTCGGTCGACGAGGTTTCCGTGTTTAATGGGATCGGTCTGCATAAGAGTCGTGAGGGTCCAATGCAGATCGCCACGACAGGTAGCCGGATGATCGCCTAAACCCGCGTCTATCAACGCCTGTTGAACAGCTAAATCTACATCTCTCAAACCCATCTCCTTCAACAGCTTGTTAACACCACCGGTGATTATCTGGCGATGCTGTTTTAATATTCTGTATAATAGTTGCTATACGGAAACGTGCAAAGGGTTTTAATCGCACCAGGTGCACGCCCTGCCCAGCCGTCAAACGTTGGGCCGAGACGTAGAAGCGCGCCTACACTAGCGCGTCCGTATTCATACAGAGGATGCTGGAATGACCATTGGTTATATCGGTAGGGCCCGAAATTTTGTAAGTCGCATCCATCAAGAGTTGATACGGCAGTTTCGTTTTTTCGTGCCGGATTCCGGCGTCACTCGGGTGCCAGCAGAGATGGAAATTGCTGACGTTCTCCCAGCCAGCCATAAGGACGCTTTACGGCTGTTGTCTGATGGGCTTTGTCGCATTCGGGAGGCGGCTGTCGAAGCACCTGATCATGCAATGCAAGTGGCAGACGCACTTCACAATTTACCGGGCTGCATCGCGGGAGAAGATAGCGCAGGCGAGGCTTATCTGACCGAGTTGCTCGAGAAGGGGCGCGCTTTGCTCGATGACCAATCCTGGCGAAGGGAATTGCGGACCCGATGAGTCTCGCGGGCAGTGAATACGACGATGCAGTCGCGCTACTCCGCATAGATGCCACTTTTGGCGTCCACCACAACGAAGGAATGACGACATGGCCACCGCAGCGACTGGAATGCTTCTCGCGTCAAAAAACGGCGATATCTCTGCCGCAAAGCTGATCAGTGAAACCCCTAACGTTTGGGTGCTGGAAATTGAAAAGCGTGAGGTACGAGTCAGTAAAGGGGATACCCGTCAGCGCGCTTTCCGCGAAATGAATGACGCCTTGCAATGGGCCGAGGCCGATCCAGAGTTGATCGAGCATTTTGTTCAACTGATGGCTGGGAAGGCTGCCCCCGGCAACCAAGTCCAGAGTTAGGGAATTCACATGACCCATGCCGAGCTTTGTGAAATCGCCAAAAAATGGCTTGCACGCCCAAACAGCCAGCGCGGGCATGGTTGCCATGTTGCTCTGTCGGAATGCAGATCCGGTTGGGGTGGAGAAATGCCGGACGCTATCGGCTTTCGCGCAGACACTCGGGGAACAGAAACAGTTGTGGTCGAGGTGAAAGTTTCGCGCAACGACTTTCTGGCCGACGCCAAGAAGCCCCACCGGGCGGATGGTGAGGGGATGGGACTCTATCGGTACTTTATGTGCCCGGAAGGTTTGATTCAGGCTGACGAGGTTCCAGCGCGATGGGGTCTGCTTTACGTCAACGCTCGCGGCGGAGTGAAGGCTGTACTTGGTCCGGTGGCCCTTTCGAGCAACTGCGGAACGTTTAAAGCTGTAGCAGCCCCTTGGCAGCACAGCCGGAATACTGAGCGCGAAACGTGGTTGCTTGTTCGGGTTATGGCCAGGATTGATGAGCCGGACAAGGTGAAAAATGCGATCAATGCTGCTCAGCGTGAACAGGCTCGGTTGGCGAAGCTTTGCAACCAGCAAGCCGAAGAGATTCGTGCCTTGAAGATGGCCATCCCAGCCGCTGGCTGGAGTGGCAGCGTGGGTGAAATGCTCACTGCGATTCGTAGAAAAGTGCCGACGGCCACCAACTGAAGGCTTGCGCATCAAACCAAGAGTAGACGGAAAATTCCCGGTAATTCCCAAGCCCAGCCATGCTGGGCTGAGGCAGTAGAAGAAGCCAGGTTTTCTCGCACTGGAAGCAAGGGAACAAAACATGCTCATAGCAGAATACGGCCCTTTGGCACTCGAAACGACGCTCGTTGGCAGCATCATGGTTTTTGTTTCTACCGGCCTGATTGGGTTAACCGTGGCGCGACTTCAGCGCCGCTACCGAATCAATAAAGCTTGGGCGTGGATCATTTCTATTCTGGCGCTTCTGGCAGTGATCGCATTGCAGGGATTCTTCCAAGTCGCCGAGCATTTGGCTCCAGTCGTGCAGCCTTACATGTGGTTGTTTGGGCTTATGGGGTTCGGTGCAACTGTGGTTTTTTTGACGTTGTGCTTGTACACCATGTTTGGCGGCAAAGCATCAGACCTAGCAAAGCTGTTTAAACGGCGCTGTTCATGACCCTCGGGTATTTGCGAAGGCGTACATCAACTAATCAAGGAAAAAAATATGTCACGTTCGTTAGGCGCGGTTGATTTCGAGGATGGCCGCAGGCTGTACCTGATCTACGACGGAACCGTGGGCAACGCCTGGCGACCACTTTTTGAAACCCGCCAAGCAGCCTGGGATTGGTATTGCGATGAAGCTATCGAGTATGCGGAGCCCGTTGGTGCAGTCGGCACAGAGCTTCCTGTGGTTTTGACCGTAGATCTTCATTACGACGGCCAAGAACGTTGGCAGTTTGAAAGTCGGGCTTCTTTCGAAGCACTGTGGCTTACCGGCCCAACCAGTTCAGAAGACGCAGCGGACGAAAGAGGTCAGCAGTTCGACGAGCCTTATGGCGGGTATTTTTCGCATGATGAAAAACCAATCAACTGATCACGGAAAGTACGATGAATGGTGGTTATGCGGATCCTTACGCTCTCGAATCGGATAATTTCAGTATTTGGGGAGTGGTGACGCATAGCATATGACCGCACAGTGGCCGATAGAGATGCACAAAGATTTGCCTGGTCAAGGGGTCAGCCCGGAAGCCGCACGCGGCGCGCAGCCTGCTTGCAGGCGAGCACCGAACGGGTGAGGACTGAAGCGCAGCGGCCCCTTTACCAGGTGGCTGGTTATCAAGGCTCCCTCGGCG
>NZ_SCOO01000074.1:0-6185 GCF_005502415.1 Pseudomonas sp. G(2018) | reverse complement strand
GTTTCCCAATAACAATTGTATCGGGACTCTTAAGGTCGCCTGTTTCCGGCGTAACCGATACTGTTGTGCCCATGATATTTGGATTGGTAGAGGTAAGTGCAAAACCTGTGATTACAGGAGAAACCTGACGAATAAGTACTGAATTACGCATTGCAATAAGAAAAACACCTTCGTCAAGTGAATTTCTTGTTATGTCTACAAGCACAATATCATTCCTGCCAACTACTCCTGCCATGGCGTCAGTATTTACCGATACCGCTCTCGTTCTGTCAGGTGTCAGACCGTACTCAGACAATAATCGAAGTGGAATAGGCAGCGTCTTCATCACCGGATCCACACCACCTTCAGCGGGAGCATGTGGTATGAAATTCAACGTATAAGCTAAGTTTTCCGGGGTTTGTACCAATAAAGATACAGCATCTCCGGTTTCAGGTACGTCGGATCCAGTGCTGAGATACTCGACTGTTGTTTCTAATGCTCGGGCAAGAACGATCAATCGTTCTCTAGGGCAAGATGTTCCCTTATAGAGCATATTTTTCACCGTCGATTCCGCCTCCTCAATAAAATGAGCCAGCTTCGTCGCTGAAAGATCCTTCCTCTTCATCAGCTCCTGCACTCGACTAACGAAAGCCTCATGAGTTACGGCTTCAGGTGAATACTGCATTTGTGAGCGGTCCTCGACTATTGCGACCCTGGTGTCACTTCCGACGATGTAAGACTTCGTAGGATTAGGTGTAGATCAGCGTACGCAAAAGGGAAATTTATCATTTATAGGCGGGTCAATTTACACCTATTCATAGGTTCAGATCAAAACAGAAATTCTCATCTCAGCCGGGGTAGATTTACCTGATGTCAGTGTCAGATTAAGTAATATCATTTTGACGTCACAATAGTGGCCTTTAAGGGCTATGGATCCAAAAACCGTACCTTTTTTAGGGAAAACCTTAGTAGTTCCCCTGAAATATAAGGTTTTTCCTACCGTCCGTCCGAAAAATTGACGTCATTTACACTAAATCAGGGTCAGATCGTGATGAACCATCTTGAAACATCCTGAACCACGAGTAGAATGCGCCGCATGAACAGCGTCACATTTACACAGCGGACGGGGTCAGATTGCGATGGAATGGTTCAACAAAAAGCTGATAACAGCTGTCCTTACCGGGATTGTTTGTCAGCACGCCGCGGCTTTCAGTCTGAAAGGGACCGTTTGGGAGCAGGAGGCCAACCGTCAATGCAAGGTTGACCCTAAGCTCCTCTATGCGTTTGCAATCGTTGAATCAAAGAAATACGCCAAGGACATGGTCACTCCGAACCCTTACGCCCTGAACATTTCTGAAAAACCCTACCATCCAGCATCCAAAACTGAAGCTGCAACGCTTCTGACAAATGCTTTGACTAAGACTCGATCCGTTGCCGTCGGTGCGATGCAGGTCAGTCTTCGATGGAATGGTCATCGTGTGGCAGATCCGAGTGAGCTTCTAGATCTGCGCACTAACGTTCGTGTCGGCACCGAAATTCTCTGCGAATTTCTGAAAGATGCCCACGGTGATCTGCCACTCGTACTGGGTCGGTACCACACACCTAATAAAGACTTGGAAACCGTCGCCCGTGACTATGGCCGCAGCGTAATTGCTGTGTGGCGCAACCTGATAGTCCTGGAACAAGAAGGTGCCAAATGATGGACGCATTTGCTCTTGACCTCACCCTACGTCTTGCCAAGGAATGGGCTGTCACCAACGACCCAGCGTTTAGCCGTTACTTCGATCTATCTCCGGTCGACCGCTTGTGGATCGTCAATGCCACCGATTCAGACCTTTCTGAAATATCAGCGATACCCACTTCGATCTTGTTTGTAAACGTCGGCGATTTAGGCGCTCAAGCCCCGGTATTCCGCACTCCCTCCCCTGCTGTAACAGCGATCAGCCAAATCCTAGGTGCCATCGCGGATGATCTAAAGACGCGGGGCCGAGTGGCTCGAATCAATTGGGGGATCAACAGCGAGGATAAAGCCGACTGGCTGACGAAAAGCACCATGAAGGACAGGATGCTGCTTGCAGATCAAGGGCGCGTAACCTTCTCGGCGCGAACCCCATTCAGCAAAATTCAGGTCGGTTTTCCGGATAGCAATGTGCGGATTGCCAATGTCATGCGGATTTTGTCAGGAGGCCGCCGAAGTGAATAAACAACACCTAGCGATACGCCTTCTCAAAGCCGGCATGAGTTCAGTGTTGGTAAGTATTCAAACGGGTCTCACTCCTGACCAGGTTCTGATGCCTGTTACGCAAAAAATACGCTCTATCCGAGATGTAAGCACAGCTGGATCGCTTCCTAACCTTGAAGAGATCCTGAGCGATGCAACTAAGGCTGCAGATGGCGCAGCCTTGCTCCTGCTCTACACATCGAAGGCTGTCGACTGGCAAATACAGATCGACATTGATGCCCTGGTTAACGCGCATGAGGCTTATCTTCGCGAGTACATGGCCAGTGTTGGGGCTAACGCCCCCTCCCCTCTTTCACTTGATGAGGCGTGGATTCTCACTCGAGAGCTCAGGTCCACCAGCGAAGTATCTCTACATAACAAATTAATCTGCAGCATTATGAAAGGGCATTGAAATGGACGAATCACTTGCCAAAACCCTCGTTCACGTAGGGTTCCGTTCCGCAATCATCCGAATCAACACTGGCATGACTCGTAAGCAGGTCACAAGCCTACGTAAGCGTGAAGGCATTGTTGGTCCCTCCGAATCCGGCCCCCTTCCTAATGCAGAGAGTCTCCTCGCCAAAAAGGAGGCAACACTAGAGGCAAGCCTTTTCATGCTGGCCTACTTGATCACAGCCAAATCGCCGAGAACAACGATCGACGTCGAAGCTGTTATGGCTGCTCACTCACAGTACTACGACTGCCATGCGGCACTCCGTAATGGCCAACTCGACTTAGAAAACGTTCTTGAGATCGATGACGCGTGGGTTATTGCCCGTGACTATCGCTCCAAAGAAGTAACCATGCGGTCTTGCAGCACCTGCCACATTGAATTTGTGGTCAGCATTAATCGTCCTAAACATTGCTGCCCCCTATGCGATGGTGTCCAGGTACGTGACCGCTTCCATTGCGATCACGCTGATCGAGCTGTCTCTAAGCGGTCTGTTGCGGAGTTGATCGAGCTATCCCGGAAAGTTACCCAGTGGGGAAATTGGGGGTACTCCCCTTCAGAAATTCAGAAGGAATTGGGAATCACGCAAAAGGAATTTGATGCTTGCCTAAAACTCCAAGGCTTAACCGATCCGCAGCTTCAAGGTGTGCTCGACAAGTACACAAGCGGTGACTCTCTTGTTAAGGCACTATTGAAAGACTCCCGTTCGCGGCCTGTGCCTTCTAAGGTGCTGTAAATCCATGCATGCGCCAACTGAGGAGCAGGCAGCATTTAGGAAGGCCGCAGTGGAGCTCCTAGACGCTCCGCGAGGTGTTATCAAATCAACCGCTGGCGCAGGTTGTGGAAAAACCACCGCATTAAAAGGGGCAGCTTTAGACTGCCGTAAAGCCGGCGCAAGCCGGCTTCTTGTTTTGGCATTCAGTAAAAACCTGGTCACAGACCTACAGGCTACATTCGGTGACGTTGCGTCGGTGCGAACATTCAATAGCCTGGCATTTGAATGGGCACGCAATAGCATCAATGGGCGTAACGTCGGTCAGATTTACCCTGCGCATGTCATTGAAGCCTTTGATTTAAAAAGTAAAAAGCTACCAATTGATCACGTTCACTTTGCAAAGGTGATCATTGGTGTGCTTTCAAATTACTGTTACAGCAGCAACCGCGAGATCAGCCGTCATCACATCCCTTCCTGGGTTCAGGATCCTGTCGTGGTTGAGCTTGCCGCAAAATATGCTCAGGTTCTTTTCAATGCCTTGAGGCCTGGCGCCAAAACCCGTTTAAACCTCCCCCATGACGTGTATGTTAAAGCCTGGCAACTCGACGGATGTAATGGGCTATCTGCATTCGATCAGGTCTACATGGACGAAGCAAACGACGCCACAGACGTCATGCTTTCCTGTCTCGCATTCGCACGCCGTGCCTGCTATGTGGGTGACGCAGGGCAACAAATCTTTTCGTTTCGAGGATCAAAAGATGCAATGCTCAAGGTTCCAGGTCGGCAATACCCACTAACCCTCTCATTCAGGTTCGGCCCACAAATAGCGAATCTCGCAAATGAAATTCTCTCGAAAAAGTCCACCCCTCCCCCAATCACGCTACGTGGAATGGCCGGTAAAGCAGGCCGCGTAGGACCGGTGCCCGCAAAGGAACCACATACCCGGTTGTTTCGCACTAATACGGGTGTTATCCGTGACGCCCTGGCTCTTGGGGATATGAGCGAGTCCTACGCTATTACGGGAGACACAAGTGACATACGGGAGAAAATCAATTCGACGTATGCCCTGATGAGGAACTCGTCAAAGGACGCAAGGCATCCTGCTTATGCCTTCTTCAAAACACATGACGATCTAGCGCAGTGGGCCGCGAGCAACCCACTATCTGAGATTGGTCTGATTTATGATCTAGCTAGAGATTACTCGGAAAGGGAGCGCGACCTGGACAAGATACTTTCGAATCGGCACCCCCCGAGTAATCCTCGAATTCAGTTAATGACCTGCATAAGGGCAAAGGGGCGAGAGTTCAACAACGTCATCGTCAGAGATGATTTCCGAACACGATCGGCCAGCGCTTTCAGACCACCCTCCCCCACACATCTGGATGATGAACTTAATCTACTCTACGTCGCTGTCACACGAGCAAGGTACTGCGTTGAGCTGCAGCCCGAGCTTTAACCAGAATCTTACAGAAAGCCCTCCGGGGCTTTTTTTTGGCGGGCATACAAGAGTGCGCTCTTTCGTAATTCCCACTATGGGAATTTTAGAGTTGGACATTTGTAGTCTGATTGTCGACCTAAAGTAGCTCCTTTGTTTCGGAGCTTCATGAGCATGAAATCCGTCATCACGATTGCCGACCGATAGTCGATCGTTTGTCGTCCGCTTGTGCCCTCCCAACTACATCAGCAAATTAAATCGGATCCGACTTAATTCCTGATAATCGCGCCGAACCTTCAACGTAAGCGGATGACTGCGTGTTAGCGACAGCCCCTGCCTTACCCCAAAGTCAGCTACAGTATTAGAGTGGATGTTCTTTAGTAGCGTCCCGCTCGACCTTCACCCTATCATTTAATGAGCGACTACTAACAATTCCCACTATGGGAATAATGACTGGTTAAGCCACATCAAAACGTACCAGGACCATCGAGCGTTGTAAGCTACCACCGTTGGATCTCTAATGCGGAATCTGAAGCTGCTATCAAATTGCGAACAGTCAAATCAAACGGATCGCGCAGCCGAGAATCAAACGGCAGAATTTCAGTCTTCCATGCGTTGCACCCCCACCTGCTGATTACATTAAATGCTTCACATCAACCATCGGGTAACCCCCAACATTTAGCTCCTGGTCGCTTGGATGCAATCAGAACTGGTGATCGTATATACACATTCGAGATTCGATTCCACACTCTTAGGCTTAGCCTCTTTTCGCATTACGAGATGACCCGACCAGGCCTACATCAGTCAGTGTCAGTTATGATATTTCCTAATTGGGATTCTCAATCGATCCACCAGGAACATTCAACCGCGACACGGCTTCCCAGCCAGCTCTAGATGCGTATTTCGTTATGGGACTTTTCCTGATAGGAACTTAACAGACGGTCCGGCCGGATCTTGATGCCGTCTCATTTGGAGCGCGACCATGCGTCCAGTTCGTGGCACCGCACCCGTCGGGATCCAAACACCCACGCATAGGCACACATTCCCACTATGGGACTTTTCCCGCTTACCGGACCTTAGGACCGCCTCATTTGGAGCGCGACCATGCGTCCAGTTCGTGGCACCGCACCCGTCGGGATCCAAACACCCACGCATAGGCACACATTCCCACTATGGGACTTTCCCCGCTGACCGGACCTTAGGACCGCCTCAGTT
This sequence comes from Pseudomonas sp. G(2018), assembly GCF_005502415.1. NCBI lineage: Bacteria > Pseudomonadati > Pseudomonadota > Gammaproteobacteria > Pseudomonadales > Pseudomonadaceae > Pseudomonas > Pseudomonas sp. G(2018). The sequence goes on along the minus strand of NZ_SCOO01000074.1, from coordinate 169 downwards.
GGAGCGAGATCTTGCGTCCAGTACGTGGCACCGAACCCCGGCGGAATCCAAGGACTCACGCATAGGCACACATTCCCACTATGGGACTTTCCCCGCTGACCGGACCTTAGGACCGCCTCAGTTGGAGCGAGATCTTGCGTCCAGTACGTGGCACCGAACCCCGGCGGAA
>NZ_SCOO01000073.1:0-6189 GCF_005502415.1 Pseudomonas sp. G(2018) | reverse complement strand
TGACCGCCGGGGGAGCCTTGATTACCAGCCACCTGGTAAAGGGACCGCTGCGCTTCAGTCCTCACCCGTTCGGTGCTCGCCTGCAAGCAGGCTGCGCGCCGCGTGCGGCTTCCGGGCTGACCCATGACCAGGCAAAGCGGCGAGATGAGGACTGATTTTGCGAAGGGAGGGTTTATCTACGTAATTACGTGTTTACGTATCTACGTAATCTGAGTAACATGCGCGTCAGAAACGACGAAGCCCAAGTGGCGGCTACCGACTCGGGCTTCTACCCGACAGAGTCCGTCTAGGAGCACTTTTGGGTTTCTGCATGTTACGTTTCGATTTGATGGTCAGCAAGTGAAGTGGTGACCGGAATTTATCTGATGGTGGTATTTTTGCTACCAGCAGCCTTGCGGGGGGAATGAGCGTGAGCTCGAACGACGACCTTAAACCATTTGAACAAGCCGATCTTTTTCACGCCAATCTCATGGAATGGCCGGTAAAAGACGATTTGGCCAGTATGGAATTCCCTATTTTTTCCCTGTCGAAGAAACACGACACGGAGATTCGGGAATACGAAAACCCAACCACCAAGAAGCGGATCCGGATAACACCCTCTGTTGTCGGAGCTGCAACGGTTTTCGATAAGGATCTTCTGCTTTTCATCGGTTCTCAATTGATCGAAGGCCGGAAATTGGGTCAACCTCTTGCTCGCAAAGTAAAGGTGGACATCTATCGATTCTTGACCGGCACATGTCGATCACCAGGTGGAAACTCCTATTACCTGGTTGTCGATATGCTGCGTCGTCTCAAAGGTACGAACCTCGAAACGAACATCGTTACCGGTGGTGTCGAGCAGGTCAAAGGCTTCGGTTTTATCGATGACTATGAAATTGAGCGGACTACTGCAAACGGCAAGGGGGCACTGGAAGTCAGCGTCACGATTTCTGAATGGCTCTTCAACGCTCTAATCCACTTTGAAGTTCTCACCATCGATCGGCGGTACTTCGGCCTGGGCCAAGCGCTCGAACGTCGTCTCTACGAGTTGGCCAGAAAGCACGCGGGTAAAAAAGTTTTTTGGAAGTGTGACATCGAAATTCTCCGGCAAAAATCAGGTTCTAGCCAGGATCTTCGGCGTTTCCGCTCCGAAATCAGAAGCATCATCAAGCGTGACTCACTGCCGGACTACCGAATTGCTTTGGATAAGAGCAACAAGGTGCAAAGGGTCGTTTTCTATACCCGTAATAACAAGGCGCTCTCGGAAGAGCTGAGCAACATGGTTGACGGTTACACGTGGTACGAAAAACTGGAAAAAACTATCCCTGTTTAGCATCCAAGTGTATATCGCCGACATTTCCCATGCGCCCCCCCTCCTCTCCCAAGATCGCCTATCCGGCTAAACGCCGGCTTGGTGTCGGCCTTCTGCCGCCTCAGCGCAGGTCTGTGAAATACGCAAAAAAAGATTCGCTGGGAGCTCCGGGAGGAGCTCTCACGCTGTGTTTCGCGGCACGTATATCGCCGACAAACTCAACCTACTTATTACGTATGTAAGTATTTACGTAAGTACATAATATGACTATACTTCGCATGCCACGTCCAAAACACAGCAAGCCACTGGCGGCTACCAGTGCTCGCAGTGCCGAGAAACCGTCTAGGAGCATCGCGATGATTTTTGCGCCAAAACCTCCGGATCCTGAGGTTATAAACCAGGTTGAATCCGAAATCCGTCGCCTGAAAGACGCCCAGCAGATGATGTTGGACGCTAACGACGCCGTAGCCAGAGATGACGAGAAGACGCTCGAATGCATGGGCTTTGAGGAAGATCACATCGCCGATCTGCTAAAGCGCAAGGAGTCTGGAAGAGCCGCATTTCCTGACTACGCCATCCGCAACAATCAAGAAGCGATCGAACATCTCCAAGGGCTTCTTGAAAAAGCGAAACGTGGGATTGCTATTTGATTAATTAATTACGTATGTAAATACGTAATTATGTAGGATTCGGGATAATGCTTAGAGAATACGTCGTCCTCTTTGTAAATATGGCCTCGCTGCAACCCTCCCCTGAGGAGGCTGAGATTGCCATCCAGGTCAACGCTCTTGATGAAGACCAGATCGAGGAGCACCTCCTCGATCTGGCAAGAAACCAATTGTCGCAGAAATTCAAAACCGAACCGAGAGACATTGCAGTCCATGGGTTTACCTTGATTTCTCAGCGATCTAACATTAAAGTTACGTAAATACGTACATAATTATTTATGTAAGGGGGCACAATGACAACGTATGCAGTAGTAAACACCAAGGGCGGTGTAGGGAAGTCTACGAACAGCATCCACTTGGCATGCAATCTGGCAACCAAGGGGCCAACGCTACTCATCGACGGCGACCCCCAGGAAAGCGCTGCGACCTGGGCCGCCTGGCGTCGTGATTGCAAAGAAGCTGAGGGTTTGCCTATGCCGGTCACTATTTGCCTGCGTGGTAAAGCCATCTACGACGAAGGCAAACACCTGGTCACCAACTATCAGAACACAGTGGTTGATGCTGGTGGTCGTGATGCTCCCGGTCTTCGTAACGCCCTCTTGCTCGCTGATGTGGCGATTATTCCAGTAGGCGCCTCTGACCTTGATGCCGCTGCGATGACGGATTTGCTTGAGGTGGTGGACATTGCAAAGGACTACAACCCCAATCTTGTCGTGAAGGTCCTATTGGCCCGCGTGGATCCGCGTACGAAAGATGCCAAAGACATGCTCGAATGGCTGCAGGAAAACAAGCTCAGCGCACTATCTGCTCGTGTCTGCGAGCGCGTAGTGTTCCGCCGGGCGATTGGTGAAGGCCGGACAGTTGAAGAACTGGCGAAAGACCCGCAAGCGATTGCGGAAATGAAAGCGTTCTATGAAGAGATCACGCAATGAAAAGCAAACCCTCCCTCGATGAGTTCCGATCGGGCGGCGCCGAAGGCGCTGTTGAACCATCTCCTGCAGCAGCGTCGGCCCGGGTAGCTACCCCGGTACCAACTAACGTCAATGAGAAGCAGAACAAAACGATCCGGATCCGCAAGACGTTCAACGAGCGTCTGGCCGATGAGGCATTTGCTCGATCGAAGAGCGAAGGGAAAAAAGTGAATGAGTCGGACATCATCGACGAGGCGCTGGAAGCTTGGTTCACTAAGCAAGACAAATCACGCAAGTAATTACGTAGTTACGTAAGTACGCAAGCCGCCACCTATGGCGGCTTTTTTGTGTGCGATTGTCGGCGATATACGCAGCCCGGTCCCAAGTCGAACGTTCACCTCTCCTCTCCTCCCCTCCCCTGTCTCCGACAAACGCTCGGTAGCGTTTCAATCCCGCGCGGATCCGCTGGCCACCTTCTCTCTCCCGGATTCACATCACCGGCGATAGCCTGCCGCGTCGACTGACCGGCACCAGGTGCGCGATCAGCCGCGGGAAAGAACAGGCAAGGGCACGGCCAACTGAAGGCGGCCGCCGGAACCTCCCTCACCTTGAGGCGCGACGAGTTCGCACGAATCCCCTGACCAACGTAAATACCTAATCAATTACGTACATACGTATTTACGTAATAACGCAACTGCAATATAGTTCCCTTACCTGCTACCCCGCAGGTTCAAATGCCATTGAGGATATGACGATGCCGCAACCCCGCGTTGATCTTGCCAAGATGCCACTTAATGAAATTCGCGAGCTGCCATTGTGGAGGCTCTCGGAGCTGCCTGTATGGCGTCTTGCAGCTGCGATCACCAGCTGCCCGAGCGCATTGCAGGGTGGTATCTACAAAATGCTTTGCAAAAGTACGTAATTACGTACGTAGGTATTTACGGTTAAAGCCAGGCGGCTACCTGGCTTCTTCCAACACATTCCACGTCTAGGAGCGCAATACATGACTGCACAAGCGACCATACGCTACCCCCTTCACCACTTTCACATGTGCTGTGGATCTGGAGCCGGCGCCAAAGGCTTCAATATGTCCAATCCTCGGGTTGGAAATCTGGTTGGTGACTGGATCTGTCTCGGCGGTGTAGACGTTGACCTTGATGGCCTGCAGGACTTTGAAAAGCTTACCGGTGTAAAGGGTACACAAATGGATCTTTTCACCAGGGATCAATACACCAGGTTCCATGGGAAGGAGCCTCCAGTTGGCTGGAAAGAAGCCACCCCGGAGGATATTCGGCGCGCTGCAAAGAACATCACCCCACATGCCTGCTTTATAAGTAGCCCCTGTAAAGGCGCTACAGGCCTGTTGCCAGAGTCTATGGCCGGAACACCACGATACCAGGCCCTGAACGAGCTAACCCTGCGCTGCATTTGGCTGATGTTGGAAGCGTGGAAGGATGACCCGGTACCGCTCATCCTCTTTGAAAACGTCCCACGTCTCAAAACGAGGGGAAGGCATCTGCTCGATCAGATTGGGAAGCTGTTGTCATTGTTCGGTTATGCCTTCTCCGAAACAGCACATGACTGCGGGGAAATCGGTAACTTGGCTGCGAGCCGAAAGCGATTCTTGCTTATCGCGCGGCACACAGAAAAGGTCCCAGCGTTCATTTATGAGCCACCAAAGCACAGCCTCCGGCCGATCGGTGATGTCCTGAGCCGTATGCCCTTGGCTGGTGATGTTGAAGCAGCAGGCCCCATGCACCGGGTGCCTTCGCTGCAATGGCAAACCTGGGTTCGATTAGCGTTGGTCAAGGCTGGCGGTGATTGGCGTAGTCTGAACGAATACGCGATCGAGGACGGGTATTTGCGCGACCTGGTCATCATTCCTGAGTACCGCGGTGGTTATCTTGGGGTTCATCAATGGGGCGACAGTAGCGGAACCATCACCGGCCGAGCAGGGCCGACTAACGGTGCTTTCTCGGTTGCAGATCCTCGCGTGGCGCAATCAGCTCGATGGAACCATGGGCAGCAGTTTGGCGTGCACCACTGGATGGACAGCTGCGGGACGATACCCGGCCAACAGTCCCCAGGACAGGGCCGCTTCGCGATTGCCGATCCCCGGCCTGGTATGGCAAAAAAGAAAGGTGATCCCTACCTTACAGGTGGGCACTATGGGGTTGTCAGGTACGATCAGTCAGCATCTGTTGTTTCAGCTAGTGCTCGACATGATAACGGCAGGTTTTCGGTGGCGGACCCACGTCTGCCACAGCCCAATGAACGCTTAACTTGTATTATTCGCTCGATGGACAACACCTGGCATCGGCCTTTCACAACCCTTGAGCTTGCCGCATTGCAGTCTTTTTTTGACCCGGAGGATCACTGGTCTGCTGACCCATTAGACGCTCTCGAAATCAAACGACGCCATGAGATGGAGCTATTTCAACTCTATGGCTCGAACGACAGCGATTGGCGTCAGCGCATAGGTAATGCTGTGCCGCCCAAGGCCGCTAAGGCCATTGCCGATGTTATGGGCACGACACTGCTTCTGGCGGCGACAGGCGAAACCTTTGTGCTCAGCAATATGCCTATTTGGGTTCGCCCCATCGCGATGGCAATCAGCGTTAGCAGGTACGCCCCTTAATAATGGATTGCGTACCTATGTAATTACGTACGTAGGTACGCAAGGAGGTAAGTACATATGGTGGTCGGCAACGAAGAGCTTGATCCGGTACTTCTGGTGAAGGTTGCGCAGTTTTTCTGGGATCTAGGTACCCAGGAGCAGCTGGGACCTCTGGAGTTGGTTGAAGTCATTCGCAGGATTTCGCAAGGTGAGCACCCAGCTAATGTGATTCCCCAACGTGTTTTGCCCTTCGGATCGTAGATGTCGGTGATATACGTACCTATTATCGCCCTGTCTTTCGTCACATACAGCTTCTGGCCCAGTACGTTTTCCACCCCTGCCGCGCCGATCGAGCGCGGATCCGCTGGCCAACATCCTCACCCTCTCCTGGATGTGCTTCACCGGCGATCGCCGGCCATGCCGATCGGCACCGGCCTCGATCACGATCACGTGCAGCAGCTGCCGGCGCCGCCGGCGCCGCCGGCATCGAGCAGCTGACCAGGTGCTGGCCCGGGCGCGTCGACCGACGTGCACCAGGTGCGCGATCAGCCGCGGGAAAGAGCAGGGCAGGGCACGGCCACCTGGCGGTGGCCACCGGCGCCGCCGGCACCTGCAGGAGCACCGATCACCCACGAACCCCACCGCCTGCACGGGGATCCCCTGACCCATCCCCTAACACAGCCCGTGGATTTGTGGATGACG
>NZ_SCOO01000072.1:0-7846 GCF_005502415.1 Pseudomonas sp. G(2018) | reverse complement strand
GAACTCTTTCTGTATTTCAAAGAGAGGATCAAGGACGTTTATAGGTCGCCAGAACGCGAAGCTGTAGACCAATATGGTCTGATAGTAGTTGGTGGTCAGGCGTTGTCACTGTGTGCAACTGACCAATTCCGCGCCAAGGTCAGTCGTCGGTATCTATCCATTACGTGGCTCGTTTAGGTATTCTCGTAGGTACTGTTTATTTGTACAGGTCTTTTGTATGGCTCGCGATCTTCCACCTTTCCGGTCAGTCACCCAATCCGAGCTGCGGGATTATTGGACTAAGTACCCTGATTCTGATGTCCGTCGCTTGATTCTTGAGGTCGAGAGTTACCGGCGCTCAATGCTCGAAATAGATCGTTTGTATGGGGCGATCCAGCAAGCTTGGAGCACAGAAGTTGGCGGCGAGTTGATCGCACTCTACATGCTAAAGCGCATTGTGTTCGATGAGCGGATGCGAGGCCTGCAAGCAGTCCGTGAACCGATCCATCCCCAGCGGTCTTAAAGTAGCCAAATTGCTGACGAGGTGCTGGCCCGGGCGCATCGACCGACGTGCACCAGGTGCGCGATCAGCCGCGGAAAAGAGCAGGGCAGGGCACGGCCACCGGCGCCGCCGGCACCTGCAGGAGCACCGATCACCCACGAACCCCACCGCCTGCACGGGGATCCCCTGACCCATCCCCTAACACAGACCGTGGATTTGTGGATGACGGTCAACACCGGCCGCCGGCGGCGGCCATACCCATCCCCCCGCCCTTCCCTCCAGGAAGGGAGCGAGTCGGCCTCTGACCCCAACGGCCATGGGGGGAGAAGCAACCCCATGACCGCCGGGGGAGCCTTGATTACCAGCCACCTGGTAAAGGGACCGCTGCGCTTCAGTCCTCACCCGTTCGGTGCTCGCCTGCAAGCAGGCTGTGCGCCGCATGCGGCTTCCGGGCTGACCCTTGACCGCAAGAACGCAAAAAGGCCCCCTACGGAGCCTCAATTGAATGGTAACCCAGGAAATCCCTAATCGAGATCCTTAAACCGGTTGCGATACCACCATGGCCTGGCAAAGATTCTCGATCCACGTACAAAGTGCAGAGCCTTGCCCCATAGCACTTTAAATGTCAGACCGAAGCGTGCGAGCACGGCAAAAAAAACGATCGTGCCCACAGCCAGCGCAAACGTCCAATACGCCCAGTGAAACATCCAAATAAATATCGGCAAAAATGCCATGCAGGGGATACCGAAAATTTTTGGGGACCGACCCGCGTGTTGCCAAATTGAAGCACTCATGCAGCAACTCCAGAACGTGTACGGAAAGCTTTGTGTCCGGCTAGTTCGATAAACTCCTCTTTATCGATACGCCCAGCTTCGAATAGAGCCCAGGCCTTGTCATCTAAAGTGGCGCCCGCTTCTTCAAGCTTTAACCGCAGCTCCAATGCCCACCGCTCGTATGAGTGAGCTTGAAGTTCATTTCGTAGATCGCGGTCAAACACCACGAACTCGCGGATGGCTTGTCGCTTTCCATCTGTGGTTTTGAGCAAGCGCTGAACGACGATAACTCGCAAGCATCCCATCAATCGCGACGCGACAGCCGACTGCTGTGCAGGAGGGTAAACCTGAATAATCCGGTTGATCGTTTCCGGAACCGATTCGGTGTGTACCGTTGCATAACAGAGGTGACCGCTTAAACCCGCCTCGATCATCGCGTCCATTGTTTCCAAGTCTCGCGCTTCGCCGATACCGATGATGCTTGGCTTCCGGCGCATTGCATTTTTCAAACCTAGCGCGAACGTCGCTATGTCCCGGCCGATTTGCGATTGGGACGGCTGGGGGCCTTTCCAATGAGCGCCGCCCAGGACGAACTCGATCGGATCTTCGTAGGTGACAACCTTGCGATCGGGCATTTCCTGCCCTGCGTAGCCATAGATGCCCGCCTGCAATGTTGTTTTACCCGATCCGGTAGGACCACAAACAAGAACTAAACCTTGGCTAGGGTACATGGCCTCAAAGAGCTCATCTTCGATCCCCATTTTTAGAATATCAGGCAGCTCGGAAGGGATTATTCGCATCGTGATCGAATAAGCTTCATCCAGCTTCGCAACGCGAGCCTGAACGAAGTTGCACCGAAACCGGAGAAATCCACCGCGCTCGATGCCAAGCTCTTCACCTTCCAGTTCAAGGGCTCTGTCAGCGCCTTTACCTGAGCGAATGTTTGACTCAACTTCAGCCTGCCATACGGTTGCAATTAATGTTGGCAGTTGACCTTGTTTGATTGTGTGCAGTGTAGCCCGGCATTGACGGCCGTGAATTTCAGCCCAAATGTAATCGCCGCCTTGGATAGTCAAGTCAGAAACGCCATTGTCAGCGCAGTGCTTTAAGAAGCGTTTGAAATTATGAGGGCCAAAATCTCCCTGAAACTCAAAAGGCTTTATCAACGGAGCGTGTTGCACCGGACTCTCCGCAGAGTGCGCTCCTTCTATTGAAATTCGTCCTGGTTCATTTTGTGACGACATACGATCCCTTCTGTCCTGGTGCAACTGTAATTTTACTTAGCCGACGCTCGATTTCCTTTTTGTAACGACGAGCTGGTTCACCTCCAGCAGGGCGGTGGTACATTCCAGCAGCTTCAAGCCAGTCCCCGCTTGTTTGGTAATGGGTGCGCAGTAACATCGCGGCGACCTCTAAATTTCTTCGCGGAAAGAGCGAGTCACACGGTGTCGCGAAATACTTATGCCCGTTATAACCCCAGTTCAGTTGACCAATTCCAATGTCTACCGACCTCCCGCCGTGTTTCGCAACGGCTTTGTTAGCCTCGCTACATGCTTCTTGAAACGTCGCGAAACGCTTAGGCGTTCCTGCCACATTTAATATCCAAGGCCAAGGATAAACACCAATGGTCAGTTCTGTATTACTTTCAGTTTGCGCAATGGCATACAGGTAGTTAGCGGGCACACCCTGTTGCCACGCAATTTGAATGTATGTAGGCGGGGGCTCTTGGCAGCTTCCTACCATTGGAAAAACTGCCGCAGTAATTGCGATAACTAAAATTCGAAAAATTCTCATCGCATGGTCACCATTGAGGACTCGAATCACGGAATTAAGGCAATTAATGGTCCTACTTCCAGATGTCATTCCAGAATTCACTGTCATCGGCTGTAGATGTACTTCCTGATGCTGTGGCTGGAGCCTGCGAAGATTGGACAGCTGCAGGAGCCGACGTAGTATTAAAATTGGTAAGCGTTCCTATGCTTCCTGACACTGTGCCAGGTGAACCGGAATTGATAGTCCCCGCATCTGTGGCTTGTTTGTACTTATCGTAATCGGAATACAGATTCTGCAATGCACTCCCCATCCGGGACTCAGTGGCGCCATCGGCCACGTCATTTATCTTGTCACGGGCTAAACTGCAAACTTGTTTGAAAATCTTTTCAGCCCAGTCCCCAAATGTTTCTGACGGACCGTATGTTGGGCCAGCTTTGATTCCAGTTACGCCACCTACGCATTTTTCCAAAACATCTGAAAACGAGAGCTCGTCCTCGACGGTTTGTTCTGCCGCCTTCTTGTCCTCTTCATATCCGCTTTTACTACCACGAACAGCGGCCTCACCGCTCCGGCACGTTGCTGCATTCACGTTCGCAGACATGCAAAACAGAAGAAGAAGGGCACTGAACACAATTTTCATAACGGATCCTCGGTGGAGAAGGCGGCAGCTCAATCAAGCTCGAGCGCGGCTACGCGCTTTTTTTGGGGCGCTGGGTTCTTGGGCGCTGGCCGCCGCCGGAGGCTGCTTTGCCTCCGGTTGTGCCGCCTGCGCCTTCGCCTTTGGGTCAGCCGCTGCCTCGGCCAGCTGTTCGCCAGCCTTTGCTCGCTCCGGACGCGCAACCCGGTCCTGCACGAAACCTAATTTGCGGTGCATGTCGTCGTCGACGTATTTGGTGATCCGTGCGCTCAATGTCTTGCCGCCGATGTTGAACAACACATCATCGAAATAAACAGGCTTCTGATCATTACGCTTGTTCAGCGCATTACCGAAGCCGAACTCTTCCCATTTAGCGGCATCACCTTGGCCGACCACTTTGGACAATTTGATGAAGTTTGGTTTTATTTCACCTGTGCCTACATCTGGTTTACGCTCATTTAGATGCGCAATGACCTGATGTTTAATGCCGTCCACTTTCATAAAGCCCTGGAGATAATCGCCCTTGCCTTTGAAGAGCAACACGGTGGTGTCGTAATCGTCACCTACCTTATTGACTCCTCGAAGAATCAGCTTCTGTTCGTCACCGTTTTCGTGGTTAACACCCGGACTAGCATTTTGCTCTGTCATCTGACTCTCCTGCTGTGCTGTGTGTGAATCTATCGCTGTACGGCTATGCTCGAAGGCAACTAGTAGCTCCTTGGCGTTGGATGGAGCAATCACTTGGTTGCCGCTCTTATCAAACCAGTAGTAGGTGTCTACGGCAGGCTCTGGCCCAAGTTCGAGGAGCAAGACCTCGCGCTCGTTGTTATCGCTACTCCAACTTTCAATTACGGCGTGTTGCACCTGCCACCAATCCATAGCGGAAATCGGAGTCAGCTCGCTGGTAGCAGGGGCCGGTCGAGTGGTGGGTTCAACCAACGTCAAAGTGGGGGGAGTCGCCTCCTTCAGATCGGCAAATTGCGCATCGGCCGCTGGCCGATCAGTAACAACGATCCACTCGTTGCGATGAGTGTCGATAGTTTGAGTGTCGACAACTATGCCTTGGTCATCTTTGATATCTTTTACGACGGTTACTGGTTTTTTACCGTTATTGACCAATTCAATCATCTCACCGCCTGCAACAGACGCTGTAGCCATTGCATCGGCCAAACCTACACCCCATGTTGTCGACAACTGACCGTCGCTGTTTTCGAGAACGACGAAGTAACTGTCTTTGTTGCCTTTCTCATGGTCGTACGGCGCAACACCGTGCTCTACCAATCTCCCGGCGAGACGATTGACGGGCTTGGGATCCTCACGCTTAACCACAGCCAAATTGGGGACGGAGCTGGAATCAACGGTGACCTGCGGCTCAACTCTGGCCAACGCTTCGTCTTGAACTGTCTCGCCAGTGGCGCCTTGCGTGTGCTTGGGCATTGCAGCCGGGAGTTTGTAGTTGGGATAAGCGACGGCCAACTCCCGCAAAAGCATCTCTTGAGCGGGACTTTTAAGACGAACCTCGACATTGTTCTTCAGCATCACTTCAAGTGCTTTGCGTTTGAACTCATCTGTCCCGGTTAAGGAGAAAGCGCCGCCGTACTTTTCTTTGGCGAGAAGAATTGCGCCGAGGATCGATTCTTCGTCATCGAGCGCTTTGTCCTCGACAATGATGTGGCGACCATGATCGATGAATGCTGGCCGTTCGCTTACCAGGTAAAGGACACTCCCATCCGGCCGTGTCTTATAGGTGATGCTGTCAAGCACTTTGCTTGCGGTAAGCAACTCTGGCGCATGATCGGGATGCTGCTCGCCGCCGGAGAAACCGTTGAGTCCCGAAGTATCTATAGGCAGTTTCGCTTGGGCGTCCGTATCACGCAGCCGGGCGACGAGGTCTTTGGCTGTTACGCGATCCTGCTCAATCCCGCGGCGTAAACTCTCCTTCTTGAGCTCCTCCACCTTGTCCGCCACATCGCCGGCCAGCTGCTGCATTTCAACGCGATAAGCTTCGTAGTTTTGGAAGTTAGAAGAGATATTGTCAGCGGCAATTTCCTCGTCAATTGACGAAAGAAGCCTGAAGCTCGCGATGTCACCATCGACCCAATGGCGCAGCAATCGTTCTGGGATTTCAGGGACTGCTTCAGACTCCCCGAGCATCGTGTCGCGCCACTGGGTAAACCTGACCGACCGGGCTTCTATCGCCGCTAGTGGCGATTGGCCCCCAAGATCGCTATCCGAGTCGTTTTGACTGTAGACAGCGTCCGTAAATTGTTGCATTTGTGCGTCCGACTCTGCGCTCATGGGGATCTCCCTATGCTAGTGGTAATAGCTACCTCTGCTCTCGCCTTCAGTCGTCCTGAACTACTGCTGAAAACGAGGGTCAAAGGTGGTGCCGTTTGCGTGCTGCCGTTCTTTTGTATTGTGTATACTATGCAAAATAGCAGCATTTTGGAAGATCTGTAAAATCTCCATGCTGGGAAACCAATTTCCCGGCCTGCGAGTCAGAAATTTCCTACCGAGTGATGCTTCTTTGCTACCATCAATGAAAAGAGAGTGGACATGACCAAACAGCTCCTTCAACCGATCTGCGGAACCGACCTCGAAAGATGGCGCCTTGAAAATGGGCTATCAAAAGTGGCGGCAGCAGATGCTTTCGGTTTGCAGAAGGCGAAATGGGAAGAGCTGACCAGTCAGGAGCGCTCAAGCACTCCTATCAGCGACCCTGCTGTGGCTTTGTGCCTCTATGCGTATAAAAGTTATCCGGAGTCTTCGCCGGTGGAGCATCCGCCCGCTATCAAGGAGTTTTTTGACTACCTTGGACTCGATGCTGAAGCCCCGCAGGACCTAGAGATGTTTGCTACGTTGACCGGGAGGTCAGCGCCGTCGGCTTACCGCTTGATCAAGCATGGCGGTAAGCCAGGAAGACCAGTAATACGATGGATCGAAGCTGTGCGCAGACTAAATATGACTTCAAAGCAGAGTCAAAAATTTATGCGCGACGCGGTGAGCACTGTTGCTGACCACCAAGGCGTTGAGAAAGTTCTGATTCAAGGTTGGACAAAAAATGGTGAAAGTAGCGAACACGAATGAGCAAGAAAAGAACGAACATATTATCGAGTTATCGACACTTTACTTTTACCAAGGTAACGCGCCGCGCTCCATAGCATTAAAGGACTGCGGACTAAAAACTAAAAGCTCCATTGAAGGAGCTTTTTCTGCGTTGTATGGATATCAAAGTAAGCAGGAAGCTTTTATGGCTGCACGCAGCTATGCGAATGAACATCGCCTAGATTTTACGGTCATTGACTTTTTAGTTAAATTGAATGAAAAGCAAAATCCGTTGATGATGAAACCAGAGGACATGGCAAATCATGACTTCATTACATTTCAACGACTTTCAAAAAGCTCTATGGAAGAGGTTCAGTCGACGCTCAGAGGAATACTTATTTCTGAAGGGACGGATCCGGATAGCCTCGGAATATTTAAACCGCATATTGTTTTGATGCAACGCCCCGATTTGGTGGCAAAGTTGATGAATCAACCTGAGTGGCAGCACTTTAAGGTTATTGCACATCCGGCAGATCTTGAGTTTAGTCCCCGTCCATTGAATGTAGGCACTGTACCTTTTCGGCATTGGGACGCTATTCAAGAAGCCACTTGCCGACTTAATCCGAATATACGCATTACACTCGATCCTCCACCTCCAACAAATACCGGTAGCACAGACTCTTTAGCTCATATGCCATTGCACAAAACTAAAGCTACGCAACGCATGCGCTGATCGGACTAGCTATTTAAGAGCCGGCTTCTTGCCGGCTTTTTCGTTGCCCATGAATTTAGACAATGGTTTATCCTTCTTTATTTGCACAGCGCCATGGCCAGATGCTCAACGCTTTAACCAGCATCCCGCCCAGGACGTCGACCAAACCCGATGCGCCGATCGAGCGCGGATCCGCTGGCCAACTCCCTCACTCTCTCCCGGATATGCTTCACCGGCGATCGCCGGCCGCGCCGTGCCGATCGGCACCGGCCTCGATCACGATCACCTGCAGCAGTTGCCGGCGCCGCCGGCATCGAGCAACTGACCAGGTGCTGGCCCGGGCGCATCGACCGACATGCACCAGGTGCGCGATCAGCCGCGGGAAAGAGCAGGGCAGGGCACGGCCACCTGGCGGTGGCCACCGG
>NZ_SCOO01000071.1:0-10226 GCF_005502415.1 Pseudomonas sp. G(2018) | reverse complement strand
ATTGCGATCGGCGTCGTGCTTGTCATTTTGGTGTGTGGTTATTACGCCTATCAAATCCAAGCGGAAGAGACCGCCCGAAGAGAAGCGGCGCAAATACGTCAGCGAGATATCGCTCAGCGCAAGCTGGAGCTGGCCACAGCGGTGAATACAGCCATCAACGCCAGACTCCCGGCGCGCATAACTGTGCCGGCCTACCTCGAAACGACAAGCAATATTCCGCGCTCGCTGGCTGGCTGGAGGTTAGCCAAAGTTGAATGCGCAGGGCCAGGCTGCACGTTGACCTACAAGGCGCAGGCTTTTGCGACATGGGCAGGCTACATGAAGGCCAAACCGGCAGAGTGGCCAGCACCAACCTTCGACGGTGACATTGAAAAGGTCACTCAGCCTATCCCGGTACCGTTTCCTCCATCCGCACCGCGCGCCGCAGATACGTTACCTCAACGCGAAAAAGTACGGATGGACCTTGGCAACCTGGCGCAAGTCTCGAAAACCATCGGCCTAATAATCACGTTACCGAATGCATGGCAGCGCGTAGCCGGAAACCCCGCGGTGTCGAGCCCCGATGAGCAATGGGTGCCGATGCTCGGCGCCTTTAATGCGACAGGTTCGTCCGTTTTGTTGAGCGACCTCGTTAAGCGATTACCCGAAGTTGCCGACGTCACGACCGTGACTTTCGAGCTTAACGAAAAACTCAACTTTGACCTGAAGGGGAACGTCTATGCGAATCCGTGAATTGGCCATTTCCATATTGCTGTTGCCTGCATTGGCGAGCGCAGCCGATGTGACCCCACTCGATACGTCCACCGACACTTTCGGGAAGCTTCTTGGCAAGCAGGCTCAGCTGATGGAGTCGGAATTGGATATGAAGATTCAGCAAAACCGAAACCAAGCGGCAGGTACCAGCCTCGGGGGGGTAACGCCCTTGCCAGGTGCAAAACAGGAAGTGAATGAGCAAGAGCCCACTGTTGAAGCGATCTGGGGTCTGGTTGGCAAAGAGGTCGCAGAGATCAACTACAAGGGACGGCATCTGCCTGTGTCTATGCAAGAGCCGTTTATTTCGAAAATTGACGGCTGGAAGCTCGAAAGCATCAAGCAATTCGAAATCACCTTAGTTCGCGTGAGCGGTAATCGCGTTATTCAGCGAAAAACCGTGATGCTGGATTGGCAAGGTGGGCAGGGCAACCAGCCATCAACGGCGCCGTATATGCCTCAACCTTCGGTCATCACTCCGCCGATTATGTCGCCAGTCATTCGCTGACTGCAGGAGCAATCATGAAAAACATTTGGCACACCCTCCGAGGCAATCGCCGGCGCAAAGGAACGTCATTGGAAGACGCAGCACAACAATCCGCTCGGGTGGTTGGGCTCATGCGTCAGGCCGCACGGGCGAAGACGCGTGATGACTTGCCGGCGTTCCGCGCACCGATGACTAAAGTGCATGGTGTCGTCGGTAACGACCTTTCGGCTGTGGCTGCCGTCGACCTCGGCGGCCGGGAGGCAATTATCCTCGCTTCCGAAGGCGCTGTCGGACAGCGCTTGCATATGGAACTGCGGCGCCGAGTTGTAGAAGCTGGCTACAAGCTGGCTCAAGAACGGCTGGCTGACGTTGCGTTGATTGCGGAAATCAATAACGCGATTACTAAAGAAGACATTGACAACAAGGCCAGCGATGTACGGCCTATTGTTGAAGAAATGATCCGCGATGCGATCAATGAAAAAACGACAGACATTCATATTTGCTGCCGTGAAACCAGCGGCATGGTGTTGTTTCGAATTCATAGCCGTATCTACCAGTACCACGGCTTCGATGTTGTGACCTGCGAACAAGTTGCCGGCTACATGTTTACACAAATGGCTGACTCCCGTACGCGAAGCCAAGGATCGTTCGCGCTTGAAGCGAAGTCTTTGAGTTGCATGATCCGCACAACGGTGAACGGCACGCAGTACAAGTTGCGTTATAAGTTCATCCGAGTAGCCGATGGTTGGGATGTCATAATTCGTATCTTGGCGGTGGAAACACCTGGCCAACGCAACAAAACCTTCGCAGAACTTGGCTACGAAGAGTCGCAAATCAAACAGCTTGAACTTAGTGTTGGTCGTTCTATCGGCCTTATCGCGATCACGGGGCCAACCGGGTCGGGCAAATCCACAACACTAAAAACAATGATGGAGTTCGACCCGAAACGGCTTTCCAAAAAGCGCTATTCAGTAGAGGACCCTGTTGAATACAAAATCTTCGGTGTCTCGCAAATCTCGATTCAACGCAATGATCACCAAGATGATGACGCCGGGGACAATGAAGCCATCGGGGTATTGCGGGACATTCTTCGCGGTGACCCGGACGATGTCATGGTCGGCGAAATCCGCGACCGGGTTATGACGCAGATGATGGCTGACTTTGTGCTAACTGGGCACAAAATCTACACCACCATCCACACCTCATCAGCAATCGAAGTAGCCATACGCCTCTTTCGTCTCGGACTCGATCGGCATGTACTGGCAGCTCGGCGATTCATCTCTGCTCTGGCTTTCCAGCGGCTTCTGCCGGTGCTATGCGATCACTGCAAAATTCCAGCGAAGGATGTATTGCCCGAGGGTAAATTGAGTCTTCTGGCCCTCAAGTTTCGTTTGAGTACTGACAATATCTATTGCTCTTCTGAGTCGGGGTGCGAACACTGTAACGGGCGAGGAATTACCGGCTCCACCGTCGTTGCGGAAATTATCACTCCAGACAAAGTTATCCGGCAAAAAATTGCTGATGGCCTGGACGAAGAGGCTGAACTGTATTGGCGGCAGAGCCGGACCACGCGTTTTGATAATGTGGACATGACCGGGAAAACTGCATTTGAGCATGCCTTATACAAAGTGGCGTCTGGTCAAATCGACCCGCGCGATCTTGAGCAGGAATTTGAGCCGCTCGAAAGTTACGAATTGGTAGAGGTTGATCTATGAACCTCGATTTCAAGGTGTGCCGCTTCCTCTTTAATTTATTTTCCGACAGTCGCCAAGAGTTTTACGAAGACTTTGCTTCTGCTTTACGTGACGGGGCTTCAGATCAGGAGCGTTTGAAAAAGTTGGCCGCCCGTTCGCGTATGCGAAAAACAGGATGGGCTCCGCTGTACGAACACTGGCTCCGCAAAATGCGGCGTATGACCTTTGCTCACGCGCTGCAACACACGGTGCCCGACTACGAAGTAATGGTTCTAACAGCTGCGGAAGAAGATGGCCGGCTTGAGGAAGCGATGACCTATCTAGGTCGCGCCATTCGACTGTCAGGAAAGATCAAGGCAAGCTATTTGATGTCATTGATTTCGCCGGTCATGGCGTTCATTACGATCATTGGCTTTTTCGTATCGTATGCAGTGGTAATTGCGCCTCAAAACTTGCAATCGCTACCGCTAGAAAAATGGCCGTACATCAGTCGTCAGTTGTACGCAGTATCTAATGCACTTGTGGACGATGGTGTTTTGCTCGCGGTTGGGATGGTGATTTTGTCTTGGTGTGTATTGTGGAGTCGTCCTAATTGGCGCGGTCGTATTCGTTCAAAGTTAGACAAAATTCCGCTATTACCCTGGAAGGCATACCGCGAACGCGAGGCAAACAATTTTCTAGTCTCTCTCGCCATTCTTTTGCAATCGAACAACCATGGCATGAAGGAGGCAATGGAAAGGATGAAGCAATTTGCAAGTCCTTGGCTCGGGTGGCACCTCTCACTCATGTTAAAGCGCTTAGAGCTCACACCAAACATGCCAGCACGCGCACTTGACACTGGGCTGTTTTCCGTCCGTGTGATGGACCGGATCGAAGACTATTCAGAACGAACTGACTTCAATAAGGCAATGCGCATGCTTGCCTTTGATCACGGCGATAAAGAAGTTCAGGCGGCAGAGCGCCAGGCCGTTATAAGTGGTTATCTTGCCATGGGAATCATATCCATGGTGTTAGGCGTGATCGTGTTGGGTAACTTCGAGTTTAACCAAGCGATGGAAACTTATATTCAAGCAATTCGCTAACCAAGGAGCAATATCCTATGACCATCAACCCACAACAGGACATCAATATGGAAATCACTAATGTGAACAACATGAAAAAAGGTCTGTCGCGTCTCGGCAAATCCAAGCAAGGTGGTTTCGGACTGCCAGAACTTGCAATCGTACTGATGATTGCCGCATTGATTGCGGCCGCTGCGTTTGTAGTTGTGCCTCGCATTCTCGCAAGCGTTCGCGCGGGCAAGATTATTGACGAATTCAATACGGCGATTCCGGCCATACAAACGGCTTACCAAAACCAAACTTCGTTTAACAGCCTGACTACTGCTCAGGTAGCTCAAAACGGTTGGTTGAGCAGTAGTTTTGTTGAGTTTGCAGGTGGCGTGCCGACGGGCAATTTGCTGACCCAGTGGGGCACGCTCACTTTTGTTCCAATCTCGTCCGGCTCCCAGGGGCAGGGCTCGATGAACAATATCCCGACAAAAGAATGCGTCAAGATCGGGACTAACTTCACCAATGACCTCTACCTGACGGCCACAATCAATGGCACGGCGGTTAAAACCGGCGTGAACAACGTTGACTTGACTGCTGTCGGTACACAGTGCAGTTCGACGCCAAACAGCACCATCATTTTCACCTTCGGTCGCGCGTAACTCACAATGACGATGCCTCTAATCACTGATGTGCACCTGTCAACTGACGGCCACGGCACGCCGATCGTTTTTCCAGGGCAAAAACCGGCGGCAGCTGAACATCAAGAATTGATCGATCAGCTCGTTTCCGCTGTCTCCAATAACCCGGACCGGAAGAAAGTAAAACTTGCAGACGGCAGCCGTTGGCGAGTCCAACGCATGCGCAAAGGGCGTTATGCGCTTCGTGGGCTGCGGGAAAGCTGCCCTGACATTGACAACTTGGGTTTGCCGCAGTGGGTTAAGGCGCTATTGCTTGGGTCGAAGTTACGTGAGACTGGTGGTTTAGTTTTTATTTGTGGTCTTACCGGTGCCGGAAAGACCACCACCTTCTCCGCAACAATAGCAGCCCGATTGCGCCTTCACGGTGGTTATTGCCTGACTATTGAAGACCCCCCAGAGGATCTGTTGGAAGGTGAGCACGGTCCAGGTTATTGCGAACAAATTGACGCCGACGAAGTCGGCGGATACGAGAACGCGATTCACGCTGCGCTACGCTGTTTTCCGGCAAAGGATTCGTCGATGTTGGGATACGGCGAAGTCCGCGATTCATCAACAGCTGCGCAGTTGTTGCGACTTAGTGGTGATGGTCATCTGGTGTTAGTCACAGGGCATTCGAAGACGATTCCAGCGGGCCTTCAACGTTTGGCCGCAATGGCTCGGGCGGCCGGCGAAGAAAATGCCGATGAGTTGATAGCTACCAGTTTCCAACTGGCGGTGCATCAGCGTTTTGACCAAGAAGGCAAGTTGGTGGCCACCGCTTTGCCGCGGGATAACAAGGTTACTGCACTAATCAAAGAGGGCAACTTCGCTGCATTAGCCCAAGAAGTAGATCGCGCGCAATACAGTAACCACTAGGACGGACGACGATGAAACGAAAACAAGCCGCGCACCTATCTCCTTTTCGGAAACAGGCCGGATTCTTAACAGCGCAACTGGCAATTGTAGTGCTGCTACTCTCCATTGTTTCCGCTTATTACGGGCAACGGTATGCGCAGGACACTGTGCGCCAAAGTCGGGATGATAGGGCTCGGCTTGTTGGGGCGATGTTGTCAACGGTGAACGATGCGACGAAGACTTATGCAACAACGTTTTTCACGCAAATTCAGCTTGGACAAAATGTCACGCGAAACGGTTACACCCTTCCGCCTGCGCGCCTCCTCGCACCCACCACAGCCGATCTGAACGCCCTCGGTTTTCTGGCTTCCAGAGCGGTGAACCCCGTTATTTATAATGGCCAATCCGTGGGTATCAAAGTTCAACTCACGGTGGACACATCGAGCGGTTGCACGGTGCCGACCTGCAACCTGCCGTTCCAAGTGACGACAACGGTTCCGTTGCTTAATCCCAGCAACAACACGGTGGACATCCGCCGCGCAACAATTGCAGCCTCAACTGCTAGTCCTGGCAACGCTGGTGTGTCTATGCCGGCATCGTTTGGGGGCAACCCTAGTCTTTTTGTTACGAGCAATGGAACGCAAACCGGTACAAACCCCGGCGGCATCGCCGGCCTTATCTCCGTGAGCAATGGCTACGATAGTTCAGGCTTCTTTGTGTTTGATCGCCGTGATGGCAGTCTGCCCAGAACGGGCGATATCAACATGCAGGACACGTCCGGTGTGAAACACAATATTAACAACGCCGGTAATATTAATTCGGTGTCATCTGTTACGGGTACGCTGCAAGTTACCGGTCTTGCAGTTGAGGGGCAGGCATGTACACAGGTCGGGTTGATTGCAGCAAACGCAAGCGGAAAGCTACTGGGTTGTAATGGCATTGTTTGGGGCAAAGCCACAGATATGCCGAATGCGCATCGGTACCTTTTTACCTCCTCAACTACCTGGACTGTACCGCAAGGGGTTAAAAGCGCATTGGTGACAATGGCTGGCGGGGGCGGTTCGGGTTACGGCTGGCGTTTCACAAGTCACTATTCCACAGGCCCTTCTGGCGGATTCGTATTCTCCGCACCCGTGAACCTCGTCGAGGGAGAGACGATGACAATTACGGTCGGAGCCGGTGGAATAGGTATGTATCCGTCTCCGACCGCAACACCAGTTGTAGGGTATCCGCAGTATCGCGTTTATGCGCCACCCCCAGGTGATGACGGTCTTGCTGGCTACCCTGGCGGGGCAAGCATGCTGGTTTCGCCAAGCAAAGGAATTTTGCTTGAGTGCGACGGTGGCAGCGGTGCCACTCCGGGGGGAGTTGATAGTTTTACTGGTACGCCAGTACCCGGCAATGTTCCCGGTGCGATAGCCACTTCTGGATTCCCGTCCTACCCCGCGCCTAATCGCGTGGCAAGCGGGCCATATGTAACAGCTGGTGGCCCCGGTGCTTGTGGTGCTAACAGCTATGGCGTTGGCAACCCCGGTAACCAGAGTTACAGCATGGCATCCGGTTATTACGTTGGTGGAATGTCGCCGTTCGGATATGGAAGTGGCGGCGCTATTGGCGTTTCGGGATGCTATGTAAGTCCAACCCAAATGGGTACATGCGTCGGTGCATCTAATGGCCGCGCCGGAGTTGTGATGATCGACGTTCTTTATTGAAGAAGGGGAAAAGCATGTTCAGAGAAATACTTTCTAAGTTGCCTTCGCCGGTACTCTTTGTTGGCACTGGTCAAGACGAGATTACCTATGCAAACAATGCCGCTGTTCAGCTTTTCGCTCCCGCTGCGCTTTATCGGGTTCGCATGCATGATTTGCTCGTAGACGATCAGCAACGCTCAAAGTTTGACGCGTTTATTTCGGCCGGCGATGAAACGGGTGAATTTTTCTTCAATGCGGCAAACAACGTGCAACCTGAAGGGTTGGACTATCCCGCAACGACGATCAGGGCTGTTGTTATGCGGTCCACGGTTGCCAATGGCATTGCCTATCTTATTCGGCCGTACGACGACAACTCGAACGCGGTCGGAGGTATGTGGCAAATAGCTCAATTCGATCCTTTGACCGGCCTACCGAATCGCGATCTGATGCGAGATCGGATAGAGCAGGCCATTCATGCTGCAAGTCGTTTGGACCAAGCATTCCTCGGGGTGCTGTTCGTGGACTTGGACCGCTTCAAGAAGATCAACGATACCTATGGTCACGCGGCGGGGGATGCAGTCCTTGTTGAAGTCGCGAGGCGTCTACGTGGGTGTCTGCGAGAAAGCGATACCGTTGCTAGATTCGGTGGAGATGAATTTGTTGTATTGCTCAGCAATCTGCGCGCAATGGAAGAGACTGCGATCGTTGCCGAACGCATCCTTGACGCTTGTTCTCGACCGATTGTGGTCGGGGACAACATCTTTCAAATCAGTGCGAGTGTGGGTGTCGCTGCATGGCCTGGCGATGGGAAAACTGTGGATGAGTTGCTGCAGAACGCCGACCTTGCGATGTACAGCAGTAAAGGCGAGGGCCGCAATACCCTTCGGTTCTACAACGCGGAAATGAACGAAAAGGCTGAAACGCGCGCCACGGTCGAAGCTGAGCTTAAGGAAGCGCTACGAGACGGAGACTTTGTCCTGCATTACCAGCCGCAATTCTGTGCTCACACCAACCGTATTGTCGGGGCCGAGGCGCTCATTCGTTGGTGTCATCCAACGCGCGGTCTTATTCCGCCCTCATCGTTCATTCGGTTTGCCGAAGAATCCAATTTGATCACTCCGATCGGTGACTGGGTTCTAAAAGAGGCTGTGCAGCAGGGCCGCCGCTGGAAGGACATGGGACTAAATTTGCGGGTCGCTGTTAATTTGTCGGGTCGCCAGTTTGTGGATTCCTTGCCTGCTCGTGTGAATGAAGTCCTCGTGGAGTCTGGATTCCCAGCGTCGCTATTAGAGTTAGAGCTTACTGAAAGTTTCCTTGTGTCCGATACCGATAAAGCTGCGCGGATTCTGCATGCTCTGCGCGATCTTGGCGTGCGGGTAGCCCTGGATGATTTCGGTACCGGATGGTCATCGTTGAATTACTTAAAAAATTTCCCCGTGGACACGCTCAAAATAGATCGATCGTTTATTGGCTCGACTGCCAGTGAATTCGATGGACGCATCGTTCGGGCAATTCTGGCAATTGCACGAGAGTTCAACCTCACCACGCTAGCCGAAGGCGTTGAAACGGACGAACAATTGGCGAAGCTGCATGAGTTGGGCTGTGACGCCTGGCAAGGATTTCTGCTATCGAGCGCAATACCACCCGATGACCTGACCGACTTTTGCCGGCTTACGGATATGTCCATGAACCGATTCACTATGACCCAGGGGAGCCGGTGATGGACTTGTTAACTCTGGTGATGGTGTGCGCGCCTTTCGTGTCAAATAACACGATGCTTGCGGTTATTCATCAGGAATCGGGGGGCAATCCTTGGGCGATCGGCGTGAATGGCGACCACAAATTCCAAAAAGCCGGAAACTATTCGGAGGCGATTCTGGAGGCCAAGCGCTTGATTGCCAAGGGCGCCAATATCGATATGGGATTGATGCAAATTAACTCGAAGACGATGGTGAATCTTGGCCTTACAGTCGAGCAGGTATTCGACCCTTGTACAAATACCTATGCGGGAGGTGTTGTATTAACCCGTAATTATGTGAGGGCTGCGAAAACTCATCAAAACGATCAGGCTGCGCTGCAAGCCGCGCTTTCTGCTTACAACACTGGAAATTTCTCGAAAGGCTTCAAGAATGGATATGTGAACAACGTTTTAAGGCATGCAGCTAAGTACCCCAGCTACTGAACGGCCAGCTTAAGTAACCAGGCATCGTCTAGATCGGGCGCAATGATTGGCGCTCTGGATTTCAGCGAGATTCATTTTTTCTCGCTAACTCGGCCTCAATAAGGACAGATAGCTGCGTCAAGGATATTTTCATAACTTGGCAAAGGCGCATTAGTGTATCAAGCGTGGGAGAGCGTTTACCGCGCTCGAGGAGACTGAGAAACGACCGATCCATTTTTGCCTCAAAACCCAGTTTTTCTTGAGACAGCCCTAAGCCCTTGCGCAGATCAGCAAGTACGCAGCCAAATGCGACGTTGTGGTCAAGAATTTTAGGAGTTGCTTTCAAAATGTTGACCCATGAAACCAGGCCGGGATTGTCGGGTTTCTGACTAAAGTCGTCAGCGGACTATTGTCCGCAGTGGGATCATTTCGATTTCGCCATCACAGTTCTGTGTAGTTTACAGGTGTGGCATTGCGCTACTACCGATGGTGTTAGCAGTTTTGACAGATAAGCAGTGCTAGAGCGAAAAGCGAATGACGCTGGCTACTGGACGTCGCTCGAACCCCCCGCGCCGATCGAGCGCGGATCTGCTGGCCAACACCTCACCCCTCTCCTGGATGTGCTTCACCGGCCTCGATCACGATCACCTGCAGCAACCGCCGACGCCGCCGGCATCGAGCAGCTGACCAGGTGCTGGCCCGGGCGCGTCGACCGACGTGCACCAGGTGCGTGATCAGCCGCGGGGAAGAGCAGGGCAGGGCACGGCCACCGGCGCCGCCGGCACCTGCAGGAGCACCGATCACCCACGAACCCCACCGCCTGCACGGGGATCCCCTGACCCATCCCCTAACACAGACC
>NZ_SCOO01000070.1:0-11762 GCF_005502415.1 Pseudomonas sp. G(2018) | reverse complement strand
AGGGCAATGGCGGTGGCCACGGTGGCGGAAACGGCGGCGGCCATGGCGCAGGCGTTGGCGGCGGCCGCAGCGGCTCGGATCACGCCGGCAAGTCCACCAGCAATGGTCACGGCAAAGGACTGGCCAGCGACCATGCGGGCAAGGCCACACGTAACCATGGCACCAGCGGCAATCACTATGGCAGTGAGCGCAACGATGATAACGGGCATGGCACCACGACTTCCGGCATCGCCCAATCCAAAGATACCCGTGGCATCAGCAAAGCCCGGGCCATTTCGGCCTCGACGCCGGGTGACCACAATGCGAAAGGGTTGAGCAACGCTGGCTCGAAGAAATCCCATTAAGCAAGCGCAGGCAACTGAAAAAAAACCGCAGCGATGCGGTTTTTTTATGCCCGAAATAAAGTCACTGTGCGAAGGGTTAAACTGGCGGCGTCTTTTTTATCACCAGGGAATGGAAATGACACTGACAGCCGAAACACTGGTCAGCATCGCGATGACCAATCCAGTCAATGCTCAAATCACCTCGCGCTTACCTGCGCTCGGCCTGAATCAATGCATGCTCACCGCAGGCTGCCTGTTCCAGGCGGTCTGGAATCATCAGTCGCAGCGACCCGCGGACTGGGGCATCAATGATTACGACGTCTTCTACTTCGATACGGACCTGTCCTGGGAGGCCGAGAATGAGGTTATTCACTCGGCTCAGCGTGTGTTCCAGGACCTCGACGTCAACATTGAAATCAGGAATCAGGCCCGCGTTCACCTTTGGTACGGCCAGCGTTTTGGCAAGCCTTATCCCGAGCTTCAGTCAGCTAAAGACGGGATTGATCGTTACCTGGTTGCGGGTACCTGTATCGGATTGGACGTTGAAACGGGCGAGGTCTATGCGCCTAACGGTCTGACGGACACGGAACAGGGGATACTGCGCATCAACCCGAAAAATCCACAGCCGGACTTGTTTGAGCAGAAGGCGAAAAGCTATCAGGCCCGCTGGCCCTGGCTCAGGATTCTTGCGGCTTGAGTGACGCCTTCACGGCGACATAAAGTCGCGAATCGCCGCAATCGTCTGCTTCGGCGCCTCTTCCATCAACCAATGTCCGGCCCCCGGTATTACCACTTCCGTGACCTTGTTCGCTGCGTTGCGCATCACGATGGCCTCGTTACTCCCGAATGACTTTTCACCGCCAACAGCCAGCACTGGCATGGTCAGCCGCGTCGCCATCGAGGCCTTGTTGTCGACTTCATCCTGACGAATGCTGCGAAATTGCGCGAAGGCGGCATGCATGTAACCGGGGCGGGCATAGAGCCTGGCGTAGTGCTGGCGGATCTCTTCGTCGATCTTGGCCGGATCCCCCGCGAACTCATCCCAGAAACGATCCAGATAGATGCGCTCACGCCCGGCGACCAGCCGCTCCATATCCGCCCCACCAAAGTCGAAATGCCATAGCATCGGCGAGCGGACAATCTCGTTCCAGGGCGGAATGCCCGGCACGGGCGCATCCATCACCACCAGGCGATCGGTACGTTCGGGATAACGCGAGGCATAGGCGAAAGCGACCATGGTGCCGATGTCGTGGCCGATGACCACCGAATGTTCGATCTTCAACGCATCCAACACCCCACGAATATCGCCGGCCTGGGTCTTCTTGTCATAACCGCCCTCCGGAATCGACGACAACCCCATCCCGCGCAGGTCCGGCACCACCACCGTATGATCCCGTGCCAGATCGGCGGCCAGTGGCGCCCACATGTCGCCGGTGTCGCCGAAGCCGTGCAACAGCACTACGGCCGGGCCTTTGCCGCCGACTCGCACGTGCATCGTGACGCCATCGACCGGGATGTCCTGAATGCGGAAAGAGGCAGGGAATGGCGTCACCGCCGCCTGTGCTGGGAGGTTTAAAGCGATCAGTGTCAATGCGGTCAAAAGGAGGCGGGTCATGGTGATTTCCAGAGATGTGGAAATTGCTGGAGTGCGCTGCGCGGTGAGATTTGCCTGAAAGCGGCGCGTCTTCTGGCAAAGGTCAGATCTTGATTGGGTGAGCGTAGACCGTTTGGATGAAAGCGTTGCTTCAGGTCGTAATGACCTTGGCCCTCCCACTTATCGTTCTTGTGGACACCGGAAAGGCGTATTGCCATTATTGTGTCTCACGTATTTGAAAGGGACTTTTTCATGCGCAAGCTGCTTTTTCTGGTGATGCTGGCTGTGGTTGTAACGGGTTGTTCTAGCCGTAAAGATTTCTACGCAACCGGCGGAAGCCGGGCGGACGGCTCGATCGATATGGCTTACGATTTCAAACCCTTTGAGACACCGATCGTTGACTATAAACAAGCTGAGTCAATCGCAAACAGTAAATGTGCGGTCTGGGGTTATAACCGCGCCGAGCCATTTGGTGGGCAAACGCAGAACTGCCAGGTACGTGACGGCTGGGGTAACTGCACCGCTGGTCAGATGATTGTGAAATATCAATGCATTGGAAACATCACGCCAGCTAATCAGGCTTCGGCTTCGACACCAACCACTGTTCCAGTTGAAATGCTTACACCTGCTCAATATAAAGACGCGAGATTGAAAGCATTGATGGATCAGAATCTTCCCTATGCCGAGTATCAGAAGCAGTATCAAGCGATCATGGCTGAATAGTTTGTTCAATTTGTCTTAAGGGCGGCTCAACTTTCCGCGGCTACTTTCTGGATTTCGAAATACACCTTTGGGAAGTGGCTTGGGGTCCGCAAATGCTGCTGTAATGAGTGCCGGCAATTTCTGTCATTGAGCATCTCATGAGCAATCACTTCCCGATCAAAAACCCGCAATAGTTGCGGGTTTTTTTGTGCTTGAAACAGGGTCACTGTTGCTTAGGCACTTCAAACCCCCGCTGCTCGATCACCCCAAACACATCCCGCACATCCTGAAGCAGAATCCTGGCGATGTTGGTGACGGTATTTACGTCGTTTTCGGCGTAGTCGGGGAGGCTGGTGCAGGCCATGAGATTGAGGTACTGGAGGACGGCGTTCAGGCGTTCGCTGACGCAGTTGTGCAGTTCGCGGATGGGGGCCTGGTTGTCGATGAGGAGGACGGGGTAGTCGGTGGCGATTTGTTTCATGGGGATGAAGCGGCGTGGCGGCTGATTCGATGTCATAAGGTTCGATTCTTTATTGGAGGGAAAGAACTGCCACCGTTCTGCTGCGAATCAAAATGGGTGGCAACTGTGCGCGGGTTCGCAGACCAAGAAAAGAATCAAACTCGGCAGACCGGAAGGTCTCCCACGCACAGCCGCCATAAAGTGGAATGCAGGCGTGTAGGCCTGGCTGTCTATGACGGTGCAGGATGATTCTATTCTGTAAGGCTGCGAAACCCTATCGCTAACTGCGGTCAGCGAGGACCCACAATAAGAGTCGATTTGGGTGCCTTCAACCCGGTCACAGCCGCTGTGTAGGACCATGCGCGGTCATTGTGGTGAGGGGATTTATCCCCGTTCGGTGGCGCAGCCGCCGTAAAACCGGGCACTCGGATTTGTCTTAGGAAGTTGGCTAGCAGGGTTTGGGGCCGCTTCGCGATCCAACGGGGATAAATCCCCTCGCCACAAAGAGACATGTCCTACATATTTTGCAGGCGTGCAGATTGAACGTTCGTCGGATGTCAGGTTGCTATCAGTGCAATTGCCTCCCGATCTCATCACGGGTGCTACGCTTGGTCGTTGCAACGCTCGGGGCTGTTCCAGGCTCGAGCGTATCCACGGAAGTACGACATCTATTCCTGTCGACAACCTGCACGGAGGCAGGCGATGGTGATCAATCGAATGGTCGATTCGAGTGCGGCGCAGGTTCCCGAGCCCCTCGATCGTGAAGAGATGGAGCGGGTGCTGGCGTCGTTGCTGGCCAGCCCGTTGTTTGCCAAGTCCAGGCGGATGGGCAGTCTGTTGCGTTTTCTGGTCGAACACGATCTGCAATCTTCGAGTACGCCTCTGACCGAACACGCCATCGGCATCGCGGTGTTTCGGCGTGATCCGGCGGTGTATTGCACCGGTGACGATCCGGTGGTGCGGGTGCAGGTCGGAAGGTTGCGGCGCAAGCTCGCCGCGCATTACGCCACCAATGGCCAGCAAGACCCAGTGCGTTTGAGCATACCGCCTGGTTGTTATCGCCTGGCCTATGAGCGGCTGCGGCCCAAGGGGATTGGCGCTCGCCACCCTGTGCTGCAGATTCAGCCGTTTACCTGCATCACCCGCGATGGCGATGACTTCACCCGAGGCTTGTGCGAGGAGTTGAGCTGTCGGTTGTTCGAGTCGTTCGAGCAGGCGCAGACCGGGACCAATCATGTGTTGATGCGGGTGGCGCGCAGCAGCGTCCAGGCAACGGACCCCAAGCGCGGCGGGCGTTACAGCTATTGTCTGGAAGGCAGCGTGCGGGTGGAACCGGCCCGGGTGCGGGCGTCGTTGCGGCTGGTGGATGTGGCGCAGGGCAGGATTCGCTGGTCGGCGCAGTTCGATCGCAATCAGCCGTATGGCATTGCGACCCAGGAGGATTTGGCGGAGTCGATTTGTCTGTCGCTGGCGGGGTATTTTGCCCAAGGGGCACTCGATGAATAAAAGGGGCAACCGCGAGGTTGCCCCGGCGTGACGGTTATATGGTTTTCCATTCACCGCCTTCGTAAAGACGGGCGGCATCGTTAGCGAAAGTCAGGTCGATTTCGATCGACTTGGAGCGTGAGGTACTGAACATGGTGCTGGTCTGCACGTTCTGTTCGAACCACACGAGGATGGTCTCGACGGGGGTCAGAACGGTATTGCCGGTGACCACTTGGTTAATGGCAACGTAGATGGGTGTGCTGACCTGATTGCCGTCAATGCCAGTGGACAATTGATTGACCCCTGGGTGAATGGGCGCGTAGTTGTTCACGAAGGTGAAAGAGTCGGAAGGGCCACCCGTGGTTGCCGGCCCCAGCAGGCCGGCGCTGTCGAGTATCGAGGTTTGTCCCAGGCCAATGTTGACGATGTTGGTCGAAACGTTGACTTGCACATTGTCCTTGAAAACATTGGAGGCGAACAATTGATACTGGGGCGTCCAGCTGAACTGGTTGTTGCTCAGGTAGGCGTCATAGGACTGCCAGACCACGTTGTAGTCTTCGGTCCCCACTTTCTTGGCAAAGCACAACTTGTATTTGTTCTGTTTCAGCAGGGTCAGGTCCGCTGAGGCGATCTCGATCGTGACGACTTTTTGCGTGGCCGCCAGGGTCGACGTCAACACCTTGGCATAGTCCGACGTTTTCAGTTGCGTAGCACCCATGATCGATTTGACTGCATCTTGCACGTCGTCGTGAAGCTGCTTGCTGTGTTGTTGGCTGACAGCTATTGATTTGCTCATGGTTTCCCTCTTCCTTGGTGGTGTGTTGGGCAATCAACGGGCGGCGGGCAATCAGCCCTGTCGATCCATTGAGGGCTTCACTCTAGGTATAGGGGGCAGGGTGGCTAAGTGTCTTGGCGTTACAGGCGGGTAACGGTGCTGTATCAACGCTGGGCTTTACAGGGCGAAACAGCGGGACGGTTGCTCGACCGCCCCGCTGTGGTCATCAGGCGGCCGTACTTTTGGCCGATGCGTCGGCCCAGACGAAGTTCCAGCTGGTGCGCTTGCCCTTGGCAATGTCGATCAGCTTGTTCTCATACACCGTGTGATTGACCGTGCCGGTGTAAGTCAGGGTGCGGGCGGCATTGTTCCCGGTCACTTCGCCCGGCTGGCCACCCGACTCGATCATGGCTTTTTTCATGTCGGCTTCCGACGGGGCACTGCTCTGGTTTTTTTCCACTTTGACGAAACTCATGATTTCACCTCTTCCGTGATGGGGGGATCGGCGCAGGGCAGGGCTGACAGCCTCATGACCCTGAAAACCCGCCGAAGGCCCTACTGTATTGACCGGCCCGGCGGTGCAGAAGTGACAAGAGCGGCGCTGAGGTAACAGCCAGGAAACAGCGTCAAACCGTGACGTATCCGGAACGTATCAAGTGCGGTTCAGCGTGTGCGTGTTTCCCTATCTGCTGCTGCAAATAGCGGATTCACCCTGTAAGCGAAGTCATCAATCAGCGTTCAAGGGCTGCGACTTCGTCTTCCAACATGAGTAAGCCCCCTCCACGAAATCGGAAAATTCCTATATCGCGATCAAGTGCAATGAGCGAATCTGGACTTGCAGCATTCATGAGCGGAATGCAGCGAGACCGAGGAGATTGCACGGCGAGCGAAGTGCTCGGCATGTCCAATCAGTGGTTCTAATACTTGTCTGTAAGTTACTTCCGGAATCACGTCTGACTAATCCTACATTGCTTGTAGGTTTTGTCTGTGTAGCGTGTCGGACGGCTCCCGGCCGTATTTTGGGGGTGGTATGGCCACATAATATCGTTCATCGTTGGTTGCCCAAAAAGACTGGCGCGTTTGTATCCAACGGGGATCTTTGATGACCCCCAGCCGGAAGTACATATTCATTTTTGCTGTTCTTAACGACGACCGCTGTTGCGAGTTTGCATGGAGGATTTATGGCTTCAAATAGTTTTCAAAATGAAGTACCCAAGGCTCGGGTCAACATAAAGCTCGATCTTCACACCGGCGGCGCGCAGAAAAAGGTCGAGTTGCCACTGAAGTTGATGGTCATGGGTGACTACAGTAACGGCAGGGAACAGCGTGCGCTGTCTGCACGAAAAAAGGTCGGCATCAACAAGAATAACTTCGATAGCGTATTGGCCGAGTTCTCTCCCGCGTTGAAGCTGTCGGTGGCCAATACCCTGGTCGATGATGTCAGCGATACGTCGGTCGAACTGGATTTCCAGAGCATGAAGGATTTCGAACCCGAGCAGGTTGCCAGGCAGATCCCCCAGCTTCGTGCGCTGTTGGCCATGCGTAATCTGTTGCGCGACCTCAAATCGAACCTGTTGGATGACGCCACTTTTCGTCATGAGCTGGAGCGCATCCTCAAGGACGATGCACAGAGCAACGAACTGCGAGCCGAGTTAGCCGCACTGGCATCGCAATAAGTTCGTTAATTTATCTCGAGTTGGTAAAAAAGGAATTTCCATCATGTCGGTAGAAAGTTCTAACGTGCATTCGCGCGGCGCTACAGTGTTGTCTGAAGAAGGCCAGGGTGTATATGGCGCATTGTTCGGGAAGATCAATTTAACTCCGGTCGAAACATTGGGTGGCATCGAAGTTTTTCAGAACGCCGAGGCACTTTCGGACGTCACTGCCGATGAGCGTGTGACGGCAGCTGTCAGTGTCTTTTTGAAGTTGCTGGAAAAATCATCCCGCAAAGTCGAGCGTCTGGATAAAACCCTGCTGGATGAACATATCGCGTCGCTGGATGCGCAGATCAGCCGCCAACTCGACGCCGTCATGCATCACCCTGATTTCCAGCGCGTGGAGTCAACCTGGCGCGGTGTGAAGTCGCTGATCGATCAAACCGATTTTCGTCAGAACGTACGCATCGAATTGCTGGATATCAGCAAAGTCCATCTGGTACAGGATTTTGAAGACGCGCCGGAACCTGGGTGTCGCCCGCCGAAAATGCAGTGTTCAAGATCACACAGGATGCGCAACTGCCCAGTATGGTTTTCGAGTTCCGAACAGCGTTGACCGGCGATTACAACTGGTCATGGACAATCGAATGGGAAGCGAAAGTCAGCGGGTTAAGGGAGCGCGCCAGAAAAGGCAATGTTTTACAGACTTTCAAGGAATCGGGATCGTTTGTCAGTAACAGCCGTTCATGGACCGTTGGTTTTTCCGAAAAAGTATTGGGCGGCACGCTGACTGTGAAGGTGAGTGTCGGTGCCAAGACATTGACAAGATCCGTAGTGATAAAAGGACAGAATCCCACCGCACAGAGCGTCGCCACTTACATCGCCACCCTTGACGACATGACAGGCTTTGAAAAGCTGTTGGAGCAGGAAACCAATTCCAAGCACTTCATCAACTTCGATAGTGAACCCATCGCTGCATTCGATAAAGATTACGGCATCACGCAAATGACCAACCCGGCACCGACTTATGAGCAGGTGTGGAACTGGAAAGCCAACATTCTGGCGGGTTCGTCCATTTATAAGGAAAAAGTTCGCATTGCCAAGAAGTACCTTGGGCAAGCGGGCAGAACTTATACGGATGATCAGTTGCAGCATGAGGTATTCAGCCGCTGGAACGGCGGTTCTTATCACGAATGGAATACGGCTTCCGCTTCCTGGGTCAGGAAAAAGAACATCTTGTGCGATTCCAATACCGGAAATATCGGTTGGTCGATGGATAAGGAAAAGAACAAGGGCCAGACGGAGACCGAGTTGCGCGAGCGGGATAAAGACACGTACTCGAAAGGTACCAAGGGGCAGTCCGATGAACACCCGTGGGAATACAAGGGGGTGTGTTATGCCGACCATGTGTTGGGTGAATAAGCTCGCAAAAAGTTTGGTTTTGTTATTGCTTGGTCTATGGGTGATCAACCCTGTTTACGCCGGCATCAATACATCATGGGTGAAAAACAATGAGGGGCAGGTACATCTGCGAATGGTCGATGGCACGGCCTATGATCTCAAGGTGATTGCCGATGTAGAAGGTGTGTTTTACGACAGCGATAAGCACCCGGTTGAAGGTGAGAAATATATTTCACTGTTTCAGGTTTCTCCTTCCAACAGTGCACACCCCAGTGGGCTTTGCGGTGCGGGAAGCGAAATCTGGCTTTATGTCTATCAAGTCACCGGCGCGATATTGGTTGAAAAGACAAAAAGATTAGTGAGCAGTTGTTTGCGCTCGATCTCAATGGCAAGTCAGAACTCTGGAGAGCCAGGTCAAGATAGCGACTTCTCTTCTTTGCAGTGGAATTTGCATGGTTTTTCCATTGAGTGGTTCGACAATGTTGATGCGGCGGGGCGACCGCTGTGGCTTTCAAATTTTGTATTGCATGACGGTGACTTTTTACAGCAAGACGTGTTGATTCAAGACAAACCGAAGAATTGATTCACCGATTTATAAAAAGGACTTGGATATGAAAGGCATCATTCGTATAGGCGACAAAAACTCCGGTGGCGGCATTGTGCTTTCGGGGTCTACCGCCAAGCGGTTCGATGGTATCGGTGTCGCTCGTGAAGGCGACCCCGTGCGTTGTCCGATTCCAGGTCACGGCTACACCGTGATCGCCGAGGGGCATGCAGGCTATCGCGACAATGGCATTCCGGTTGCATTCGAAGGCCACCGCTGTGCGTGCGGGTGTGTGTTGATTTCTTCTCTGCCAGCAGCAGGTGCGAACTAGTCATGCCGGTTAGATTGGATCGCGTTCCCGCACCAGCAACCCGACCTGCACGCCCGCGTGTCCTGCTCTGGTTGAGTTTGCTGGCCCTGTTATTGGCATCGGGTATGGGGTCGACGTTTGTATTCGCGACCCAGGCGTTGCGAGAGCAGCCAATGAGTTTCTGGGGCCTGGCATTGGGCATGCCATTGTTGGGTTGGACCGTTCTGGGGTTCGGGCGAATTGCGCTCTACATAGGCCAGCAAAGTGCTGCCGATGGTTGGGATGAAGCGCGCGAAGAGGACATGATCCGCAGAATTCGTCGGGGTCGATGTTCCCAGCAAGTGTTGGGCGTGAGTCTGTACACCGCGCTTCACAATCCAGGAGACGCGCCTGCAACCCAACTGGATGCCGTGCTGAGCGGAACTCAGGCTCTGGTCTTCCAGCCAAGCGCGTTGGGCGAAGGACCTTTGCGTCACACTCGCCTGCAGGGCGCCGCGGATGTCGAGCCTGAAATCGGTCTGCTTCGGGTGCTGACGCAGGTGCTGATCGACCTGGGGCAAATCTTGGCGCAAGTGCCGGGCGACAGGCCACTGGCCCTGATGCTGGAAGTCGATTGCGACTTACCGGAGGGCCTGTTGCAACGGGTGTGGCAGCAGGCATGGCGAGATTCCGGCATCCGCCAATCGACGGTGCCCGTCGAGGGCCGCGGGTTGGCGGCGGTCGATCAGTGGCTCGACCAGCGCATCAACGATCAGGCCTTGTTGCTGGTATTGGTGGTGCAGTTTGCCCTTCCAGAGCCCGAAGGCTCGGCAGAGGTCGCCGTGGGTTTGTTGTTGGGCAACCGTCTGACGCAAACCACCCTGGCGCCGATCGCCTACCTCCATCGTCCTGAGCAGGAGCGCGAGCCCACCGACGCCGACTTGCTCTACGCCACGCGTCAGGCCCTCGACTGGGTACCGTTGGAGGGGCAGTCGATCGAGCAGGTCTGGCGGGTGGGTATAGGGGCGCAACGAACTGCCGCCATGACGTCTGTGTTGCTTGAGATTCCGATACCGGTCGAGTCACCGCGAGGTGTGTGCAACCTCGATGCGTTACTTGGCAATCCGGGAAAAGCCGCGCCCTGGCTGGCCATTGCGGCCGCGACACAAACGATTGAGCGTGGTGCCGGGCCGCAATTCATTTTCAGTGGCGGCGATGACGCAGCCGGGCTCTGGTGCACGGTATTGATGCCGGTAACTCCATTTTCGAAATAGGAGATCTCGAATGCAGTTTCGACGCTCTGTAGGGATAGGTGTTGTGGTGGTAGGGCTGATGCTCTCCGGTCTGGTCTTGGGTGTACTCGTCTGGCGTCATCCCGAGTCGCTGGGGATTGTCTCTGGCAGTGCCTGGCAAACGCTTTGGCTTTCGGTGATATCGGCCACGACCTTCATCGTGGTGATGTTCCTCGGGGGTTATCAGTTGTTGGGGCGTCAGAATGGGCGTTCAAATTATCGTCGGCTTGAAGCGGGTGATGTTAGCCATTCAGTGCAGACGCCCCCGGAAAAATCCGTCGAGACGCAGGCGGCACGAATCATCGCGGCGATCAAAGCCGAGCTGCGCGAACAACACGGCCTGCTCTGGCGCTTCAAAGTTCGCGTATTCCTGGTGGTCGGCGAACCCGAGCAGATCAACGCCATCGCCCCCGGTCTGGACACGCATCATTGGCTGGAAGGCCACGACACTGTTCTGCTTTGGGGGGGCAGCACGCAAAAACCTGTGACCGACACGGTACTGCATCTGTGCCACTGGCTGACCCGCTGGCGCCCGCTGGATGGGGTGGTCTGGGCTCTGAACACGCCCCAAACCACCGACGCCCGGGCCATGGACACCGGCATCCGCCACCTGCAAGCCCTGGCGCGGCGGTTGGGCTGGCAGTTGCCACTGCACCTGTGGCAGGTCTGCGACAGTCAATGGAAGCAAGACCGGCGCCCGACCCAGCCGGCCGGTTGCCGGTTGCCGTCAGCCGCCACGGCGCTGGATGTGGACACCGCGCTGGACAGTCTGGTGGTGCCGTTGCGCAACGCCGGCTGGTTGCAGATGCACGACTCGGTGGATAACGATTTCCTGCTGCGCCTGGCCCGCGATCTGCAGGTCGAGGGCATTGCCCGTTGGCGTCAGGCGTTGGCGCCGTTGTTTCGCATTTTCGCCCGGGGCGTGCCGTTGCGCGGACTGTGGTTCAGCTTGCCGTTGCCGGGCGGGACGTCGGATGCCGGCCGTTTATGGCATGTCACGCCGCCGTGGGACGGCGTACTCGGTGACAAGGCCGTTGAGCGTCAGCGCCTGGGCTGGGGCGCGGTTCGCGTCGGTTACGCCGTGGCGCTGAGTGTCGCGGCGCTGTGGGGCGCCGGGATGTTACTGTCCTTCGCCACCCAGCGCGTGCACATCGCCGAGGTACAAACGGCCGTCACCGTCATGCAACAAGCGCAATCGGGCGACGAACAATTGCTCGCTCTGAACGAGGTCGCCCGTGAACT